>JAEKMC010000041.1 GCA_019508115.1 Sphingomonas sp.
TGGGAGGAGAAGAGTTTCGCTTTTTAGCACGGGACGGATCGCCGGGGGCGAGGCTGCGCTCGCGCCGCCTCAGCGCTTCCGCCACTCTTCGAGCTTGCCGGCGATGATCTGGCCATGGGGCCGCGCTTTCTGGGCATATTGCATGAGCGCGATCGCATCCTCGCGGGTGAGCGTTTCGCCGCTTTCATATTTCATCGCGACGTCGCGCAGCACGATCCCGTCCCTGTAGGTCAAAACGGCGGGAAATACGCTGCGCACGACCTCGACCTGCGCGTCCGAAAGACGGCGGTCCGCCGCGCCGCTCTTCGCGCCGGGCGGCTCCGAATCGAACCTGATCTGGTCGGATTCGGGCAGGAATCGATTGATCGCCTCCACTGCGGGCGCGGTGCGCGCATGGAAACGCGCCCATGTTTCAGGATCGATCGGCGCCATCCCGGACGGAAGATCGGGCAGGCGATGGACGAGCGCATCCGCGATCACCGAGCCGAACTCGACGCCGAACAGCCGATTTACGTGGAGCAGCAGGTCGAGCTCGGCGAGGGTGAGCGACCGGTTGACCGTTCCGACCTCGGCCTGTCCCTCGGACCGGACCAGCTCCCATACGCCGAGATGTTCGAAAAAGGCCTGGATCGCGGATCGGCGCAGCGCGGAATAATTGAACAAAGCGAAGGCGACCCCCTCGGCCTCGAGCGCACCCAACAGCCGCGCGGCATGCTCGGCATCCCGGTCATGGTCGGCGAACTCGGCGATGTCGTCCGCGAAGCCGCGACGCTTGACCGCCTGCTGATAGGAGGAATTGAGCTTCTCGAACGGCTCGCGCACGAAGAGGATGATCTCGAAATCGAACTCGGCCGCATATTTGCGGTGGTTGTCGAGAAAGAGATCAAAGTTATGGAAGAGATTCTCGTTTGAGAACAATATCTTGCCATCACCTTCGTGCGCCCTCGCGATCTTGATGACCTGGCCTTCGAACCAATCCTCCATGTCGAGATTGCCCGAGGTTACCTCGCCACGGCGCGCGCGATCCGATGCCGCATGCTCGGGATAGATTATGCCCGCCGACCGCAGCAGATCCTGGTTGCGGGCGAGCGCCGCCTGAATCGCGGACGAGCCGGTCTTCCCATGACCGATGTGAAGCACGATCGTCTTCCTGCCACGCATGCCGCCCCCCGCCTGCTTCAGCGCTGTCGCGCGGTGAGGAAATAATCGAGCGCCAGGTTGGACGAGAGCGTGAAGCCGGTGCGCGGATCGAAGGACAGGCCGGTCGTGTCGATCACCTCCAGCCCGGCTTGCCCGGCCAGGGCGGCAAGTTCGTCGGGCGTCAGGAATTTGTCATGATCGTGCGTGCCCTTGGGCACCATGCCGAAGCCCTCGCCGACCGTGATCAGGGCCAGCTTGGACAAAGGCGTACGATTGGGCGTGGAGAGGATCAGCAGCCCGTCATCCGCCAAAGCCCCCGCCAGTCCGGCGATGAAGGCGGCGGGGTCGGCAACATGCTCGACCACCTCCATCGACACAACCAGGTCGAAACGCTCGCCCGCGAGGCTCTCGATCCCGCCCGCGCGATAGTCGATCGCGAGGCCCTGCCCTGCCGCATGATGACGCGCGGCCGCGATATTTTCGGGCGCGGCGTCGAGCCCCGTCACCTGCGCGCCCAGCCGCGCGAGCGGCTCGGACAGCAACCCCGCACCGCAGCCGACATCGATCGCGCGCCGTCCCCTCAGCGGGTGCCGGTCGCGCGGATCGAGATGCCAGGCCTCATCGATCCGCGCGCGCAGATAAGACAGCCGCGCCGGATTGAGCCGGTGCAGCATCGCCGACGAGCCCTTGGGATCCCACCAATCGGCGGCGAGCTTGCCGAAGAAGGCGGCTTCCGAAGGATCGATCGTGGCGGTGCCGTTGGTCATCCCGCCGTCTTATCAACTGCGCGGGACAGCGCCAACGCCTGACGCGCCGCAACCGGCTAGCGGCTGAATAGCATCCGATCGCGTTCCTTCTGGCTCGCCGCGACGTAGAAAGGCGCGAACCATGCCGGCTGGCCCTCGGCCGGTGGCTTTTTCAGGGTGATGACGCCTGCCGAATGCGGATCGGAGGATGGTGCCGACGCTTTCATCTTGGTGCGGAAGTTCAGGTGGTCGAACATCCGCAAGGCCTCGATCGCATAGCTGGTGGCGACGCGCTGATCGGAAATCTGGATCAGATGATCGCCATTGCCTTCCTCGCCGCTCACGGACAGGTTGGACGAGCCCGCGAACACCTTGGCGGTCGGCAGGTTGAAATCCACCACCACGAACTTGTGATGGATGGTGATGCCCGCCCCGCCAGACCATTCCGCGCTGAACGGCTCGGGCGCGTGCGCGCTCAGATATTCGAAGTCGACCAGGCCCACCGAGCCATCCGGCTTGGTCAGGCGCAGGCCCGATCTGCGGTTGGCGATGCCATCGCGTAGAGCACGCTCGACGAGGCCTGCTGGATCGCCCCTGCCAGCGGTGACAGCGACAGGTCCGTATTGTCCGGATGCGGCGAAAAGCAGAGGCGCGTGGTCGCGCCACCCGCCAGGCTCACCGCCTGCCAGGCTTTGGACAAGGCATTCTGTTCAAGAGCGTGCGGCCCGGCGAAAGCCAGCTCGAACATATCTCCGAACATAGTGATCACCTCCGGCGCATCGAAGGCGAGCAGGTTGTTTGCCTGGATATAGAGGCCGCGAAACGAAAAGTTGGTCGAGCCGCCGATCGCACGATACGGGGCGCCGCCCTTGCGGGCGATGATCACCTTATTGTGTTGAAGCCCGTCGAAATGATGGCGTTGCACCTGCGCCCCAGCTGCGGCCAGCTGCTTCGCGGCGTCGGTTTCGCAACTGTCGGCATGTTTATGGCCGCCGCTATCGTCGATCAGCACGCGAAGCGCGGGCTGTCCGTTGAATCGGCGCTGCGCGATGACCAGCAGCGCCTTGAGGAAATCGGGCTCGTTCAGGTCATAGGCCATGACGTCGAGCGTGATCGTCGGATCGTTGGCGGCTTCGTCGAGCAGCCCCCACAGCAGGTCATTGGCCTTGCCGCCCAGCCAATCATAGACGCCTGCCGGCGCATCGGTCTTGACCCAAGTGAGCCCCTGATTCGGCGGCGGCAATATCTGCTTGCGACCGGCGGCGTCGGGGAATTTGTCGGCGAAGGCCTGCGACGAGGCGAAATTACGGGTGAAGCCGATGTCCACGAAGCCCGGCGCGGTCTCATCGCACAAGATGATCGCACAGGTGACCGTGTCGCCGGCACGCAGCTGTTCGCTTGCATCCATATGCATCATCGTGACCCGATAGGCGTAGCGCCCCGGCTGCGGATCGTAGGGGAAGTGGATCCAGCGGAAGGTCTGGAGCGGCGCCTCGGTGGTCGGATATTCGCGATTGCCGCTCAACGTCTTTCCCGCCGGATAGGCGAAGGCCAGCCGATTGCGCAGCGGGGCGAAGCCGGCGGCTTTGGGGGATTGCACCTCGACCGCGAAGCCGACGAAGCTCGGATCGGGATCGGCGACGTCCATGCCGAGCAGGCACATCCGCTCGCCGCGCCACAGCTTCAGCGAAAGCGAACCCGATTTGCCGAATTGAGCCGCCGCAGCCATGGCATCCCCCCTTTTCGCGCAGACGGAAAGATAGAGCGGCCATTGCCGGCCGGACAGGAGAGTTTGTACCAGATCGGTAGCTTCGGTTTCGTGGCAGTGCGTAGACTGTTTGGGAATGCGCCTGGCGGCGCATTGCGGCACCGGCCCGGAGCGCCGTAAAGATTTCCTTGGCCTGCTCGGCTTGCCTTGCGCGAGACGCGTCGCTAGCAGGCGGGCGAGCGCGAAGGCGCCCTCTCCCGCAATTTAATTACAAAGACCTCACCCCCATGGCACGCATCGTGATGAAGTTCGGCGGCACCTCGATGGCCGGGATCGAACGCATCCGCAACGTCGCGGCCCGGGTCAAGCATGAGGTCGATCAGGGCAACGAAGTTGCGGTGGTCGTGTCGGCGATGGCGGGTGAGACCGATCGCCTCGTCAATTTCTGCCGTGAGGCGAGCCCGCTCTACGATCCCCGCGAATATGACGTGGTGGTGGCGTCGGGCGAGCAGGTGACGAGCGGCCTGCTCGCAATCACGCTCCAGGCGATGGGCGTCAAAGCGCGCTCCTGGCTCGGCTGGCAATTGCCGATCGCGACATCGGACGCGCACGCCTCCGCGCGCATCGCCAATATCGACAGCGCCAGGATCGGCGCGGCGATGGCGAGCGGCGAGGTCGCGGTGATCCCGGGCTTTCAAGGCGTGACCGAGGATGGCCGGGTGTCGACGCTCGGCCGCGGCGGATCGGACACGTCGGCGGTGGCCATCGCGGCGGCGATGAAGGCCGACCGCTGCGACATCTATACCGACGTCGACGGCGTCTACACGACCGATCCGCGCATCGTGCCCAAGGCGCGAAAGCTCCAATACGTCACCTACGAGGAGATGCTCGAGCTGGCCTCGGTCGGCGCCAAGGTGCTCCAGACCCGCTCGGTCGGGCTCGCGATGAAGGAGAAGGTCCGCGTCCAGGTCCTCTCCTCGTTCGACGCGCCCGGCAACGACCCTACCCCCGGCACGATGATCGTGGACGAAGACGAGATCGAAGGAAGCAAGATGGAACGCCAGCTCATCACGGGCATCGCGCACGACAAGAACGAGGCGAAGGTCACCCTGACCGCCGTGCCGGACAAGCCCGGCGCGGTCGCCAACATCTTCACCCCTCTCGCCGACGCCAACATCAACGTCGACATGATCGTGCAGAATGTCGCGCACGATACCGGATCGACCGACGTCACCTTCACCGTGCCTGGCGCCGAGCTGACGCGCGCGCTCGACGTGCTGGCCAGGGCGCAGGAGGCGATCGGCTACGAACAGCTGATCCACGACAATACGGTCGCCAAGATCTCGGTCGTGGGCGTCGGCATGCGCAGCCATGCGGGCGTCGCCGCGCAGATGTTCAAGGCGCTTGCCGACCGCGGCATCAACGTGCTCGCGATCACCACCAGCGAGATCAAGGTCTCGGTCCTGATCCATGAGGATTATACCGAGCTCGCGGTGCGCGTGCTGCACACCGCTTATGGGCTGGATTCCACCGACGACGCGGCGTGATTTCAAGCCCTCTCCCGCTTGCGGGAGAGGGTTGGGTGAGGGCCTTCTTCTTGCTAGGGGGGCCGGATGAACACCTTTGACGCCGAGCTGCGCTCGGCCCCTCACCCCAGCCCTCTCCCGCAAGCGGGAGAGGGAGTGTCCCACCCCCGCACCGACGCCCTTATGCGTCGCGGCGCCGAATTCCTCGGCACGCAGCACGCGATCATGGCGGGGGCGATGTCGTGGGTTTCCGAGCGCCATCTCGTCTCGGCCATCTCCAATGCCGGCGGCTTCGGCGTAATCGCGTGCGGCGCGATGACGCCCGAATTGCTGGATGCGGAGATCGCCGGCACCAAAAAGATGACCGACAAGCCGTTCGGCGTGAACCTGATTACGATGCACCCGGCCTTGTCCGAGCTGATCGACGTGTGCACGCGGCACAAGGTCGGCCATGTCGTGCTCGCGGGCGGCCTGCCGCCGGCGGGCTCGATCGATCGGATCAAGGGATCAGGCGCCAAATTGCTGTGCTTCGCGCCCGCGCTGGCGCTTGCCAAGAAACTGATCCGTTCGGGCGTCGACGCGCTCGTAATCGAGGGCATGGAAGCGGGCGGGCATATCGGCCCGGTCTCGACCAGCGTGCTCGCGCAGGAGATGCTGCCCGAGATCGCCGAGCAGCTTCCGGTCTTCATCGCGGGCGGGATCGGCCGCGGCGAGCTGATCGCAGGCTATCTGGAAATGGGCGCGGCGGGCGTGCAGCTCGGCACGCGTTTCGTCTGCGCCACCGAATGCATCGCGCATCCCAATTTCAAGAAGGCCTTCATCCGCGCCTCCGCGCGCGACGCGATCGCCAGCGTGCAGATCGACCCGCGCCTGCCCGTGATTCCGGTGCGCGCGCTCAAGAATGCGGCGGGCGAACTCTTCACCGCCAAGCAGCGCGAGGTCGCCCAATTGCTCGACGAGGGCAAGATCGAGATGATGGAGGCCCAGCTCCAGATCGAGCATTATTGGGCGGGCGCGCTCCGGCGTGCGGTAATCGAAGGCGATGTCGAGCAGGGCTCCGTCATGGCCGGCCAGTCGGTCGGCATGGTCAGCAAGGAGGAACCCGTGACCGCCATCATCGCCAGCCTGCTCGATGAGGCCGAAGCCGCGCTGGCGCGACGCTGACGCGGAGGAAGCAATCCAGCCTCCGCGACTGGATTGCTTCTCGCCTCCTCTTTGCACTGACGGTAGAAGCTAGGCGTCGCGCTGTCGTTTGCGCAGCAGCCGCCACAACACCACGACCGCCTGCCAGGTCCAGACCACGCCCGTCACCATGATCGCGATCCTGAGGCTGAGATTGAGTGCGTCGCCGAGCTGGACGACCTTGTCGGCGGGCATGCCGGTCGACACGATCGTCGCCCATTGACCGGCGCGATAGATGAGCGCCAGCAATACGAGCCCGGCGATCGTGGTGCCGACCGTCAGCACGCTCCGCACCAAAGTCCAGCGCGGCCGCACCCATTCGATCAGATTGTCGACCAGCCGCACCGCCACCAGCGCGAAGATCGGCCAATAAAGCTGTGAGAAGATCGGCGCTGCTTCGATCCGGAAATCGGCTCCGCCCGTGGGCATCGGGAAATGCACGATCCCGGCCCACCACAGCAGGAAGAGGATTCCCGCCGCGATCTCGAACACGGATTCCCAGACGCTCTTGCGCTTGTCCCTCACGTCGGGAAGCTGATCCGGCACCCAGCGCTTGATATGATCGGCAGGAAAGCCCGCGCGTTCCATCACCGCAAAGATGATCGTCACAACCCCGATGCTGATGATCAGCGACATCCAGAGGCCGCCCCAGCTCTGCGCGGCTATCTGCAGCGGCCGCCCGTCGCCGAACGCCATCCTTGCACCCGCGACCGCCGCCTGGATGCCAAGGCTGATCAGCAGCACGATCCGCAGCGAGAAGATGTAGAAGGGATAGACGTCGGGACCGATCAGCCATTGCTGCGGCCGGTAGCGCGCTGCGACGATCAGCGGATGGCCGAAATCCTTGAGCATAGCGCTCGTTTCTTCCGTGGTCAGCGGACGGCCGAGCGCCTCCTCACGATCCTCCTGCCGGGTGGCGAGGATGTCACGCAATTCGGCGACGATGTCGTCTGCCTTGCCGGAGGGCAAAGCCCAGCGCACCGCATGCAGATAGCGTTCCTGCAGGTTGTTCATCATCCATTCCCTTCGGTCAGGCGCAGGATCGAATCCGAGATCGCGTTCCATTCGCCGAGAAGTTGCGCGAGGATCGCCTCGCCGTCGGGCGAGAGCCGGTAGAAGCGCTTGTTGCGCTTCGCCTCTTCGCGCCATTCACTCGTAAGCAAACCCTGCGTCTCGAGCCGCCGCAGCAGCGGATAGAGCGCGCTTTCCTCGATCGGCAGCCCGGCATCCTCCAGGCTCTGGCGCAGCGTATAGCCGTAGCGCTCGACCCGAAGCGCGCCGAGCACCGCCAGGATCAGCGAACCGCGCCGAAGCTCGACCCGCAATTTTTCGAACAGATCATCCTCGATCGGCACTTGCTGTGTCTCGCATGGTGTATGTCGCATACTGTATGACACATGGTATAACGATATGCAAGCCCGTTTCTGCCGGGGCGGACATAGTTTCCTGCACGGGCATATTGGTCCGCGCCGCGCTATCTGTTAGCCGTGGGCGCGATGGCCACCGCATCCGCAACGTCCGCCGCGCGCGAAATACTGACGCGGCTCCACGACGTGATGGCTGCGCGCGCCAACGCGCAGGGCAAGCTCGACAGCGTCGTCGACATCATCGCCAAGGCGCTGCACAGCGAAGTCTGCTCGATTTACCTGCTGCGCGACGGCGAGCTGGAGCTGTTCGCGACGCGCGGCCTCAACAAGGAAGCGGTTCACGTCACCAAGCTCTCGCTCGGCGAGGGGCTGGTCGGCACGATCGCCGAGAAGAACGAGACGCTCAACCTCGACGAGGCGACGAGCCACCCCGACTTCGCCTACAAGCCCGAAACGGGCGAGGAATTGTTCCACAGCTTCGCCGGCGTGCCGATCGTGCGCGCCGAACGCGCGGTCGGCGTGCTCGCGGTCCAACATGCCGATCCGCGCCGCTACGACGATGTCGAGATCGAGGCGCTCCAAACCGTCGCGATGGTGCTGGCCGAGCTGATCGCGGGCGCCGGCCTGATCGACGAGGCCACCGCGCGCGGCACCGAGCAGCGTGACGGCAGCACCGCGCGGCTGACCGGCCTCAAGCTCGTCGAGGGCATGGCGGCGGGCTATGCCGTCTTCCACCAGCCGCGCGTGGTGGTCGAGCATACGGTCGCCGAAGACACCGAATATGAGCGCCATCGCGTCTATTCGGCGTTCGACAAGATGCGCGACCAGATCGATCGCATGATGAGCCAGGCCGAATTCGGCGCGGCGGGCGAGCATCAGGACATCCTCGCGACCTACAAGATGTTCGCCTATGACGAGGGCTGGTCGCGCCGGATCAACGCCGCGATCGACAGCGGCCTGACCGCCGAAGCGGCGATCGAGCGCGTCCAGCAACGCACCCGCATGCGCATGCGCGAGATCGACGATCCCTTGCTCGCCGACCGGATGCACGACCTGGAGGACCTCTCCAATCGGCTGCTGCGCATCGTCTCGGGCCAGTTGGGAACCGCCGCGCAATTGGGTCTCAGGCAGGATTCGATCCTGATCGCGCGCAATCTGGGCCCGGCCGAGCTGCTCGAATATGATCGCCGCCGCCTCAAGGGCGTGATCCTGCAGGAAGGCTCGCTCACCAGCCATGTCGTGATCGTGGCACGCGCGATGGGCGTTCCCGTGCTCGGCCGCGTTCGCGATGCGCGCCGCCAGATCGGCGAGGGCGATCTCGTGCTGGTCGATGCGAGCCAGGGCGCCGCCTTCGTCCGCCCGACCTCGATGATCGAGGAGGCGTTCGACGCCAAGCTCGCGCTCGGCCAGAAAAAGCGCGCCGAATTCGCAGCGATGCGCGATCTTCCGCCCATCACCAAAGACGGCACGCGGATCACGATGATGGTCAATGCCGGGATGCGCGACGATGTTGCGGCGATCGACACGACCGGCGCCGACGGGATCGGGCTGTTCCGCACCGAATTCGAATTCCTGGTTTCGGCCGAACTGCCCAAGCGCGAACGCCAGCAGCGCCTGTATCGCGACGTGATGGAGGCGGCGGGCGACAAGCCGGTCATCTTCCGCACGGTCGACGTCGGCGGCGACAAGGTGCTGCCCTACATGACCGCGGACGCGGATGCGGCGGATGAGGAAAATCCGGCGATGGGCTGGCGCGCGATCCGGCTCGCACTCGAGCGCGATGCGCTGATGAAGGCGCAGGCGAGCGCGCTGATCGCGGCGGCCTCGGGCCGCACCTTGCAGGTCATGTTCCCGATGGTGTCCGAGCCGTGGGAGTTCGACGAAGCGCATGCCTTGTTCGAGAAACAGCGCGCCGCGACCGCGGCCAAGGGCAGGCTGCTGCCGACCTCGATCCGTTACGGGACGATGCTCGAGGTGCCGGCGCTGGCGGAAAGCCTCGACATGCTGCTGCCCAAGCTCGATTTCCTGTCGATCGGCACCAACGACCTGACCCAATTCCTGTTCGCGGCCGATCGCGCGCATCCCAAATTGGCCGAGCGTTATGACTGGCTCTCGCCCGCGATCCTGCGCTTCATCCGTCGCGTGGTGGAGCAGTGCGACGCCGCCGGGGTGCCGGTCGGCATATGCGGAGAGATGGGGGGCAAGCCGCTGGAGGCGATGGCATTGATCGGCATCGGCATCGAACGTCTTTCGATCACGCCCGCCGCGATCGGACCGGTCAAGGCGATGGTGCGTTCGCTCGACATTCCCGCGCTGCGCAGCGTGATTGCGGAGCTGCTCGCCGCGCCGCCCCGCGACATGCGCGCGACTTTGCTGCAATGGGCGGACGCGAACGGGGTGCGGATCAGCTAGGGCTCCAACCCAAAAAAAGCCTTGTGATTTGACAGTTAGGTGCGACTGTGTGCGAAGTGTCGAGCTATGGTCGTCACCAGGCCGGGGATGATGGGTGAGCGGCGAAGACGAGATTTCTGAAACGACCGGAACACCGCAGCGAGTAGGCGAAAAGCTGCGCGCGGCGCGTGAAGCGCAGGGCCTGACGATTGAGGAAATCGCCAGCAGCACGCGCATTCCCAAGCGTCATTTGGCCACGATCGAGAATGGCGACTATGACGGGCTGCCCGCCCCGACCTACAGCGCGGGTTTCATCAAGAGCTGGGCGCGCCGCCTCGGGCTGGATGGCCAGGCCTTGTCCGATCAGTTCCGCGTCGAGATGGGCGGCCTCTCGGTCCAGCCCTCGCAGTCGCTGCCCTACGAACCCGCCGACCCGCGCCGGACGCCGCCCGCCGGCCTCGCCTTGCTGGCGCTGCTGATCGCGGTCGTGGTCGGGCTCGGCTATCTCTATTGGCGCGGCACGGCCGAACAGCCGAGGGAGGTGGCCGCCGCCGCGACCGATCAGGCCGCGCCGGTCACCAGCGCCGCACGGCCCGCAGCCCAACCGGCGCCCGCCGGGGCGGCGCAGCCGCCAGCCCCCACCGCAACCACAGCCCAGCCGACAGGCCCGGTCGTGATCAGCGCGACGCAGGACGTGTGGATCAAGGTGTCGGATAGCGGGAAGACGTTGTTCATGAACATCCTCCACCCCGGCGACCATTTCCAGGTCCCCGCCGACGCGGTTGCGCCGCTGATGACGACCGGGCGGCCTGGCTATACGACCGTTATGGTCGGGCAAACCCCGATCCCCACGCTCGGCGACCCCGATCGCATCGCCAAGGACGTATCGCTGAAGCCCGCCGATCTGCTCGCCCGCGCCGTAGCACCGCCGCCGGCCGTGCAACCGCCGGCAAATGCAGTCACACCGGTCGAGAATAAAGCCGGGACTTAGGTTCGTTGAAAATGCGCCTGACGGCGC
>JAEKMC010000042.1 GCA_019508115.1 Sphingomonas sp.
CTTGGTCTCGGCGCCTTCGCGCAAAGCTTCGCGGATCACCTCGACCGTCAGCGCCGCGCCCTCGGTCAGTCCCGGCGGCACCGCCTGGAGCTGCGCCGTGATCCCACCGTCGAGCGTCACCAGCCCGCGCGCCGATCCGTCGGCCTTGCGCGTGAGCCGCGCGCGCCGGATCGCGCCGACGCGCGGTCCCGGTTCGCCGTCGCGCTCGATCTGCATTTGAAGGATGCGCCCGCGCTCGACCAAGGCGGCGCGCGTCTCGCCGATTCCGGCCTCGTAGAGCCACTCAGCCAACGGAGATCCCGGCCGACCCGAGCAGAGCGCGGGTTTCGAACAAGGGCAGACCGACCACGCCGGAATGGCTGCCCGACAGATAGCGCACGAACGCTTCCGCACGGCCCTGGATGGCGTAGCCGCCAGCCTTGCCGACACCCTCGCCACTGTCGGCATAGGCCTGGATCACCTTTTCGGTGAGAGGGCCGAAGGCGACGATGCTGTCGGACAGGCGGTGACGCGCGACACCCGCCGCGTCGACCACTGTCACCGCGCTCAGCACATGATGCCGGCGCCCGGCGAGCAGGGTCATGCACGCGCGCACCTCCGCCGCGTCCGTCGCCTTAGGCAGGATGCGGCGCCCCGCCGCGACTACCGTGTCGGCGGCGAGGATCACCGCGCCGGGATGGCGCGGCGCGACGATCGCCGCCTTGGCCGCGGCGATGCGGCGGGCATAATCGGCGGGTTTTTCGTTGGGGAGCGGCGTCTCGTCGATCTCGGCGGGATCGATCGCGGCGACCTCGACGCCGATTCGCGCCAGGAGATCAGAGCGGCGCGGAGAGGCGGAGGCGAGAATCAGGCGCACTGTGCGCAGGCCTTTTGCTGGATCCCGGCCGGGGCCGGGACGACCCGCCTGCGGCAGGTCACTTGAAGCGATAGGTGATCCGGCCCTTGGTCAGATCATAGGGGGTCAATTCGACCAGCACCTCGTCGCCGACCAGCACGCGGATGCGGTTCTTGCGCATCTTGCCGGCGGTATGGCCCAGGATCTCATGATCATTTTCGAGCTTCACGCGGAACATGGCGTTGGGCAGGAGCTCCACCACCTGACCACGCATTTCCAGCAGTTCTTCTTTCGCCAAGCGAAGTCCTTCAAGTCTAGGGATGTACAAAAAAAGCGCGCCGCCCTTAGCCGTTGGAGGCCCAAAAGGAAAGCGCGGCCTGTCGGATCGGGCTTGCAGGCGCGGACTTCGCCAGGACCGGTTGCACCGTGCGTAGCGCCATGCCTATAGCGGGGCATGGTTCGCTTTTCGTTCTGCGGTGTGGAGCTGGCCGCGCTGGGTCCCGGCGCGCTCTACTGGCCCGCGCGCGAGGCGCTGCTGGTCGCCGACCTGCATCTGGAAAAAGCGAGCTGGTATGCGCGCGGCGGGCAGATGCTGCCGCCTTATGATTCGATCGCGACCTTGACCGAGCTGGCGGCATTGCAGGCCAGGACGGCGGCGCGCGAAATCTGGTGCCTGGGCGACAGCTTCCACGACAAAGCGGGCTGCGAGCGGCTTCAGCCGGATGCCCGCGCGCGGCTGATCGCATTGACCGCGGCGACGCGCTGGACCTGGATCACGGGCAATCACGATTCGGTGCTGACCGACCATTGCGGCGGCGCGGTGGCCGAGGAGGCGGAGGTCGACGGGCTGGTGCTGCGCCACGAGGCCGATCCCCGCGATATGCGCCCCGAATTGTCCGGCCATTTCCATCCCAAGCTGCGCCTGACCCTGCGCGGCCGCCATGTCGCGCGGCGCTGTTTCGTCGCGAGCGGGACCAAGCTGATCCTGCCCGCTTTCGGCGCGTTGACCGGCGGCATGGACGCGGACGACCCGGTGATCATCCGTGCGGTGGGCGGCCCCGCGCAGGCGCTGGTGCCGGTGGAAGATAAATTGCTGCGGTTTCCGCTCGCGGCGTGATTCCTGTCGTCACCCCGGACTTGTTCCGGGGTCCACCGTCCCTTCCCTCACTGCCTGTGAGGGTGATGGGTGGATGCCGGAACAAGTCCGGCATGACGGATGAGATCTGAGCTTAGCCTCTCGCGTTCACCAGCACCGGCTGTTCGCGCCACAATTGCGGGTACATCGCCTTCAACGCCGCCACCTTGGGCAGATCATTGTAGCGGATATAGCCCGAATCCGGGTGCAAAGTCAGATAATCCTGGTGATAGGCCTCGGCCGGATAGAAAGGCCGCAGCGGCTCGATCCGCGTGACGATCGGCTTCTTCCAGACGTTCGCCTTCCGCAACTGGTCGAGATAGGCCTCGGCCACCTTGCGCTGCGCCGGATTGGTCGGGAACAAGGCCGAACGATATTGGGTGCCGACATCGGGGCCCTGCGCGTTGAGCTGGGTCGGGTCCGCCACCACCGAGAAATAGATGCGCAGCAGATCGGCATAACTCACCTGCGTCGGATCGAAGACGATGCGCACCGATTCGGCATGCCCCGTATCGCCATCCGACACGCGCTGATAATGCGCGGTATCCCCGCCACCGCCGGTGAAGCCGGAGACCGCGCTCTTCACGCCCTTCACATGCTGGAACACGCCCTGCACGCCCCAGAAGCAGCCGCCCGCGAAGATCGCGGTCTCGCTATGCGCGGTGCTGGCCACGGTCACGATCGGCGCAGGTGCGTGGACCGCGCTTTCCGCAGCGGCACCGGCGGCGCCGTAGGCAAAGGTCAACGCGAGGCCGAGCGCCGCGGCGGCGGCAAGGACGGATGAGGATTTGGGCATCATTCTGCTCCGACAGGGTAAGCGTCATATAAGTGCGGCAGGCCGAACCTTTAATAGCCGCGGCCCGCGCAGCGATTATACGCGGCAGGCGTTGGGCCGGTTACACGCACGGAGACGAAACATGCCGACGCGCAAAGCATCCGCCCGCTACGAAGGCCTTGGCAAACCTGGCAAAGGCCATATCTCCAGCCAGTCGGGCGTGCTCGCCGAAACGCCTTATGGGTTCGGCACGCGCTTCGGCGACGAGAAAGGAACCAATCCCGAAGAGCTGATCGCGGCGGCGCATGCGAGCTGCTTCACGATGGCCTTGTCCTTCGCGCTGGCGGGCGAAGGCTATGCGGACGGCACGCTCGAGACCGAAGCCGCCGTCACGCTCGACAAGGATGGCGACGGCTTCAAGGTCACGCGATCCGACCTGACGCTCAAGGCGTCGGTGCCGGGCATCGACGCGGACACATTCGCCGAGATAGCGGCGGGCGCCAAGAAGAATTGCCCAATCTCGAAAGTGCTGAATTGCGAGATCACGCTCACGCACGAGCTGACCTGACCGAACCCGTCATGCCAGCGAAAGCTGGCATCTCAGGAGGTCTGGGTCCGATCGTCATGCCAGCGCAAGCTGGCATCTCAGGAGGCTTGGCCCTCGCCCTCCTGAGACCCCAGCTTTCGCTGGGGTGACGCTCATTGTCGCGGTGACGGGTAGCTCACCGCAGCGCCGCGCAGGCCGTCTGGATGCGCTCGCACGCCGTGGTGAGCAACGCTTCCGAGGTAGCGTACGAAATACGGAAGGCGGGCGACAGGCCGAAGGCGGCGCCGTGCACCGCGGCAACGCGCACGTCGTCCAGGAAATAATCGATCAGCGCCGCATCGCTGTCGATCACCTTGCCGGCGGGCGTCTGCTTGCCGATCAGGCCCGACACGTCGGGATAGACGTAGAAGGCGCCTTCGGGGCGCGGGCAATGCACGCCGTTGATCTGGTTGAGCATCGAGCAGACCAGGTCGCGGCGCTTCTCGAACGCGGCATTGCGCTCGGCGAGGAAATCCTGCGGGCCGTTGAGCGCCGCCGTCGCCGCCGCCTGCGCGATCGAGCAGGGATTGGAGGTCGACTGCGACTGGAGCTTGGCCATCGCCTTGATCAGCGCAACGGGTCCGCCGGCGAAGCCGATGCGCCAGCCGGTCATGGCATAGGCCTTGGAGCAGCCGTTCACGGTGAGCGTACGTTCGTACAGCTCGGGCACGACCTGCGCGATCGTGGTGAATTTGAAGTCGCCATAGACGATATGCTCGTACATATCGTCCGCCATCACCCAGACATGCGGATGCCGGAGCAGCACCTCGCCCAATGCCTTCAGCTCGGCCTCGGTATAGGCCGCGCCGGTCGGGTTGGAGGGCGAGTTCAGGATCAGCCACTTGGTGCGCGGCGTGATCGCGGCCTCGAGCTGGTCGGGCTGGATCTTGTAATTCTGCGCCGCGCCCGCCGACACGATCACCGGCGTGCCGCCGCAATATTGGACGATGTCGGGGTAAGAGACCCAGTAAGGCGCGGGGATGATCACCTCGTCGCCCGCCTCGACCGTCGCCACCAGCGCGTTGAAGAGCGTGTGCTTGCCGCCGACGTTCACGCTGATCTGGCCGGGCTCGTAGACCAGGCCATTGTCGCGCTTGAACTTGGCGACGATCGCCGCCTTCAGTTCGGCGGTGCCGTCGACATTGGTATATTTGGTCTTGCCCGCGCGGATCGCCTCGATCGCGGCTTCCTTGACGAAATCGGGCGTGTCGAAATCCGGTTCGCCCGCCGACAGGCCGATCACATCGACGCCCTGCGCTTTCAATTCCAGCACGCGGCCGGTCATGGCGATCGTGGGCGAAGGGCTGATGCGGCCGAGCGCGGCCGAGAGGAGGCTCATCGATGGTGGTCTTTCTGCCGAAGATTAAGAAGGCGCGGGCGCTATAGACCGCGCCTTCCGGCCCCATCAACCGTGTTAGTCTTTAGCCCGGCAAAGCTGGGCGAGGCCGCGCCGACTCGCACCCGTCAGAAAGGGTAAGTTCCTTGGTGGCGCTCGGCCCTGCCACCAGCTTCAAGCCACCGGGCCGGGCAACAAGCAGAGAGACGCGCTATTAGGCGAGGCCAGCTCCCGACGCAGTGGAGTAAAGGGGTTATTGCACCTGTCACGGTCTGCCACAGTGGCCAAACAAGTTGCGTGTTTCCGTCTAAAAAACCCTAAGCCTTTCTAGGTAGGCAATTATTGCATCGACGATTATTAAATCAATTATAGAGCCAGCTATCAAGAACATTCCTAAGATCTTGTCGGGAAGTGTCAGTAAAAATACCATAGATATGTGAGCACCATACAGTATAAGTATAGAAATTATGAATTTAATCTTCTTTGCAAATCTTCGTCTTACATAAAATATTGTGCAAAATATCGCGCTGATGCAGTAAATAATTAAAGCATCGTTGGGGTTGATAAAACGGAGAAGCAATAAATACCCAGGGAATAGTGCGACGTATATCCCGCCGACAACGCCATATGTTTTTGGTGAAATCTTACGGTCTTGTTCTTCATGCATTATTATCGCCCTCACACACCCACCCGACCTCCAAAGGGTTATTCTATGGAAGGTCGTCGGGGTCCCCACGAAATATTACTTCGGGCGGTGCGCGGGGTGCGGGCCGGTGCGGCGCTCATCAATCAGCCCAACCGCGCCTTCATCAGCCCGCGCAGATCGTTGGCGAGAAAGAATTCGCCGTCGAGATCGGCGGCGGTGAGTTCACCCTCCACCGCTTCCCCGCTTTCGAGCAGCAGCGCGCGCTGGATGCCGGGCAGCAGGCCGAGCGCCAGCGGCGGGGTCACCAATGTCCCGTCCTTCGGCACGAACAGGTTGGTGAAGCTGCCCTCGGTCAACAGCCCGTCAGGCCGTTCGAAGATGACCTCGAACGCGCCCGCCTTGGCGCGCGCCGCCGCATAGAAAGCGCGGTCGCTGGTCTTGTGGCGCAGGCGGAAATCCTGGGGATCGACCGGCAGCGGCACCAGCTTCACCGCGAAGGGCTGCTGCGGCGTCTCAGGAATCGGGCTCACCTCGATCGCGACCGCCCCACTCTCGCCCAGCATCAGCTTCACGCGCGACGACGCGGTCAGGCGGAAGGTGGCGGCATGCATTTCGTTGCGAATCTCGTGCCGGTCGAACGCGAAGCCGAAGGCCTGCGCGCTCGCGCCGAGCCGGGCGATATGCTCGTTAAGGCGGACGATGCCCTCGTCGGGCTCGAACCGCATCGTCTCGAACAGGTCGAAGCGCGGACGATCCATCGTCAGGAACGCCCCCTTGGCGAGGCATTCCTGCCATTCGCCGTCCACGGTCGAATCCGCCACCACCGCCGAGCCGAGCCCAATGCGCGCGTCATCCCGCCCCTCCTCCACCACCAACGTGCGGATCGCCACATTGAACGCCGCACTGCCGTCGGGGTCTAGCGCCCCGATCGCGCCTGTATAAGCCCCGCGCGCGTCCGCCTCCACCTCCGCGATCACCTCCATCGCGCGCACCTTGGGCGCGCCGGTGACCGATCCGCAGGGGAAGGTGGCGCGGATCAGATCGATCGCGTCGCGGCCGGGCGCGAGATCGGCTTCGACCGAGGAGACCATCTGCAACACGGTGGGGTAGCGTTCGACCGCGAACAATGCGGGCGTGACCACGCTGCCGGCCTTTGCCACGCGCGACAGATCGTTGCGGATCAGGTCGACGATCATCAAATTCTCGGCGCGCTGCTTGGGGTCGGCGGCGAGCGCGGTGGCGAGCACCTCGTCCTCCGCCGCATCCGCGCCGCGCGGTGCGGTGCCCTTCATCGGCCGCGCCTCGACATGCGCGCCGTCGCTCTTGAAGAAGAGTTCGGGCGACAGTGACAGGAGCCAGTTGCGCCCGTCATGCACGATCCCGCCCCAGCCCGCGCGCGCATTGCGCCGCAGCCGCGCATAGATTGCGAGCGGGTTGCCTGCGATCGCGACATCGGCGCGGAAGCTCAGATTGGCCTGATAGATGTCGCCCGCCCCGATCAAGTGCTGCACGCGGGCATAGCCTTTGTCATAATCGGCGCGGCAGATGCCGGGGCGGGGCGCGCCGACCCAGGCACCGGCCCCGTCGCCAAGCGCCTTCGCGAGCGTCGCTTCGTCGATCCGCTCCGCCCGCGCGAACAGGCCGAACCACAAAAGCGGCATCGCGCCGCCTGGATGCGCGAGCGGCGCCAGCCTGGGTTCGAGCCCGAGCCCCGCCTCATAGGCGATCCAGCCGGCGGCGTGCCTTCCCTCCGCCAATGCGGCGCGCAGCCGGTCGAGCGCGGGGGCGACCTCCTCTGGGCGACGCGCTTCGACGATGCCGAGCGGATCGCGATAGAGGATATGAGGGCCGCCCGGGCGGGCGTCGTCGAGCAGCACGAAGGGCAGACCGGCGGAGAGCATGGCCGCGCTGTGCCCGCTCGGGCGCGCCGCCGCAACCGGAGGCACGCCGCGCGGCCGTCGGCGCTTGCTCCCGCCGGGTGGGGCCGCCATCTTGGGGGCATGGCTTCCGAACCTCCCCTCAGGGCCGCGATCATTCCGGTCACACCGTTCCAGCAGAATTGCACCTTGATCTGGTGCACGAAGACGATGCGCGGCGCCTTCATCGATGTCGGTGGCGAGCTGCCGCGGCTCAAGGCGGCGGCGGCCCAAGCGGGCGTGACGATCGAAAAGCTGCTCGTCACGCACGGTCATGCCGACCATTGCGGCGGCACCGCCGCGCTGGCGACGGAATTAGGCGTACCGATCGAGGGGCCGCACGAGGAGGACCGCTTCTGGATCGCGGGGCTCAAGGAAGACGGCCCGCGCTTCGGGATCGAGGCGATGCCGTTCGAGCCTGACCGCTGGTTGGTCGACGGCGATCAGGTCACGGTCGGCGAACTGGTGCTCGACGTCTATCATTGCCCCGGCCACACGCCCGGCCACGTCGTCTTCCATCACAAGGAATCGAAGCTCGCGCAGGTCGGCGACGTGTTGTTCCAGGGCTCGATCGGCCGCACCGATTTCCCGCGCGGCAACCATGCCGACCTGATCGCCTCGATCACCGGCAAGCTCTGGCCGCTCGGCGACGAGACGAGCTTCATTTGCGGCCATGGCCCGATGTCGAGCTTCGCCCACGAACGGCACAACAATCCGTTCGTGGGCGATAAGGTGCTGGGCCGCGGTTAGGCAGGTAGACACTCAGCGGGTGAGACCTGCAAATCCTCCCTACGATTTCGTGGGGAGGGGGACCGCTCGCCGCAGGCGAGTGGTGGAGGGGACCGCCAAGACCCTACCGCCCCTCCGTCACGCCTGCGGCGTGCCACCTCCCCAGCAAAAGCTGGGGAGGATTTTAGCGGAAGTCGATCAGCCCAAGAACATCAGTGCCCGAAGCCGTAGGAAATCAGGATCGCCCAGACGATCAGGCACAATAAGGTCACGAAGGTCAGGATCACGCCGGCCGCGCGATAGGGATTTGGCATTGGCCGATCCATGCCGAACGGATGCAGCACGCGCGCCACCACCAGAAGCGCGCCGATTCCCCATAGCCAGCGCGACGTGCCCACATTCATCTCGATCAGGCCCATCAGGATGAGCGCCATCGGCACATATTCGTTGAAATTAGCATGCGCGCGGCAGCGTGCCTCCATGCCCGGTACCTCGCCATAGCCGAGCGAGACCTTATGCGAGGTGCGCGCGCGGACCACGCGGGCGCCCAGCCAGACGTTGAGCAAGCCAAGCGCGGCGGCGATGATCAGGGTGATCTGTGGTGCTGCGGCAATATGCATTCGATGTTCCTCCCCACGGCCTTGCAACCTCGGCCGAAATCGCTATAGGGCAGCGCCTTCGCGACGCGCCCAACCGGAGGCCCGCGGCTTCAAGAAGCCGCCCCGGCCAACGGCGAAGCGCGTCCTATCGTTTTTTACAGACTTTATCGTCTACAAAATGGAACAGGTGCCGAGATGGCAGTCCCTAAAAGAAAAACCTCGCCGTCCAAGCGAAACATGCGCCGCAGCCATCATGCGCTGAGCGCCGAATCGTTCCAGGAATGCCCGAATTGTGGCGAGCTGAAGCTCCCCCACAATCTCTGTGGCCATTGCGGTCATTATAACGGTCGCGAGATTCTGCCGGTCGGCAACTGATTGGCGGCCAAGGCGGGGGTTTGAACTTGGGTCCCTGTCTCGCGATCGATGCGATGGGAGGCGACGGCGGTCCGGCGATCACGGTCGCCGGCGTCGCGTTGGCCTTGTCGCGCGATCCCGGTCTATGCTTCACATTATTCGGGGATGATGCGGTAGTGCGCGCCGAGTGCGCGCGCCATCCCGAATTCAGCGGTCACGTCACCATCGTCCACGCGCCCGACGCCATCACCGGCGAGGACAGGCCCAGCCAGGCGATTCGCCGCGCCAAGACCACATCGATGGGCATGGTGATCAATGCGGTGAAAGAACGCCGCGCCGACGCGGCCATCTCGGCGGGCAACACCGGCGCGCTGATGGCAATGGCCAAGATCGCGCTGCGCACCATTCCCGGCATCGATCGTCCCGCGCTCGCGGCGCTGCTGCCCACGCTCGGCGCGCACGATTTGGTCATGCTCGACCTCGGCGCCAATACGGAATGCGATTCCCGTAACCTGTTCCAGTTCGCGGTGATGGGCGCGGCTTATGCCCGCAGCCTCCACGAAACCGAGCTGCCGACCGTGCGCCGGCTCAATATCGGCACCGAAGAGATGAAGGGCACCGAAAGCCTGCGTGAGGCCGCCGCGATGCTGCGTGCCGCCCGGCATCTTCCCCTGCGCTTCGACGGCTTCGCCGAGGCGAGCAGCCTTGGCCGGGGCGAGACCGACGTGATCGTCTCCGATGGTTTCTCGGGCAATATCGCGCTCAAGACGGCGGAGGGCACCGCGCGCTTCATCGCCGATCTGCTGCGCCGCTCCTTCACCAGCTCACTGCGCTCCAAATTCGGCTTCATGCTGTCGAAGCCCGCAATCACCCTGCTGCGCAAGGGCATGGATCCCAATATGCGCAACGGCGCGGTCTTCCTCGGCCTCAATGGCACCGTCGTGAAGAGCCATGGCAGCACCTCGGTCGAAGGTTTCGCGAACGCGATCGAGGTCGCGACCAAGCTCGCGCGCGGCCGGTTGACCGACCGCATCGCCGCCGATCTCGCTGCCATCACCGTGCCCGAGCCGTCGGCGGCATGACGCGCCGCGCGACGATCGCCGGCACCGGATCGGCTTTGCCCCCGCGTCGCGTCACCAATCAGGAATTGGCGCAGACGGTCGACACGTCGGACGAATGGATCGTGGATCGCACCGGCATCCGCGCGCGCCACATTGCGGGCGAGGGCGAGACCACCGCGACGCTTGCCTCGGAAGCCGCGCACAAGGCGCTCGAAGCCGCGGGCATGAACGCAAGCGAGATCGATCTGATCGTGCTCGCCACCGCCACGCCCGACCAGACCTTCCCCGCCACCGCGACCAAGGTCCAGGACGCGCTCGGCATCCGCGATTGCGTCGCGTTCGACGTGGCGGCGGTCTGCTCGGGCTTCCTCTACGCGCTGTCGGTCGCCGAAAGCATGATTCGCGGCGGCGGCAGCACCAACGCGCTCGTGATCGGCGCGGAGACGTTCAGCCGCATCCTCGACTGGGAGGATCGCGCGACCTGCGTGCTGTTCGGCGATGGCGCTGGCGCGGTCGTGCTCACGGCCGAGGACGGCGGCGACGGCCCCCAGGCACGTGGCGTGCTCTCGACCGCGCTTCACGCCGACGGGCGCCATAACCAATTGCTCTATGTCGATGGCGGCCCATCCACGACCGGCACGGTCGGCAAGCTCCGCATGAAGGGTTCGGAAGTGTTTCGCCATGCGGTGGTCAACCTCGCCACCGTGCTTGGGGAAGCGATCGCCAAGGCCGGCCTCACGATCGCGGAGGTCGACTGGGTCGTGCCGCATCAGGCCAATCGCCGCATCCTCGACGCGACCGCGCGCAAGCTGGGCCTCGCGCCCGATCGCGTGATCGTCACCGTCGACGAACATGCCAACACCTCCGCCGCCTCGGTCCCGCTCGCGCTCGACGTCGCGGTGCGCGACGGGCGCATCCAGCGCGGCGACCTGATCGTGCTGGAAGCGATGGGCGGCGGCTTCACCTGGGGCGCCGCGGTCGTGCGCTACTAGAGCCCGATCGTTTTGGCCGAGGCGCTTCGCGCGGGGGCCGAAGCGCCCAGGGACACAACAATTCGGCCACGGCTCGCGGGCGTTTCAGGCGGCCTGGCGCCCCTTAACCAAAGCCTGCGCGAATTCTCGCCCAACGACTTGTTTTGTTAGGGTCCTTTGGTCTAAGATCGTAGACTTCACGGGGAGCGGGCGTGGGGGGAAAACATGGCCGAAGCAGACATGATGGCAGCGGACACTCTGACCCGCGCAGATCTTTCTGAAATATTGCACGGCGAAATCGGGCTGCCGCGCTCGCAATGCGCCAGCCTGGTCGAGCAGGTGATCAAGCATATGTGCGAGGCGCTCGCCGAGGGCGAGAATGTCAAGATTTCCGGTTTCGGTACCTTTGTGTTGCGCGACAAGGCGGAGCGCGTCGGTCGTAACCCCAAGTCCGGCGTCGAGGTTCCGATCGCGCCGCGCCGGGTTCTGACCTTCCGTGCCAGCCAGACGCTGCGCGACCGAATCGTCCGCGCGGGCTGAAATGGCCGATCCGTCTACCAAGGCGGAAGGCGCATTTCGTACGATTGGTGAAGTGGCGGCCGAACTCGGCCTGCCCCAGCATATTCTGCGCTACTGGGAGACGCGTTTCCCCCAGCTCCGCCCGCTACAGCGCGCGGGCAATCGCCGTTATTACCGGCCCGCCGACGTCGCTCTCGCGCGCCGCATCGACCGCCTTCTCAACCAGGAAGGCTATACGATGCGCGGCGTGCAGAAACTGCTCGCACAGGGTGGTGGCGCGGAGGCTCCCAAGCCGTCGCCTGCGCCCGTCGTCGCGGAAGCCGCGCCGGCAGCCTCCGCCGACGTGGAGACGCTGATCGCGATTCGCGACAGGCTGATCGATGCGCTGGCCGAAGACGACCGGGCGCACATCTAGGCTAGGGAGCGGGAAATAGACCCGTTCGCCTTGAGCTTGTCGAAAGGCTGCACTTCTTCCCGAGAAAAAGGACAGGGCTTCGACAAGGCTCTCCTGAGCGAAGTCGAAGGGCTCAGCCCGAACGGCGGAAGTGATTCCGATTTTACCGCAATCCGCTCCAGCACCGCGCTAACGCACCCATTGCGCAAGCCAGTCGGCAAGTGCTTGCGGGGTCATGCTGCGGGCATCGGCCAGCGCGGCGACATGGCCGGCATCCAGCAATTTGTCGGTGCGCGGATCCACCACCAGCAGCGCCGGAACCCCCGCCAGCCGCTGCGTGATGCCGTAGTGCGCGGGTATGTTCAGATTCTTGTCGAACCGGCCGACGTCGACGGTGACGAGCTCGTAATGCCGGCGGACGAAGGCCCCGACCTCGGGCAGCTCGATCGTTCCCGCGAGGATGCGGCAATCGAGGCACCAATTGCCGCCGAGATCGATCAGCAGCAATTTATGGCCGGCTTTGGCGCGGGCACGCGCCTTGTTCACCGCCGCCATCGCATCGGCGCGCTCGTCATAAGGGAGCGGCAGCGGCTGGGCGAGCTGATCGAAATTTTGCGCACGAACATGCGGCGCGGGGATGGCGGCGGAAGCCGGCAAAGCCAGTGCAAGCGCGGCGAGAATCGGGGGAAGACGCATTTCAATATCTCCGAACGGCTAGCGGCTTAACGCGAAAGGCGCCCAGACGGCGATCCGCCTCGGGCACGAAAAAGCCCGGCCGCATCGCTGCGACCGGGCCTTGTCTGCGATTCGCTTGCGAATCAGGCTTCGGAAGACGGGGCCAGATTGACCGCGGCATATTTGCCGCGGCGATCCACCTCGAGTTCGAACTCGAGTCGGTCGCCTTCATTGAGCGTGGGCAGGCGCGCGCGCTCGACCGCCGAAATATGCACGAATGCGTCCGGCTGACCGTCGTCTCGCTGGATGAAGCCGAAGCCCTTCATGGCGTCGAAGAACTTGACCACGCCGCTCGCGCGTTCGCCCGTCAGCTGACGCTGCGGGCCACCACGGTCGCCGCCGGCGCCGGCACCAGCAGCCGGAGGAGCACGTCCTTCGCTGACCGGAACCACGTCGCCTTCAAGCTGAAGATTGGTCGCCGAGACGCGGCCGCCGCGATCGACCAGGCTGAATGCGAGCTGCTGGCCCTCGCCCAGGCCGGAGAGACCGGCCTGCTCGACCGCGGAGATGTGCACGAACACATCCTCGCCGCCATCGTCACGGACGATGAAGCCGAAGCCCTTCTGACCATTGAAGAATTTTACGGTGCCCTTGGCTTCGCCAATGACCTGGGCGGGCATGCCGCGGCCACCGCCGCCACCACCACCGCTGAAGCCACCACCGCCGCCGCCGCCGCGATAACCGCCGCCGCCGCCGCCGCCGCCACCGCCGAAGCGATCGCCGCCACCGCCGAAGTTGCCGCCGCCGCCGCCACCGAAGCGGTCGCCGCCGCCGCGATAACCGCCGCCACCGCCACCACCGCCGAAGCGATCACCGCCACCGAAACCGCCGCCGAAATCGCCGCCGCCGAAGCTGCTGTCTTCGCCAAAGCCGTCGCGCTTGTCCTTGCCGCCGCGCTGCCCGCGCCGTCCACGATCGAAACTCATGCCGTCAAAATCTTCCCGAATTCGCCCCTGTCGTTCCATCCACGGACGCCGGGCAGGCGACTCGCGAACCTTGCGGCGAAGCAGGTCATGCCAAGCCAAGATCGGCCCTTATAGTAGTTTGGTCCAGATCGCGAGTGCTTTTGCCGCATTGCACTCCCGAAACGATCCAGGGCATTGAGCGTTCCGTCGCGCGCGCCTATCTGCCCTTTATGAGCGTCCATTTGCATGAAGAAGATCTGCCCGCCGATGTGCTGGCCCCCGGGCCCGTCGCGGTCGACACCGAGACGATGGGTCTGAACACCCCCCGCGACCGTTTATGCCTCGTCCAGATTTCGGACGGACGGGGCGACGAGCATCTCGTCCGCTTCGGCGCGGGCAGCAGCTACGCCGCGCCCAATTTGCGCGCGGTGCTGGCCGATCCGGCGCGGCTGAAGCTGTATCACTTCGCGCGCTTCGATCTCGCCGCTATCCGCCATTATATGGGCGTGGTCGCGGCCCCCGTTTATTGCACCAAGACCGCATCGCGCCTGATCCGCACCTATACCGATCGCCATGGGCTGAAGGAGCTGGTGCGCGAATTGCTCGGGCAGGAAATCTCGAAGCAGCAGCAATCGTCCGATTGGGGCGCCGCCGAATTGAGCGACGCGCAAAAGGAATATGCCGCCTCGGATGTCCGCTTCCTGCATCAACTGCGAACATTGCTCGACGCGCGACTGGCACGCGAAAACCGCACTGCGCTCGCCCAGGCCTGTTTCGATTTCCTGCCCGCACGCGCCGAGCTCGATCTCGCCGGCTGGCCCGAGATCGACATCTTCGCGCATATCTGAGGCAGGCGCGGACCCGTGTCGCAGCTCGCCGAACAACAGCGTGAGGAACGCCGCCTCTGGGCGGCGGCCGGCAGCAGCCATGACCGCCTGATCGCGGCCCTGCGCATCCTGCTGCCGGTGGCGGTCGGCGTGCTCGCGGCCTTCCTCGCGCTGGCGCCGCTCACGGTCGGGCGCGACATCAGTTTCGTATTGTCGAAAGACCGGGTCGACGTCGCGAAGGAACGGATGCGCGTGACCCGCGCCACCTATCGCGGCGAGAACAGCAAGGGCGAAGCCTTCACGCTCGAAGCGGCATCCGCCGTGCAGGCGACCTCGCGCGACCCGATCGTCCATCTCACGCGGCTCGACGCCACGATCCAGTTGCAGGATGGCCCGGCGACGATTCGCGCCAACCAGGGTCGCTACGACATGGACAATCAGAACATCGCGATCGACGGCCCGGTCCGCCTCGACAGCGCGGACGGCTACCATATCACCACGCGCGATGTGTTCGTGGACATGGATGAGCGCATGGCGCGCAGCCGCGCACCGGTCGACGGCACCATGCCGCTCGGCCATTTCTCCGCCGATCGGATGAGCGCTGACTTGGAGCGCCACATCGTCCGGCTCGACGGGCACGCCCGCTTGCATATCGTTCAACGCCGGGCCAGAGCCGCGCGATGACCCGGCCTCTGCCCCTTCTCGCTTTCGCCCTGGTCGCGGCACCCGCGCTCGCGCAGGGTTTCTCCGCGCTGAAGGGGCATGACAGCAACGCCCCGATCGACATCTCGTCCAACCATATCGAGGTTCAGGACCGGGCCGACCGCGCCATCTGGTCGGGCAATGTCCATGCGGTGCAGGGCGATATGACGATCGATGCCCAGCGCATGACCGTCGCCTATGTCCATGCGACCAAGCCCGGCGAAGATCCGCAGATCCAGCGAATCGACGCGTCGGGCGGCGTCACCGTCGTCTCGCCGACCGAGCGCGCCAAGGGCAATTTCGGCATTTACGACCTCAATCGCAAGCTGATCACGCTGATCGGCGGCGTGACGCTGACGCGCGGCACCAACGTGGTGAACGGCGCGCGTCTCGTGATCGATATGAACAGCGGCCGCGCGACCGTGGATGGCAATCCCCCCGCAAACGGCGCCACTCCACCGAAATAGAGGCAACCGCGCGACAATCGCTGCACAATCAGCGGCTTTTCAGCCCGGATTTAGGCGAATTCACCCGAATTCATGCGAATTCATCCTGATGCAAGAAACTTGCCGTTTCATGCCGGTTAGGCTTGCGCTACCCGGATTGCGCGACTGAGAGAGCGAGCATGACCGATATTGCGATTGCCGAACCCGAAAGCTGCATTTCGCGCAATGCGGAAGGGTGCGGCCTGTCGATCGTCTCGATCGCCAAGGCCTATGATAAGCGCCAGGTGCTGCACGACGTCAGCCTCGACGTCGCGCGCGGCGAGGTGGTCGGCCTGCTCGGCCCGAACGGCGCGGGTAAGACCACCTGTTTCTATTCGGTGATGGGTCTGGTGAAGCCGGACGAGGGGCGCATCCTGCTCGACGGCAATGACGTGACCGCGCTTCCGATGTATCGCCGCGCGATCCTTGGCCTGGGCTATTTGCCGCAGGAAACCTCGATCTTCCGCGGCCTTACCGTCGCCCAGAATATCATGGCGGTGCTCGAGACATCCGAGCCGGACAAGGCGGCGCGCGAGGCCCGGCTCGATGCATTGCTCGGCGAATTCCATCTCGAACGGCTGCGCGACGCGTCGGCGATGGCATTGTCCGGCGGCGAGCGGCGCCGCTGCGAGATTGCGCGCGCGCTTGCCGCCTCGCCGTCGATCATGCTGCTCGACGAGCCGTTCGCGGGGATCGACCCGATCTCGATTTCCGACATCCGCGATCTGGTGAAGGATCTGAAGCGGCGCGACATCGGGGTGCTGATCACCGATCACAATGTGCGCGAGACGCTCGATATCGTCGACCGCGCCTGCATTATCTATGACGGGCGCGTGCTGTTCCAGGGCAGCCCGGCCGAGCTGGTGGCGAACGAGGACGTCCGCCGCCTGTACCTCGGGGAGAGCTTCGAGCTCTGACCCCGCTATGACCCTCGCATGAGCCTCGCGCCCCGCCTCGACCTGCGCCAGTCGCAGTCGCTGGTGATGACGCCGCAACTCCAGCAGGCGATCAAGCTGCTGGCTTTGTCCAATCTCGAACTCGAGGGCGTGATCGCCGAGGAGCTGGAGAAGAATCCCTTGCTCGCCGCGGGCGGCGAGGATGGCGAACCCCAGCAGGCGGAGGCGCCGGGCGAGGCAAGCCAGGATTCCGGCGAGGATTTCGAGCCGATTACCGCCGACCGGCTGATCGAGACCGGCGACGCGCAGGCCGACGCCCCGCTCGATGTCGACTATGATGCCGAGACCTTCCACCATGACAGTGCCGCCGACATGGGCGGTGGCGGCGCGGGCGGCCAGCTCGGCATGGATGGGATATCCAGCGCCGCGCCCGACGACGGCCCGGACATGGACGCGCTCGCCGCGGATGCGCCGAGCCTGATCGATCACCTGCTCGCGCAGGCGGGTGAAGTTCTGGAAGGCGAGGCGTTGGCGATCGCCGCGCGCCTGATCGATTCGATCGACGAGGCAGGTTATCTGACGACGCCGATTTCGGAAATCGCCGCGATGCTCGATGTCGCGGAGACGTATGTCGAACACATCCTGGAAATCGTGCAAAGCTTCGATCCGACCGGCGTCGGCGCACGCGATCTCGGTGAATGCCTCGCGCTGCAGGCGAGGGAGGCCGACCGGTACGATCCGGCGATGGCGGCGATGCTCGGCAATCTCGAAATGCTCGCCAAGGGCCAGCTTCCCCAGCTGCGCCGGCTGTGCGGCGTCGACGAGGAGGACTTCGCGGACATGATCCGCGAATTGCGGGCCTATGATCCGAAGCCGGGTTTGAAGTTCGGCGGCGAGCGTGCCGCGCCGGTTTCGCCCGACATCTTCGTGGCGAAGACGCGGAGCGGCTGGTCGATCGAACTCAACAGCGCGACCTTGCCGCGCCTGCTGATCGACCGGCGTTATTATGGCGAGCTCGCGCAGGGCGCGCAGGACAAGAGCGGCAAGGCCTGGCTTGCCGACTGCCTCGCCAGCGCCAACTGGCTGATCAAGGCGCTCGACCAGCGTGCGCGTACGATCGTCAAGGTGGCAACCGAGATCGTGAAGCAGCAGGAAGCTTTCTTCCTCCAGGGCGTCGCGCATCTGAAGCCGCTGACGCTCCGCACCGTGGCGGATGCGATCGGCATGCACGAATCGACGGTCAGCCGCGTCACCTCGAACAAATATCTCGCGTGCGAGCGCGGCCTGTTCGAACTCAAATATTTCTTCACCAGCGGCGTCTCCGGCGCCGATGGCGAAGGCGTATCGGCCGAGGCGGTGAAGAGCCACATCGCCAAGCTGATCGCCGAAGAGGGCAAGGACATCCTGTCCGACGACAAGCTCGTCGAGATCCTCAACGCCCGCGGCTTCGACATCGCCCGGCGCACCGTGGCCAAGTATCGCGAGGCGATCGGGCTGGGGTCATCGGTGCAGAGGCGCCGGCAGAAGGCGTTGGGATAGGGCCCGCCTATATCGTCACCCCAGCGGAAGCTGGGGTCTCAGGAGATATCTACCAAATGATCGAACAGATCCTGCCATTCAGGATTCGCGGCCTCAATCAGCTCAATCTTCCATTCCCGCTTCCAAGCCTTCAGCGCCTTTTCACGAACGATCGCCTCTTCGATCGTCGCATGTGGTTCGGCGTGCACCAGGATCGTAAGATTGTACCGGCGACAGAAGGCTGAACCCTTGCCATCGCGATGCTGCACAATGCGAGCAGGAAGCTGCGCGGTCACGCCGACATACAAGACGCCGCGCGGCTTGTTGGTCATGATGTAAGTCCAGCCGCCCCGCCGCATGCGCTTTGGATATCGCACGTAAGGGCGTCATCCCAGCGAAAGCTGGGATCTCGTGAGGTTTGATACTGCAGCCTCCTGAGATCCCAGCTTTCGCTGGGATGACGCTTTCTTGGCCGAACGGAGGAGGTTGGCTAGCCCTTCGCTCCTTCAGCCTCCTGAGATGCCAGCTTGCGCTGGCATGACGGCTAAGCGGACTTCATCCCCTCCGCATCCAGCATCCGGATGATCGCCGAAAAATCCAGTCCGCCACCCCCGCCATTCGCGAAAGCCTGGTAGAGCGCCTCGGCCGCCGCACCCATCGGCACGCTCGCATCGGCATCCTGCGCCGCCGCCATCGCCAGCTTCAGGTCCTTGAGCATCAGTGCCGCCGCGAATCCGCCCTGATAATCGCGGTCGGCGGGGCTTTCCGGCCCGACGCCGGGCACCGGGCAATAGCTCGTCATCGACCAGCTCTGGCCGCTCGCCTTGGACGAAATATCGTAGAAGGTCTGGAGGTCGAGCCCGAGCTTCTTCGCCAGCAGAAACGCCTCACAGGTCGCGACCATCGTCGCGCCGAGCAGCATATTGTTCGCGATCTTGGCCGCCTGGCCCGCGCCGCTGCCGCCGGCATGGATCACCGCCTTGCCCATCGCCGCGAGGATCGGCTGCGCGCGCCCGAATCCCTCATCCGAACCGCCGACCATGAAGGTGAGCGTGCCCCCGTTGGCCGCCGCGATCCCGCCCGAGACCGGCGCGTCGACCATCGCGTAGCCCTGCCCTGCCGCCTGCGCGCCGACCGCCTTGGCGCTGGCGACGTCGATCGTCGAGCAATCGATCAGGATTGCGGAGCCGGGCGCCGTACCGATCACGCTGTCGGCATAGACCTGCCGGACATGCTTGCCTGCCGGCAACATCGTGACGACCGCGTCGACATCCGCCGCCGCCTCGCGCGCGGTGCCCATGCTTACACAGCCATTCTCGACCGCATGCGCGAGCGCGGCTTCGGCGAGGTCGAAGGCACGCACCTCATGCCCCGCTTTGACGAGGTTCGCGGCCATCCCGCCGCCCATATTGCCGAGCCCGATGAAACCGATCTTCACTGCACCCTCTCCGTTCGCCCCACCACCGTCATGCCAGCGAAAGCTGGCATCTCAGGAGGAAAGGGGCCGCCTGGCCTCCTGAGGCCCCAGCGTTCGCTGGGGCGACGCGGGGCCTATCTCCCCGTCCAAGTCCCCGGCCGCTTCTCGACGAAAGCGCTCATCCCTTCCTTCTGGTCCTCGGTCCCGAACAGACCGTGGAACAGCCGTCGCTCGAATGTGATGCCCTGCGCGAGCCCAGTTTCGAACGCGGCATTGACCATCTCCTTGACCGCGATCGCGGCGAGTGGCGGCATGGCCGCGATCTCGGCCGCGATCTTGAGCGCCTCGTCGATCAGGCTCGCCGCCGGCACGATCCGCGACACGAGGCCCGCGCGTTCGGCTTCCTCCGCGCCCATCATCCGCCCGGTCAGGCACATGTCCATCGCCTTGGCCTTGCCGACCGCGCGGGTGAGCCGTTGCGATCCGCCCATGCCGGGGCCAACGCCAAGCTTGATCTCCGGCTGGCCGAACTTGGCGCTATCTGCAGCGAGGATGAAGTCGGCCATCATCGCCACCTCGCAGCCGCCGCCGAGCGCGAAGCCCGAGACCGCCGCGAACCAGGGCTTGCGCGTCGCGGTCACCTTCTCCCAACCGGCGAAGAAGTTGCCGCCATACATGTCGGCGAAACCCTGTGCCTGCATCTCCTTGATGTCGGCGCCCGCGGCGAAGGCCTTCTCGCTCCCGGTCAGCACGAGGCAGCGCTGCGCGGCATCGGCATCATAAGCGGCGAACGCCTCGATCAGCTCGGCCAAAACCTGGCTGTTGAGCGCGTTCAGTGCCTGCGGGCGATTGAGCCGGACGAGCGTGACCGCGTCGTGCCGCTCGACCAGGATGGTTTCATGTTCGGACATTGGATCCTCCGTCAGAGCCTGAGCGGCTGCCAGGCCTCTTCGGCGGGCAGGGGCGAGAAGATGGTGTCGAGCGTCGCTTCGGTGACGCCTTCCGGCGTCGCCGGGTCCCAGCGCGGCGCATTGTCCTTGTCGACTAGCAAGGCGCGCACGCCCTCGATGAAATCGTGGCGCATCGAGACATGCGCGGCGAGTCCATATTCGGCGCCCATCTCATCGGCGAAACTCGCACGGCGCGCGCTTTCGCGCAGCAGGCGCAATGCCACTTTGCAGGATTGCGGCGATTTGGTGCGCAAGCCCGCGAGCACCTGCTTCGCCCATTCGCCCGGATCGGCCTCGAGCGCGCCGAATATCTCCTCGAGCGTGTCGGCGGCGAACAGCCGGTCTATCTCGGCGCGCTGCGCCAGGATCGGCGCCTCGGGCGGCACGACCGAGGCCGCATCGAGGATCGCCCCGGCGTTGCGCGGGTCCGCGACCAGCTTCGCCTTCACATCCTCCAGCGCGTCCGAGGGAATATAATGCGTCGCGAGCCCGATCGCGTGCGCGTCCGCTCCATTGAGCCGCGCCGCGGTCAGCGCCAGATATTGGCCGAGCCGCCCCGGCAGCCGCGACAGATACCAGCCGCCGCCGACATCGGGGAACAGGCCGATCGTCGCCTCGGGCATGGCGAATATCGTGCGCTCGGTCGCAACGCGATATTTGGCGGGCAGGCCGATCCCGACCCCGCCGCCCATCACGATCCCGTCGAGGAAACTCACCACCGTCTTTGCGTAAGCGAAGAGCAGATGGTTGAGCTGATATTCGGTGCGGAAGAAAGACCGCGCCGCGACGCCATCTTTCTTGCCGCTCTCCGCCACCGCGCGTACGTCGCCGCCCGCACAGAAGCCCCGCGAGTATTTGGGATCGCCATCCGGCGAGGGCGCATGGTCGAGCAGCACCAATTCGACGTCCGGGCCGCTGTGCCAATGGACGAGCGCGTCCATCATCGCGCGGCACATCGGCTCGTTGAGCGCGTGGATCGCCTTGGGCCGATTGAGCCGCAGCCGTCCGACCTTGCCTTCGACAAAGGCGAGAATTTCGTCGGTCATGCGTCCTCCGTTCCCCGGCGAAAGCCGGGGCCCAGCTTCACGGCCGATCCGGGCCCCGGCTTTCGCCGGGGAACGATATCACTCATTGCCTGAGCAATTCGCGCGCGATGATGACACGCATGATTTCGTTGGTGCCCTCCAGGATGCGGTGCACGCGCAAATCGCGGAAGAAGCGCTCGACCGGATAGTCCTGCAAATAGCCATAGCCGCCATGGAGCTGGAGCGCACGGTCGACCACCGCCGATCCGGTGTCGGTCGCGAGCCTTTTGGCCATCGCCGCGAATTTGGTCTTGTCGGGCGCGCCCGCGGTGACCTTGGCCGCAGCCGCATAGAGCAGGGTCCGTGCCGCCTGCAGCTCGGTCTCCATGTCCGCGAGCGTGAATTGCGTCGCCTGAAAATCGACGATGCGCTGGCCGAACTGACGGCGCTCGCGCGTATAAGCGATCGCCTCGTCGAGGCAGCGCTGCGCGCCGCCGAGCGAGCAGGCGCCGATGTTAAGGCGGCCGCCATCCAGGCCGGACATCGCGATCCTGAAGCCCTCGCCTTCCTGGCCGAGCAGATTGGCGACCGGCACGCGCACCGCATCGAAATTGACCTGCGCGGTCGGCTGCGAACGCCAGCCGAGCTTCTTCTCCTGCGCGCCGAAGCTGACGCCGGGCATGTCCTTTTCGATCACAAGGGCCGAAATGCCCTTGGAACCGTCCGCGCCGGTGCGGACCATCGTCACGTAAATCTCATTCTCGCCGCCGCCCGAGATGAAGGCCTTGCTGCCCGAGACGATATAATGGTCGCCGTCGCGCACCGCCTTGGTCTTGAGCGCGGCGGCGTCCGAGCCTGAGCCGGGTTCGGTCAGGCAATAGGAACCGAGCCGGTCGCACGTCACCATGTCGGGCAGATAGCGGCTCTTCACCTCGGCCGAACCGAACGTGTCGATCATCCACGACGCCATATTGTGGATCGAGATGAAGGCCGAGGTGGAGGGGCAGCCATAGGCCATCGCCTCCATGATCAAGGCGGCTTCGAGCCGGCCGAGGCCGATCCCGCCCGAATCCTCGGACACGTAGATCGCGCCGAAGCCGAGGTCGGCGGCGGCCTTCACGACATCGCGCGGGAAATGATGCGTCTCGTCCCATTCGGCCGCGTGCGGAGTGATCGCGTCGGCGGTGAAGCGCTGCGCCATCTCCTGGATCGCGCGCTGATCCTCGGTGAGATCATATTGGGTCATGGATACCTGATAAGCCATCCCGTGGCGGCGGCACCACCCCGAATCAGTAACAGATGAAACTAGATCGCGTCGCGGTCAGGCCTTCTTCGGCGCGGGAGCCTCGCCGCGCGCGCGCATCGCGACCACGAGGCCGGCGATGACGAGCAGCCCGCCCAGCATTGCCTCCACCGACCAAAGATAGCGTTCGAACAGGGTGGAGAAGCCCATCGCGATCACCGGGATCATCACGTTGACATAGCCGCCGCGCGCCGCGCCGATCCGCCGGATCAGGTTGAAATAGAGCGTGAAGGCCACCGCCGACGCGATCACGCCCAGATAGAGCAGGCCGGAAATGTAGGAGAGCCGCAGGTCGAATACGGGCGGCCCCGTCCGCACCCAGGCGATGATCGCGTCGAGCAAGGCACCCCAGCCCATCGCCCAGGCGAGCAAGGTCGCCATCGGCACCTGCCGCGCGCGTGCGCTGCCCTGGAAGACGTTGCCGAACGAGGCGAAGGTGACCGCGACCAGTGCCAGGCCGATTCCCAGCGTCACCTCATGCGGATTGCGGTCGACCGCGCGCCATTCGTGCAGGAACAGGAGGACGACGCCCAGCATCGCCACGCCCGATCCCATCAGGAAAGGGCGCGACAGTTCCTGCTTGAGGAAGACGCGCGCGAGGATCGCATTGAGGGGCACGAGCAGCGAGAAGATCACCGCGACCAGGCCCGACGTGATGTGCTGCTCGGACGCATAGACGCAATTATAATTGATGACGAACACGACCAGGCCGAGCGCGGCGGCGAGCGCATGATCCGACAGGCGCATGCGCAGCGGCACTTTCATCGCGACCGCGACCACGAACATCGAGATCGCGCCGACCGCGAAACGGTACGTCACCGACCATTCGGTCGAGACCGGCCCGAACTGGCTGTGGATCGCGAGCCAGGTCGATCCCCAGATCATCGTGACGAGCGCGAACGGGATCAGCACCCGCCCTTTCGTGGCGGCATCGAGGGGCGCGGCGGCGCTCACAATGTCTCGATCGCGCGGGCGAGCGCCTCCACCTCATCCGCCACGCTCGCCCAATGCGTGACCAGCCGGATTTCGCCCGCCGCCCAATCGTAGAATTGAAAGCCCTGCGCGCGCAGCTTGGCCGCTTCCTCAGGGCTCATCGTGAGGAACAGTTCATTGGCCTCGACCGGGTTGATCAGCCTGCCCCCGGCCGCCTTTGCCAGCGTCTGCGCATGCGCGTTGGCCGCACGCGCGGTTTCCAGCCACAGATCGCCGTCGAGCAGCGCGTGGATCTGCGCGGCGAGATAGCGCCCCTTGGACAGAAGATGCCCCGCGCGCTTGCGCCGCCGTTCGGTCGCCTCGATCAGGTCGGGGCGGAAGAAGACCAAGGCCTCGGCCGAAAGCCCGCCATTCTTGACGAAGCCGAAGCTCAAGACGTCCACGCCCCCGACCAGATCGGCCGGGGTGCAGCCCAGGGTCACGATCGCGTTGGCGAAGCGCGCGCCATCCATGTGGAAGCCCCAGCCGCGCGCCTTGGCGAGCGCGCCGAGCGCCGCCACCTCATCGGGCGCGTAGACGCAGCCATATTCGGTCGCGTTGGTGATGGTCAGCGCATGCGGCTGGACGCGGTGAACGTCGTCGGCGATCGCATCGGCGACGCGCCTGACTTCGTCGACCGTGAGCCTGGCGCCCTTGCCT
>JAEKMC010000043.1 GCA_019508115.1 Sphingomonas sp.
CCGACATTTGGTGGCGGCACCGACACTGGCGGAGGCCCCTTTACCGACGGTGGCCCGGGAGTCATCGGAGGCGGGCCGACAATTGGCGGCGGCCCCGATACCGGCGGAGGCGGCCCCCTTATCGGGGGTGGGCCCCTTACCGGCGACGGTCCGTTGGCGACCGATGGCGGACCGACGATCGGTGGCGGCACCGATACCGGCGGGGGCAATCCCTTTACCGGCGACGGCGCGGGACCGACGGGAGGGCCCGCTGGACCGGACGACGGTATCACCGCAGGCGGGCCCGGCCCGGCGGGCGATGGCGACGGCACAACGCTGCTTCCGGGTGACGATGGTAATATTGGTGGCCCACCAACAGGCCGCTCCGACGTCGTTCAGCCGAGCGTGCCGGGCGCGGTGCCCGAGCCTTCGAGCTGGGCGACGATGCTGCTCGGTTTCTGCCTGATCGGCGGCGCGATGCGGGCGCGGCGGGGTAAGGCCCGTTTGGCCTATGCGCCGCGCGGGCGGCCGCTTGCGATCCGGCTTCGCCTAGACTGACCCCACCGGCTTCGGTAAGCGGCCTGGATATGGGGCCGCACCGATGACGATCGCTTACCTTGTGAATCACTATCCCAAGGTGAGTCACAGCTTCATTCGCCGCGAAATATTGGGCCTCGAGGAGGCCGGCGTGCAGGTGCGCCGTTTCACCTTGCGTCCGCCCGATGCCGATCTGCCCGACCCGCAGGACCAAGCGGAAGCGGGCAAGACCGAGGTCGTATTGGGCCAGGGAGCGATTCGGCTTCTGCTCGCGACCTTCGGACAATTGCTCAGCCATCCCGGCCGCTGGTTCAAGGCATTCCGCGTCGCGGTCGCGATGGGGCAGGGCGCCCCCGCGCGCATCCTGCGGCAGATGGCATATCTGGTGGAGGCCTGTTGGCTCGCCGGACGAATGGAAGGCGTGCAGCATCTCCACGCGCATTTCGGGACCAACCCCGCCGCGGTCGCGCGGCTGACCCACATCCTCTCCGGCGTGCCCTACAGCTTCACCGTGCATGGGCCCGAAGAATTTGACGGCCCGTTGATGCTCGACCTCCCCGGCAAGATCGCCGACGCGCGCTATGCGGTCGCGATCAGCTCGTTCGGCCGCAGCCAGTTGATGCGCTGGACCGATCCCAGGGAGTGGGGGAAATTGCTGGTCGTGCGCTGCGGCGTCGACGCGATCTTCGCGAAGGCCGCGCCGCAGCCGCTGTGCGAGGCTCCCTTATTGTCCTGCGTTGCACGGCTGAGCGCGCAAAAGGGCCTGCCCTTGCTGATCGAGGCGGCGGCTTTGCTCAAGCGGCGCGGGGTCGATTTCCGCCTGACGGTGGTGGGCGATGGCGAGATGCGCCGCGAGATCGAGCAGGCGATTGCGAGCAACGGGCTGCAGGATCGGGTCGTCATCACCGGCTATCTCTCGGCCGAGGGCGTCCGCGCCGCAGTCGCGGCCTCGCGGGCGATGGTGTTACCGAGCTTCGCCGAAGGACTGCCGGTCGTGATCATGGAGGCGCTGGCTTTGCGCACCCCGGTGATCGTGACGCAGATTGCGGGCACGCCCGAACTGGTCGATTCGCAATGCGGCTGGCTGATTCCGGCGGGCGCGATCGAGCCACTCGCCGATGCGATGGAGGCCGCGCTCGCCGCGCCGCCCGAGACATTACGCGCAATGGGCGAAATCGGCCGCGCGCGCGTGCTCGCGCAGCATGATGCGCTCCACAATGCGCGCGCGCTGGGCGAGGCGGTGGGGGTCCTGTGATCGCGCTGATCGTCCTTCTCGGTCTCGCGCCGCTGTGGCTGATCGATCTGGTATTCCTGGCCGAGGTGCTGTTGGGGCTGGCGCCCCAGGCGCGGCGCAGGCTGCCGCAGGGCCCGCGCCGGATCGCGATCCTGACGCCTGCGCATAACGAACAGGGCACGATCGGCGCTTCGGTCGCTGCGATCGGGCTTCATTTGCCCGCAGGCACGCGCCATTTGGTGATCGCGCACAATTGCAGCGACGGCACCGCCGAGGAGGCGCGCGCGGCGGGTGCGGACGTGGCGGCGCTCGACGACCCGGACCGGCGCGGCAAAGGCTATGCCCTGGCTTTCGGGCGCGAGCAGCTGGCGGGCGATCCGCCCGATATCGTGATCGTGATCGATGCCGATTGCACGATCGACCTTGGCACGATCGAGCGGCTGGCGGATGCCGCAGCGGCGCACGGCAGCGCGGTCCAGGGCAGCTACATGTTCCGCAGCCGCCCGGGCGATGCGCCGCTGGTGCAGATCTCCAATTTCGCGATGCTGGTGAAGAATCTGGTGCGCCAGCGCGGCGGCAGCCGGTTGGGCGCGCCCGCTTTGATGACCGGATCGGGCATGGCCTTTCCCTGGGCGCGCTTCGCCGCACTCGATCTGGCGACGGGCAATATCGTCGAGGATCTCGCGATCGGGCTGGAGCTGATCGCGGCGGGTGCGCCGCCTGCGTTCGAGGAAAGCGCGCATATCTGGTCGGTGCCGAGCAACGTCGCGGGCACGGAAACGCAGCGCGCGCGCTGGGAGGGCGGCTTCATGGCGACCGCGCGCTCGACCGCGCTTCCTTTGTTCGCGCGTGGGCTGGCACGGCTGCGCTGGCCGGAAATCTGGATGGGGCTGCATCTGATGGTGCCGCCGCTGACCTTGCTATTGTTGGCCAATTTCTTCGTCTGGTTCGGGACCGGCCTGCTGGCGCTGGCGGGGATCGGCGCGCCGTTCCACCTGTTTTCGGTGCTGCTCGCGGCCATGCTCGTGTCGGTTCTGCTAGCGTGGCTGGTCGCGGGGCGCGCGCTGCTCGAGCCGCGGATGCTGGTTCGGCTGCCTTTCTATCTCTTCTGGAAGCTCGCGCTTTATGCGCGGCTGGTGCGCCGGAAGGAGAAACAGGATTGGGTACGGACGGAGCGGGTCGACTGACCCCTATCGATATTCGATGATGCCGCGGTCCCGGCCGAGCATCCTGCCGGCCCAATAAGACAAAAGCCCGGCCATCGCGGCGAATTGGTGGATCACGCGCAAGCCGCCCGCCTTAAACGCCAGCGATAGATTGGGCATATTGCGCCGTTCGCCGAGCGAGAGGCGTAGCCATTGCGCCACCAGCAGCAACGGCACCAGCAAGGCGGCGAGCGCGAAACGATGGTCCGCCAGACCGAGCAGCAGCAGGATCAGGAAGAGCAGGGGCAGCACGCCGCCCCAGGCGATCATGCGCTTCACCTGCCCGATATCGCCGGGTAGCGAGCCTTTGCCATGGCGCGCCACATGGCTGGCGGCGGCGAAGCCCGCGCGCTTGGCGCGGCGCCACCATTGGTCGAAGCGCAGGATCTGCGCGTCGTGCCGCGTCATCGGCGCGTCGATCCGCGCGAAGCGCCAGCCTTGGCGGCCCATGCGCAGGCACATGTCCGGTTCTTCACCCGCGATCAGCGAAGGATCGTAGCCGGAGACGGCCTTGAGCGCGTCCACGCGGAACATGGCATCGCCACCGGTCGCGAGCGTCGGCCCGATCGGCACGTTCCATTCGACGTCGCAGATGCGATTATAAAGGCTGCGGTCAGGGGCGACCTCGCGGCGCCGGCCGAACACGCCGCCGAGCCTGGAGTCTGTATTGAGCGCGGCGGAGGCGGTCTCGATCCAGCCGGGTTCGACGGTGCAATCGCCGTCGACGAACTGGATCTTGGTGAGATTGGGCGCGGCCTTGAGCAGAGCCTCGATCCCGGCGTTGCGGGCGCGCGCGGCAGTGAATTTGGGCGGGACGGGCAGCCCGATCACCTGCACCCCCTGGGCACGGGCATAGTCCTGGCTGCCGTCGGTCGAGCCCGAATCGACATAGACGATATGGTCGATGCCGCGGAGCGAGGCGAGCGAGGCCTTGAGACGCTCGCCCTCATTGCGGCCGATCACGACCACGCCAATGCCGGGCCCGCTCATCGAATGCACCGATCGTAGCCGCTGCGCTGCACCACCCCGATCCGCGCGAGGATGCGGTTGCCGTAGCGCAGCACGCGGCCATGCGGGTCGATCGCCTGGCGTTCGGAGGGGAGCGGCAAGACCGCGGCAATACGCGCCGCCTCCACCGGACTCAGTCGGCTCGCATCATGATGGAAATAACGTTGCGCGCCGGCATTGGCGCCGTAGGTGTGAAGGCCGGTCTCGGCGACGTTGAGATAGACTTCCATGATCCGGCGCTTGCCCCAGATATGCTCGATCAGCATTGTAAACCATGCTTCCAGCCCTTTGCGGACGTAGGAGCGGCCCTGCCACAGAAATACGTTCTTGGCGGTCTGCTGGCTGATCGTAGAGCCGCCGCGCAACTTCCGGCCTTTCTCGTTATTCTGAAAGGCCTGGCTCATCGCCTTGAAATCAAAGCCATGATGACCGCAGAAATTGCCGTCCTCGGCGGCAATCGCGGCGCGCGCCATGGCGGGGTCCATTTCCGAGATCGGCATCCAATCCTTGGTCACGCTGTGGCCTTGCGCCATATCGCCGAGCTGCGTGAGCGTGATCGGCGGGGGCACGAAGCGGTAGATCACCGTCATCAGGATCGACAGCAGGACGAAACCCACCAGGATACGGATCAGCCAGCCGAAGATGCGGCGGGGCCAGGACCGGTTTGCGGAGCGGCGCGAGCGCGCGGAAGAGACCATCGCGTTCGCTCTTAGCCGATGGCGCGGCGCACACAAACGGGGCATGAGCGCATCGTCGCGAAAGCTTGGGACTGGATCGATTTTTTGATGAAGCGAATCTTCCTGTTGGGCTTCCTGATCGCCGCGCCCGCTGCGGCTGAGGACAAGTTGCGCGATCTGTGCGCCGAGCGGCCGGGCCTCGATACGCCCGCCTGCACGGTCGATCCGGGCCACCTCCAGATGGAAGTGGGCCTGGGCGACTGGACGCTCGACAAACAGCCCGACAGCCGCACCGACACGTTTGTCACGGGCGCTATTTCGGCGCGCTACGGGGTGGGGAATAGCACCGAGATACGCTTCGGTTGGACGGTTTATGGCCATAGCCGGACGCGCGACCATGCGACCGGCGCGGTCGATCGCGTCTCGGGCATCGGCGACGTCACGATCGGGCTCAAGCAGAACCTTTCCAGTCCGAGCGGCGACGGTTTCTCAATGGCCTTGCTGCCCTATGCGGCGCTGCCCACGGGCAAGAACGGGATCGGCGCGGGCGATTGGGGCGCGGGGATATTGCTGCCGGCCAGCTATGCGCTGACGCAGATATTCACGCTCGAACTGACGCCCGAATGGGATGCTGCGGTCGATGGCGACGGCAAAGGCCGGCACAGCGCGTACGGCAGCGCGGCTGGACTGGGCGTGAAGCTCAACGAGCAATGGAGCATGTCGGTCGAAGGCGAACTGATCCGCGACCGCGATCCCGCCGGCCATTCGACCCGCGCGCTGGCGGGCGCCTATCTCGCCTGGCAGCCTAAGGACCGGATGCAATTCGACGCCGGTGCGCAGGCGGGGCTGAACCACACTACGCCCGACGTCGAAGTCTATTTCGGGATCACCGAGAAGTTCTAACCATCCGTCATGCCAGCGAAAGCTGGCATCTCAGGAGGTAAGGGCCTCGCCTCCCGAGGCCCCAGCTTTCGCTGGGGCGACGGGTTTGATTTTAAGCCGGCAACAGCCTTTTCTCGCCCGCGATCCGCATCATCGCCTTCTGCAATTTGTCGAAGGCGCGGACCTCGATTTGGCGCACGCGTTCCCGGCTGACGCCATAGACCTGTGAGAGTTCCTCCAGGGTCTTGGGGTCGTCCGCGAGGCGGCGTTCGGCGAGGATATGCTTTTCGCGGTCGTTGAGCGCATCCATCGCCTGGGTCAGCATGTCGTGGCGGACATCCTTTTCCTGGGCGTCGGCAAGCCGTTCGTCCTGAAGCGGATCGCTGTCGACCAGCCAATCCTGCCACTGCGCGTCGCCATCCTCGCCGACCATGACGTTGAGCGACGTGTCGCCGCCCATCGCCATACGGCGATTCATCGCGGTGACCTCGTCCTCGCTGACGCCGAGATCGGTGGCGATCTTGGTGACATGCTCGGGCGAGAGATCGCCGTCCTCGAAGGCGTCGATCTGGCTCTTCATGCGGCGCAGGTTGAAGAACAATTTCTTCTGGGCCGCGGTGGTGCCCATCTTCACCAAGCTCCACGAGCGCAGGATATATTCCTGGATCGAGGCGCGGATCCACCACATCGCGTAGGTGGCGAGGCGGAAGCCGCGATCGGGCTCGAACTTCTTCACGCCTTGCATCAGCCCGATATTGCCCTCGCTGATCAGCTCGGACGCGGGCAGGCCGTAACCGCGATATCCCATCGCGATCTTGGCCACGAGTCGCAGGTGCGACGTGACGAGCTTCGCCGCCGCTTCAGGATCGCCATGTTCCTGAAAGCGCTTGGCGAGCATATATTCTTCCTCCGGTTGGAGGAGCGGAAATTTGCGGATTTCCGACAGATAGCGGTTGAGACTCTGCTCCCCGCCCAGCGCCGGAATGGTTGCCACCGCACTCGTGCCGTTGGCCATAAAGCTTACTTCTCCCCGGACCTTCTTGGGTCCCGATCCTTCCCTATAGAGGCAAAGGACCGTCTTGAAAGTTCATACCAAAAGATGACTGAACAGTTCCTGCATGTCTGCCGGCATGTTGCTTTCAAACGACAAAGCCTGGCTTGTCACCGGATGGATGAAGCCGAGCAATGCCGCGTGGAGCGCCTGGCGCCGGAACCCAAGCTCCTCCAATAACGCACGATGGTCGCGGGAGCCGCGCCCACCATAGACCTGATCGCCAAGCAAAGCATTCCCGATCGACGCCATATGGACGCGAACCTGGTGCGTTCGGCCGGTTTCGAGCCGACATTCCACCAAAGCGGCGCCGTCCAGCGGCTTGAGCGTGGTGTAATGCGTCACCGCATGCTTGCCCTGGCCCGCGCCGACGATCGCCATCTTCTTGCGATTGGACGGGCTGCGGCCGAGATTGCCTTCGATCCTTCCCTCAACCGGACGAGGCCGGCCCGACACGATCGCCTTGTAGCGCCGGTCGATACTGTGGTTCGCGAACTGCGCGGCAAGGCCGGCATGCGCGCGATCGGTCTTGGCGGCGACCATCAGCCCCGACGTATCCTTGTCGATGCGATGGACGATGCCGGGCCGCTCGACCCCGCCAATGCCCGAGAGCGACCCCTGGCAATGATGGAGCAAAGCGTTGACCAAGGTGCCGTCGAGATTGCCGCAGGCCGGGTGAACCACCAGGCCGGCAGGCTTGTCGATGACGATAAGATGCTCGTCCTCAAAGGCGACGACGAGCGGAATCTCCTGTGCTTCGTTATGCGCGGGCCTCGGGCTGGGCACCGCGACCGCGACATCGACGACGCCCGCGACCTTGGTCGCCGGATCGCGGACGACCTTGTCGCCGACCATGACGTTGCCCGCCGAAATCAGCGATTTGAGCCGTTCCCGGGACAATGTGGGAATAACAGCTGCGAGTGCACGATCGAGGCGCCAACCCGCCATTTCCGCCGGCATCGCCGCACGCTTGACCTGAACCCCCGCGTCCACTGGGACGCATATGGGGGTTTGCAACGGGTTTTCAAGGGAGGGCGCGGCCACTCGCGTGCGAGGGCGCGGGTATCGAAAATGGCTGCTTCCTACCCATTCACCTCGTTCTCTTTACCGTGCTTCATGCCCGAAAGCTGCCGTCAGGCCTTCTTTCATAGGATGTCCCGAAGCGCGTCTATGGCCGCCTGTGGTTTTCCGGTTGCCGCATAAAAGGCGTATGCTTCCTCTTGGCGCGCCACGATGTCAGACCAAAACGGGATGTGACGAGTAGGACCAATCTCATGCATTCCTTCGAACTCATTGCGGAAATATTGAGCAAGGTTCGCACCGTAGTAGATGGTGTCGAAGCCATGCATCGAGAACACTGGGTTATCCTTGCCGTTCGGCTCCTCCGGTATGAAGCGGTGGCCGATGAGAGGAATTAAACGTGGCGCAGAGAGCAAGGCGCCCTCGATGATTTCCTTGCGTTCTTCCGAACGACCAGGGCAATCGCCCCAATCAGGCCACCAAAAGCCTCTCTCCACATCATAGAGCAATCTTTCCAGCGGCCATTTGAGCATCCGCCGGATTCTCACCCTCTCGCCTCTCCAATCGTAACCGGGTTCCGGTTGCCGTTCCAGAAGCAGGGCCACAAGATCGGGCGGAAATCGAAGGCCGTAGCGCTCCTGCGCCTCGTCCAATTCCCTTTGGGTGTATCCCGGCGACCAGCTATACATGCCCTTAAGCTGCCGGATTTTGCGTCCGCTTTCCAGTCAGCCTGACCTGAAAGCGCCCCGTCGCCAGACCGCCACTAGCCGAAATTTGTTTGTCCCAGCTAAGATGCCGCATGCTCGTTGAGATCGAACGCGATGTTCTGAATGGCCTATTCAATATAGCGGAAGCCGCTCCGCGTCGGGAAATATGCGGGCTGCTCTTCGGCTCGGCTGACCGTATCGATCGCGCTCAGCGCGCCGATAATGTCGCCGAAAACCCTGCGGATACATTCGAAATCGATCCCCGCGCCCTGTTTGCCGCGCTGCGCGCCGAGCGGGCAGGGGGGGATAAAGTGATCGGGCATTATCATTCGCACCCGCATGGCAGCGCCGAACCCTCGCCGCGCGACCTCGCGGCGGCGGAACCGGGCAGATTGTGGCTGATCCTCGGCGGCGGGGTCGCGCGGGCGTGGATCATGGAAAACGGCGGATTCAGAGAATTGCAACTTGTTGTGAGGGATTGAGCGCGCCATTGCGCTGAGGCCCGCTTCACCCAAGCGCCCCTATTCGGAGCATATCTTTCATGTCCGACAGCTCGGTCGAGTTCGCCAGCCTGCTTTGCTC
>JAEKMC010000081.1 GCA_019508115.1 Sphingomonas sp.
GTGGAACGCTTCGGGCGCGGAGAGCCATACGAACTCGACGCCCTCTTCTTCCGCATTCTTCACCTCGCGCTGCGATCCCGGCATGTTGGCGCGGTCGCGGCGATAGAGGCAGCGGACCGAAGCCGCGCCCTGGCGGACGGCGGTGCGCACGCAATCCATCGCGGTGTCGCCGCCGCCGACCACGACCACATTCTTGCCGAGCGCATTATAGGTGCCGTCGTCGAACGCAGGCACCTCGTCGCCGAAGCCCTTGCGGTTGGACGCGGTCAGATAATCGAGCGATTCCACCACGCCGGCAGTGCCCACGCCCGGCGCCTTGATCGCGCGCGGCTTGTAGACTCCCGTCGCGATCACGATCCCGTCGTGACGACGGCGCAACTCCTCGAGCGTCGCGTCGCGGCCGACCTCGAAATTCGGGTGGAACACCACGCCGCCGTCGCGCAGCCGGTCGACCCGGCGCATGACGACATGCTTCTCCAGCTTGAAGCCGGGAATACCGTAGGTCAGCAGCCCGCCCATCCGGTCGTGCCGGTCATAGACATGGACCTCATAGCCCTTGGCGCGCATCAGGTCCGCGACGGTCAGACCCGCCGGCCCCGCGCCGATGATCCCCACCGACTGGCCGCGATCCGGCCCCGGCGTCAGCGGCTCGACCCAGCCTTCCTCCCAGGCGGTGTCGGTGATGAACTTCTCGACCGATCCGATCGTGACCGCGCCATGGCCCGAAAACTCGATCACGCAATTGCCCTCGCACAGCCGGTCCTGCGGACAGATGCGCCCACAGATTTCAGGCATGGTCGAGGTCGCGTTCGACAGCTCATAGGCCTCGCGCAGCCGCCCCTCGGCGGTCAGGCGCAACCAATCCGGAATATGATTGTGGAGCGGGCAGTGGGTCGAGCAATAAGGCACGCCGCACTGCGAGCAGCGCGACGATTGCTCCTCCGCCTTCGCCACCTGATATGCGCGCGAAATCTCGGCGAAATCGGCGGCGCGTTCGCCCGCCGAGCGCTTTTCAGGGTAATCCTGTCCGACGGACGGGAAGCTCAACATTCCAGCCATATGCATGATCTCCGGCCGCCCCAATGATGGAGCGCCGGGCGAGAGTCACGCGTAAAATGCGATATAGGACAGTATCACTGTCCTTATTTCAGTGCCTTTTTGATGCTTACCGCCGGGCCACGCAATTTTCGTTCCAATATAAGGAACGATCCGGACCTATCCATGGAGGATCCAGATCAAAGCCGCGGATCCCGCGACGATGCGATACCAGGCGAACGGCGCGAAGCCGTGCCGCGTGACGATCGAAACGAACGCCTTGATCACCGCCAGCGCCACCACGAAAGCGGCCACGAACCCGATAGCAATGATGCCGGGGCCGATCGCGCCCGGTGCGGTGAGTTCGTGTCGATGCGAGGCGAGCTGAACTACCGTCGCTCCGAGCATGGTGGGAATGGCGAGAAAGAAGCTGAACTCCGCGGCCGTGCGCCGCTCCACCCCCAGGCTCAACGCGCCCATGATTGTCGCGCCCGATCGGCTCACGCCCGGAATCATGGCGAGGCATTGGATGAAGCCGATCCCGATCACCGTCTTCAGCGGAATGTCGGCAACGCCGGTGACGGTCGTCTTCTTTGCGCGCCATTCGATCGCGAGGATCGCCATCCCGCCTAGTATCAGCGCCACCGCGACGACAAACGCGTCGCCGAGCAAGGCCTCGATCCTTTTGTGGAGCGCCATGCCGATCACCGCGGCCGGGATGAAGGCGACCAACACGTTGCGGGTGAACCGGATCGACGTCGCGTCGCGCCGCATCAGCCCCTGGAGCACCGCCCAGAAGGTCCGCCAGTACAGCACGACCACCGCCAGGATCGCGCCGAGCTGGATCACGATGTTGAAGACCTCCCATTTGGAGGCGTCATATCCCAGCAATTTGGTGGCGAGGATCAGATGCCCCGTCGAAGAGACGGGCAAAAACTCGGTCAGCCCCTCGACGATGCCGAGGAGGATGGGTGTGGAAATGTCCATGTGGCTCGGGTCTCAGGCCGCGTTGAGGCTGAAGCGGCCGTGCGTGCGGTAGCGCACCAGCCATTTGGGCGCGACCGCGGCGAGCGGTGCGGGTTCGATGCCGAGATCGGCGAAGGTCTTGGTGCCCTTCCCCACGACGTTGTCGCGCTGGAGCATCAGCCACTGATCCCAGGTCAGGGGTGCCCCAGGCAGGAACCCGAAGCGCGCCATCGCCGCGGCGGCCACGTCCGGCACCTGAAAGAAGGTCGGATGATGCCCGATCGCATCCGCAATCCATTTGTGCAGATCGATCATCGACAGCGCCTGCGGACCGCCCAGCTCGAACGTCTTGCCTTCGCCAGCGGCTGTCAAAGCCACCTTTGCCACCGCGCGCGCGAGATCGACCACCCATACCGGCTGGGAACGAACCTGCGGCCGGATCACCGGCACCATCGGCAGGCGCGAGATCAGGCCGGCGAACTTGTTCACGAAGCCGTCTTCCGGCCCGAAGAGGAACGACGGACGCAGGATTGCCGCGCCTGGGAACGCCGCGCGCACTGCCTGCTCCCCCTCGCCTTTGGTGCGCGCATAAGCGGATTCGGCAGCGGGGTCGGCGCCGATCGCGGAGATCTGGACCAGCCTTTTCACCCCGGCTGCGGCCGACGCCTGGGCCACGTTGGCCGCGCCCGTGACGTGCACGTCATCGAGCCGGCCCTTGAGAATACCGACCAGGTTGATCACCACGTCGGCACCCGCGATTGCACGCTCGACCGAATCCGGCTTGGTGATATCGGCGCGAACCGACTGCGCCTGGCCGAGAGCGGCGAGCGGCTTCAGAAAGAAGGCATCGAGCGGATCACGTTCGGCAATGCGCACCCGCGCGCCGCCCCGCAGCAGCTCCTGCGCGACATAACGGCCCAGAAAACCACCGCCGCCGAACAGAACAACCAGCTCGTCCATCCCACAAATCCTCATGTGCGCTTGCGGCTTCGCCCATGCCTCTCCGCCGGTTTCCATGCAAGCGTCCCAAGCGCGGTTGACAAGCCGCAAGCCCGCCCCCTAAAGGCCGCCCCCTACCCCGTGCCCAGATGGCGGAATTGGTAGACGCACCAGCTTCAGGTGCTGGCGCTCGCAAGGGCGTGGAGGTTCGAGTCCTCTTCTGGGCACCAATCGCGGCGCGGATACCGTCCAGATTCGTCCGGTTTTTGGCTGTTTTCAGCCACTTAGCCATGGGAGAACGTCCGGCGGCATCCGGGCAAATCCGGTACCGTCAGCCGGTTTTTACGGTATTTTTGACGGTATCGGATTCGCCCAAATCGGGGTGTTTTCACGTGGCCGATCTTTCCAGCCTTGCGGTCCTGAACGCGAAGCCGCGCTTGCGCGACTACGCGCCCAACACGGCATCGCGCCCATGCTGTTCCGCGCAGATTCGATCAGACCGTCCGCATGGCTCTGGAGATTTGCATATCGGGGTGGATCGTAGGCAGATAAATCGGACGCGCCGGCGCCAACGGCCACCAACCAGAGCCGCGGACGATTCCCTCTGTAACGCCTCTAACGTGAGGGCCTGCGCGATCGCGTTCGCGCAGGCCCGATCTCAGCTTAATCGAGGTGGGTTCGAAAACCGATTCCGACCGTGAAAGGGCGGGGGCCGGCAAGCAATGTCGGCCCATTGGCGGCCGTCGGGCCCCTCTCGTCGGACAAATTGTCGACGAACAGGCGCACTTCGTGCCGGCCGAAGCGGAGCCCCGCATTCGCCCCGTAAAGTTGATACGGCTGGATCACGTTGACCGTCGCATCGCCATTGCGGCTGCGCCCGACGGCGCTTCCGTGAACATTGACGAACAGGCCCAGATCGTTCCCGATGCTGTGATCGTAATTCACATCCACGCGCAGATTGTAGGGCGGCGTGTTCAATAGCCGCTGGCCATCCGTGACGCGCGGATTGGCGCCGGCGAAGGCGGGAATCACGTTGGTGAATTCCGACGTGTTCCAATTACCGACGAAGCCGAAGTTGAGGCCCTTGAGCGGCGTGTCCCAGGACAATTCGAGATCGATGCCCTTGGTCGTCGCGTCGCCGAGATTGGCGAAAGCGGCAAGCCCGATCGAGGTGTTGAACGCGCTTTGGAAGTTCTTGTAGCGGATCGAATAGGCGCTGGCCGCGACGTGCAGCGTGCGGTCGAACAAGCTGCCCTTGCTACCGATTTCAAGGTTGCGCAATTTGTCGGGCTGGAGCGAGATGCTGCTCGGCACGCCATCCGCGATAACCGCATCAGCCTGGGCCTGCGACTGCAGGATGCCGCTGCGGAAGCCGGTCGACGCGTTGAAGAACAAGGTCCAGTTGGGCACCGGATAGTAAGCCAGATTGGCGCGCCAGGTCCACGCGTCGGGCGTGGCGCGGCTGGAGACCGCGACGCCGTTGGAGACCGAATCCGACGTGCGATGGTCTTTATAATATCGCACGCCGACCAACGGCACGAGCTTACCGTCCAACAGATCGTAGCTCAGCTCCGAAAAAGCCGAGATATTGCGGGTCTTGGTCAGCGTGCTGCCGTTGATGTTCAGGGTCGGGAACGCGATGTTGAACGTGTAGAGACCCTGGGAATCCTGGTAGAACAGACCGCCGACCCAATGGAGCGGCCCGGTGCCGTTGGTCGCGAGGCGGAGCTCGTTCATCAGCCCGTGCGCCTTGTTGCCGTTGATCAGCGTACCGATGCCGAGCGGGGCGCCGAGATTGAGGCCGACCTGGAAACCGCCCGGCAGCACCCGCTGATAGGCCGAGGCATTGGTCAGCGTCAGGCCATCGAATTCATAGGTGATCGTGTTCGAATAATATTGGGCACGGCGCTTGTCGTAGCCGATCACATCGCCCTGGAACGAAGCATAAGGCGGATCGACCGAATTCATCACGTTCAGATAATCCTGGTCCGTGCTGAAGAACCACGCCTTGGTCTTCATCGTGAAGCGGTCGGTCGGCTTCCACAGCAGGATCGCCTGGAGATCCTTGGCACGGACGTCGTTGGCGTCTTTCTTCCGGGGCGTGCCGGTCGGCGCGCCCGAATAGATATCGTTATAGCCCGCCCGGTAATCGTAGCCGCCGCTGACGCGCAGTGCGAGCCGCCCGGTGACGATCGGGACGGAAACTGCGCCGGCGACGCGCCAGTTCAGCTTCGATGACTCGCGCGTGTTCGAAAGTTCGGTGTCCGCATCATAGGTCGCATGGTCCATCGACGGATTCTTGGTGTGGTAGATGATAGTGCCACCCATCGAACCCTGGCCATAGAGCGTGCCCTGCGGGCCGCGCAGAACCTCGACCCGGTCGATATCGAAATATTCGACTGGCGGCGCGTTCTGGAAGTTGGGGATCCCGAACGGCGTATCGTCGAGATAATAGCCGACCATGCCGTCGCCGACAGGCCCGCCCGCGCCCGATCCGCGGAACGAATAGATGCGATAGCCTGCGCCAATTTCCTGCGCCTCCGATGCGCCGGGGACGAGCTGGATCAGATCGGAACCGTCGCGTACCCGGCGGCGATTGAGCGTTTCCTGCGAAAAGGCCTGGATTGCGATCGGAACCCTGTCGAGGCGTTGCGCGCCGGTCTTGAGCGCGGTCACCACGATCTCACCGGAATCGGCCGCCTCTCCGCCCGATTTCCGAGCATCGGCACCGGCAGGATCGTTGGCCGCCACGGGAGCCACTTGCTGCGCCAGCGCAGGTCCGGCTGCGAGGGCGGCCATCGATGCGATTGCCGACGCCCCAGCCAGGCCGCGAGCCGCCAATCCAGCACGCCAGACCGCGCCGCTACCGGCAATCAATCGGAAACCAAGACCCTTTCTCATCCTCATCCTCCCTCGTTGCGGCTTTGTTTCCACAATCGATTGCATGATTAGCGCAAATGTTTCGCCGCGACAACCATCCTCAGCACGCCAAAAGATTTCCATTTGTGCCTACCACCTTCGTGATGAAGCAGCCGCCTCAGGTCTTATTGGAGTTGCAATCGATTTCCATATTCGCCATGGATTGCATCATGAAGCGGGCCAGCCATGAGCGGGCAAACGCCGACGGGAGGCATTTCATGAAGACACTGCACCGCCTGCTAGGATGCGCTTCGCTGGCGCTCGCCATGCCCGTTTCCGCGGCGGGATCGGGCAGCGCGCAGCATTGGATCAGTGTGTGGGCGACGGCGCAGGAACTGCTGCCGCCGCCGGTCATCGCGGTACCGCCGCCGCCGCCCGAAATACTCGCCCAATTGCGGGCGATGCCGCAACGCCTGATACCTTATCCCGACACGGTCGAGGACGCGACGATCCGGATGGTCGTACAGCCGACGCTGGCCGCCGCCACGATGCGGATCCAACTGTCCAACGCGGTCGGCAAGCCGCCGCTGACGATATCGTCAGCGCACATCGCATTGCGCGCGCGGGGATCGGCGATCCTGCCCGCGACCGATAGAACGATCACCTTCGGCGGAAAGGCGATCGCTTATATTCCACCGGGTGCGATGATCGTGAGCGATCCGGTGACGCTCGTCGCGCGGCCCAATCAGGAAGTGGCCGTTTCGCTTTATGTGAAGGGCCGCAGCCCGGTCACGGCCCACCCGATCGGCCTCAATTCCACCTATATCGCGCCGGGCGACCAGACCGGCTCGGCCGAACTGGCCAAGACCCAGGAAGTGCGGTCCTACTTCTGGCTGAACGGGCTGGAAGCCGCCACAACGCCGGCGAGCGGCGTGGTCGTCGCCTTCGGCGATTCAATCACCGACGGCTTCGCGACCACCCCTGGTCAGCACCGGAGCTGGCCGGAAATTCTTGCCCAGCGGCTGCGCAGTCGGGGCGGCACTCCCTTGAGCGTCCTCAACATGGGGATATCGGGCAATCGCGTGCTCAGGGACGGTGCAGGCGCGAGCGCACTGGCCCGCCTCGATCGCGACGCGCTCAGTCGGCCGGGCGTTAAATGGATCGTGCTGCTCGAGGGGATCAACGACATCAACATGTCGCAGATGGCGGCCCTGCCCGCCGACCAGAAGGCCACCGCCGACGACATCATCGCCGGGCTCAAGGCAATCGTCGCCAAGGCGCATCTCAACGGGATCAAGGTTATGGGTGCGACCATAACCGCTACGCAGGGGCTATGGCTCTACACCGCCAATTCCGAAGCGACGCGGACCGCCGTCAACGCCTGGATCCGCCGGAGCGGAACGTTCGACGCGGTCGTCGACTTCGACCAGGCAACCCGCGACCCGGCCCAGCAGGCGCGGCTCCGTCCGGACTATGATTCGGGCGACCATGTCCACCCCAACGATGCCGGCACCCGCGCGATGGCCGAGGCGATCGATCTCGCCGCATTCGGCCGATAGGAGGCACGCTTGTCGGCGCAAAAAGGAGATCAGACCTCGACCGCCTGACCGAAGGCGCGCCGCAGGAAATTATACTTGGCCTTATTGAAACGCCGCGCCACCGCGGTGCCCGTCGCGACCCGATCGAAACCGTGAAAGGCGCCCGGCACCACCAGCAGGTCGGTGGGAATCCCGGCTTCGATCAGGCGACGGGCATAATCCACGTCCTCGCCGACAAACAGATCTATGCCGCCGACGCCGATGAACGTTGGCGGCAGGCCCGCAAGATCCGTGTGCCGCGCCGGAACGGCGGCGGCGGGCACCGCACGGGTTCCGGGCCGCTGTCCGAGAAAACTGCGCCAGCCGAAGCGATTGCCGTTCGCATTCCAGCCGACCGCGCCCATGAACGGAGGCGGCATCCGCGTGCTGCCGGTCCGGTCGTCGAGCATTGGATAGACCAGCACCTGCGCGGCGAGCGGAATCTCGCCACGCTCGCGCGCCAGCAAGGCGAGCAAAGCCGCATGGCCACCGCCAGCGCTTTCGCCCATCACCACCAGTCTTGACCGGTCGATGCCGAGCAGATCGGCGTTGCCATGCGCCCAGCGCAAACCCCGATAATTGTCGTCCGTCGACCCCGCGAAGGTCGTCTCGGGCGCAAGGCGATATTCGACGGATACGATGACGCAATCGAGGTCCCGCGCGATTTGCTGGAGGTAGGGCACCTCGCCGCGCGCGCTGCCGAGAATGAAGCCGCCGCCATGCGTGTGAAGGATGCCGGGACGCCGCGCATCCGCACGCGCATTGATCACGTATAGCGTCAGGGGTGACTGCGTGCCGCCGCGCGGGATCCTGCGTTCCTCCACCGGAACGTCGGGGCGCCAGGCGACAGGCGGCGGCGCATGGGCACGGATTCCGGCCAGCGTCGCATCCGTCCAGGCCCGTCCGCCTTCGGTCCGGAGCAGCATGCGCGCGGCGTCGCGCAGTTCTGGATCCACGAAATCAAGGTTGGGCCCCGGCCCCGCTGCCGCCGCTCCCGGCCCCACGAGCGCGGCGAGCAAGGCGCCCGCACCGAATTGCATCAGATCGCGCCTCGCGATTTCCACGAAGATTTCCTCTCGGTTCCGCCGCCTGACAAGCCATCCCCGACTTGTTCAACGGGATGGCGGCTTCCCGCCGGGGAAGCCGCCGGTGGCCCGCTATTGGAAGTTTGCCCGGAACCGCAGTCCGATCGTGCGCGGATTGGGGCCCGAGCCCGACAGCGGCCCCTGATTGCCCCGAATGGTCGGCCCGCGCTCGTTCGAAAGGTTGTCCATGATCAGGGCAAGCTCGTAAGGGCCCTTGCGCACGCCCGCGGTCGCGCTGAGCATGCTGTAGGGAAGCGCGTAGACGCCACTTGTCTGCAGGCGATCGCCGGAACGGCTCCAGGCGAAATTGCCGAAGCCTTCCCAGTCACCGCTGATCGTACCGCTATAGGATGCATCGAGGCGCCAATTGTGCGGAATCGTGTTCACGATCCGCGTGCCTGGACGCAGGTAAGGCAGCGCCTTCAACACGGCCGCCTCGACCCGGTCGAACTTGCTGTCGTTGATATTGCCGACCGCATTCAGGCTCAAACCCTTGAGGGGGGTGCGCCAGTGGAGCTCGAAGTCGATGCCCTTGGTGGTGGCGTCGCCGAAATTGGAGAAGCCGCTGACGCTGGTGTTGATAGTCGGCGTGCTGGTCTGCAGGTCGCGCAACTTGGTAATATAGCCGTTCAGGCCGACCGTGAGATTGCGGTCCGGTGTGCGCCACTTGATCCCGATTTCATAATTGGTCGATCGCTCGGGCTTCAGCTGCGTGCCGCCAGGGATACCGGACTGGTTGAGCAGATCGGCCTGGACCTGCGACTGGACGATGCCGGCGCGGAAACCGGTCGCGGCGGTCACGAACACGGTCAGGCTGTCAGTAGGCAGATAGGACAGGTTGGCGCGCCAGGTGGTGACGTTGGTCGTATTCCAGTTCTTGGTGGTCGAATCCGCAAAGGCCCTTCGATCGTGGAAGTAGCGCAGGCCGACAAGCGGCACGAGCTTGCCGTCGAACAGGTCGTAGCTCAATTCGCCGAACGTCGCCCAATTGTGCGTGATCGTATTGTTGTCGGCGTTGATGTTGGTGGTTGGATTCTTGAGCTGGTTCGACTGCGGCCCCGAGCCATTCTGATAGGCACCGCCGATCAGCCAGTGGAAGGCCCCCATGCTGGTCGAGTTGGCCCGCACTTCCTGGCTGAACATCTTCGGATAGAATTGGCTCGAGAAGAAACCTGAGGGCGAAAGCGGAATGTAGATCCCGAAATTGCCCTTGAGATCGCTCGTGGCGCTGGTGATCGTGAAGCTCTTGAAATCGACGGTCGCCGAGAGGCTGTACAGCTTGAAATCGCCGTTGCCGAAGCTCGGCTGGTCGGCGGTGTTCTGATAGTAAGGCGGGTCGACCGAGGCCATGCCGCCGAGGAATTGCTGGCGCGGGCGGAAATGCCAATATTGCCCGCGGATCTTCACATTGTCCGCCGGCTTGAACAGCACGACCGCGCGAATATCGTCGTTGCGGACGACGTTGACGTGCTTGCGATCGGGCGTCCCGTCATAGGGCCCGAAATATTCATCCGCCCAGCCCGGATTGTAGGAATGGCCGCCGCTCACGCGGACGCCCAGCATATCCTTGATGATCGGGATCGAGACCGCGCCCGAGACCCCGTAATTAAGGCCGCCCGCGCCCTTGGTCTGCGAGCCCTCGAGCTCGCCGATGAACTGGACCTTTTCGAGATTCGGATCGCGCGTGTGGAAGATGAATACGCCACCGGATGACCCTTGGCCATAAAGCGTACCCTGCGGGCCACGCAGCACCTCGACGCGTTCGATATCGAGGAAGCGGACCGGCGGGGCGATGCCGAAATTGGTAATCACGAACGGCACATCATCGAGATAATAGCCGATCGGCGAGTCGCCATTGGCGTTGCTGCCGCCCGCCCCGCGCAGATTATAGGATCGAGATGCGACCGACTGGCGTTGCCCTTCGAGCGCGCCCGGCACCTCCGACACAAGGTCGTCGATCGACTTGATGTTACGCTCTTTTAGGTCGGCGCCGCTGAACGCCTGGATCGCAAGCGGCGTCCGCTGCAGCGATTGCACGCCATTCTTCTGCGCGGTGACGACCACTTCGTCGTTTGGAGCCGCGTTGGCATCCGCCGGCTGCGCCTGCGCCGGCACATCCTGCGCGGTGCCGGCGGCCTGTCCGGACGTCGTTGCCTGCGCATGAGCGGCTCCCGCCATCAATCCTGCGGCAAGCGCCAGCAACGCGGCACTACTGCGAAAACGCACCATTTTCCCCTCCTGTCGTTTTTATCAATCGATTGCGTATATCGAAATTCCCGGAAATCCAAGAGATACTGGTGCCGAGAAACCCGGATTCGTGGCAGTATCGCACCAGTTTAAACAATCGATTGCTGTCGACAGTCAATTGAAACGTCAATTTTTCAATGACTTATCCAGGCTCCAAAAATTTTTCCCGCACCTGGCCGTGCCTGGAGAAACGCAACGTTCAGGAGCTTGTGCCACTAAGGCACCGGGGCTCGACCCGCACCGTCATATTGCTTTGGCGACGACGTCGGCCTATTCTCGGCAATCGATTGCAAAAACAACGAGGGAGAGGACAATGGTGAGAGGGCAGGCTGGTTGGGCCGTTACCGGCAGCAAGGAGGCGCCATGCATCCGACGGGTGCGGCGCGCTTTCATAGTGGGGAGCTGGCTGCTGGCGTCGGCGATGAGCCTGCCTGTCATCGCGGCGAGACCCGCTGCCGCGCCCGGGATACGCCCTGCCCCGCTTCAGGTCGGCGCCGCCAAAATCGACGTTACGCCGACCGCCGGCCAGCTCCCGAAGAATTTCAAGGGCGTGCTCGATCCCATCTATGCGCGCGCGATCGTCGTCGAGAATGGCGCGAGTCGCGTCGCGATCGTAACGGTCGATGCCGGCGCCGTCCCCGATCCGATTTGGGAGCATGTCAGCGCACGCGCCGCGCGCGAGCTCGGCATCCCGGTCGACCATCTGCTGCTTACGGCGACGCATACGCACAGCGTGCCGTTCGTCCGCGACCCCAGTTATGAGGATCAGATCTTCGAATCGATCCGCAAGGCGGCAGCGGCGGTTCGGCCCGCGCGCATGGCCTATGGCACCGGCGTCTCCTACATCAACGTCAACCGCAACATCATCGATCCCAAGACCCATCGCTGGTGGGAAGGCCCGAATTATGATGGACCGTCGGACAAGACCGTCGCCGTGCTACGCTTCGAAACGCTGAGGGGCGATCCGATCGCGGTCTATTATAATTATGGTGTCCACGGGGTGATCACCGGCACGCTCGACATGATCAGCGGCGACATTCCGGGCGCCACCTCGCGCTATATCGAGGATTCGCTCGGGGACGATGTCGTGGCGGTTTATTCCAACGGCCCGGCGGGCGACCAGAACCCGATCTTCTTTCAACAGACCTATGATCTGCGCGCGATCCGTATCAAGGATTATGCCGCCCGCGGCCAGGACATCAGCAACGCGATGCCGCCCGGCGGCGAGGGCCTCGACCGCAACAACCCCCAGGTCGCCAAGCTGATGAATCAGCAAAAGCAGATGATCCTGTCGATGGGCCAGATGCTGGGTGAGGAGGTGCTCCATGTATCGCGCGACAGCCTTGAGCGGCCGGTGTCCGCCGCGACGATCCAGGCCGCGCAGGAAACGGTGACCTGCCCCGGCCGCAAGCGTCTCGATCAGGGCCGAGCCGGCTATCCCGGGACCTATACGGACGCGGACCCGATCGGGCTGCGCCTGAGCATGATCAAGATCGGCGATACGGTGATCGGCGGCGTCGACGCGGAATTGTTCACGATGATCGGCCAGCGATTCAAGCGGGAGTCGCCGTACAAGCATACGATGCTGACGACGCTGACCAATGGCGTCGCCAAGTCAGGCTATATCCCGAACGACGCCTCGTTTGGGTTCAACACGTTCGAGGTCGTGTCGTCACGGCTCAAGCCCGGCTGCGCGGAAACCGCGATCGTAGATGGCCTCCTTGATCTGATCCAGCATGCCGACGCCGCCGCCGCGCCCGGCGGCCGATGACAATTGGACAGGAGGGAGCGGCCATGACGGCGCGCATCGGCGGCTTGGGGCGCTTGCTCGTCTCGGCCGCGCTTATTCTCGCAATTGAACCCAGTGGAGCGGCGGGCGCGGTGTCGGCGGAACCGGCCCCAACAGCGGCTCTATCGCCGCGCCCGGACGGGACGGTCACGGTGAATGGCGTGCAGCTTCCGATATCGGATCTGCTCAGCCCGGACGGCGCGGCGTATCTGCGCCACCTCATCGTCGACAAGCCGTTCGGCGCGGGGCCGCCGCTGCCGGACATCCGCGCCGAGCGCGCGCGTCAAGACAAGATCATGCGGGTCTTCCTTGACCCGATGCTCAAGCGGTATGCGGTACGGATCACCGAGGAGACGATCGGCGGGATAGTGACCGATGTGGTCGTGCCCGCCGGGGGAATCGCGCCGGAGAACCGCGACCGCGTGCTCATCAACCTGCACGGCGGTGGCTTCACCACCGGCGGGCGGAGCGCATCTTTGGTCGAATCGGTCCCTCTTGCGGCGGCGATGAAGATCAAGGTGATCTCGGTCGACTATCGCATGGGGCCGGAATATCGGTATCCCGCAGCCAGCGAGGACGTCGCCGCGGTCTATCGCGAGATCCTCAAACGCTACGATGCGAAACGGGTGGGCCTCTATGGCTGTTCGGCCGGCGGCATGTTGACGGCGGAGTCGATCGCCTGGTTCCAGACGCATGACTTGCCCAATCCGGGGGCGATCGGCATCTTCTGCGCGTCGCTCGGCAAGATCGCGGCGGGGGATTCCGCGGTGCTCGGGATGGCGCTGCTGGGCGCATCCCGGCCCGCATCGCCAACACCACCGCCCCGGGCGCCACGCCCGCAGGGGCCGGGTTTCGTCTATCTGAGCGAGGTCAGGGACGACGACCCGGTGGTCTATCCGCTCAATTCGCCGGCGATGCTGGCCAGATTTCCGGCAACGCTCTTCATTTCCGGAACGCGATCGTTCGAGTTCAGCGCCGCGCTCAATTCGCACAACAAGCTGGCGAAAGCGGGTGTCGACACGGCCTTCTACGGGTGGGACGGTATGTTCCACGGCTTCTTTTATAATTCCGAACTGCCTGAATCGCGCGAGGCCTATGACATCATGGCTCGGTTTTTCGACAGCCACCTTTCCCGCTGACTTCGGGACCGGGCCGCTTCAACGATCCGGCGCCTGTCTTATTCCAAGGCGGCGGAGGCGAGCGCAATGGCTCCGAGCGTGCCGGCCTCCGATCCGAGGCCCGCGATGCGGATCATGTCCCGCGCGGTCTGCTGGGTCAGGAAGGGCAGATAGGAGCCGAGCGCCTGCACCACCAGCGTGTGCACGAGCGGCAACAGGAAAGTGCGGCGCACCATGACGCTGCCCCCGAACAGGATCCGCTGCGCCGAGGTCGTCAGGAGAATGGCGCCGCACAACGCCGCGATGTCAGAGGCGACATAAGCCCAGCCCGCGTCCCAATCGGGTACCATCGCCGCATCGCACCCAAAGCGCGCGGCCAGTGCCGGCCCGCTCACCAGTCCTTCGAGGCAATCGGCGTGAAAAGGGCAGACCCCGGCAAACATATCGCCCGGCGCCCGGCGCAGGCGGAGATGGCCGATCTCCGGATGCATGACACCATGGACCGGCTTGCCGTCGATCAGCAGCCCGCCGCCGAGACCGGTTCCGATCGTGATATAACAGATCGATCCGTACCCCTGACCTGCCCCACTTCGATATTCCGCCAGCGCGGCGCCGTTGACGTCGGTGTCGATCAGCCAGGGACAATCGAGATCGCCAACGATCAGGGCGGCGACTTTGGCGCCCGACCATCCTGGCTTTGGCGTTGCGAGCATCGTACCGAAATCGGGCTTGGCATGGTCCAGCTGAAGCGGACCGAACGCGGCGATGCCCAGCGCCGCCAGGGGAACCTGGGCATGCCATTCGGCAAGCTGACCGTTGAGCGCTGCCAGGGTCGGTTCGGGTGCGCCGGTCGGGATTGTCCGGGATTCAATGATCCGCCCGTCTTCCGAGAGAATCGCGATCGCCTTGGTTCCGCCAAGCTCGATGCCGCCGAGGCGGCGCGGCAGGGCCATGTCAGCGCGCCAGGCCGGCGCGCGCGCCCTCAAGCCGCAACCCGATCATCGGCGCGAAGGTGGCGCCGAAGCGCCGCGGCTGATCGCCTGCCTGCTTGTCGCCCCAATCGTCGACGAAGCTCGTCACCTGAAGATCGGGCATGACCAGCCAGCTATAGGCCTGGCGGGGCGAGGCGGCCGGGTTGGCAAGCACCAGGCCCGTATCGTTCAGCGGTGTCCATCCGCCGCCGAGATGGGTCGACGTCATTCCGTAAAGCCCGTTGGGGCCGCTGGGCCCATCGGGATTGAACACATGGCTTTGGGTCGACCAGAATAGATAATAGCGCCCCGCGTGATGGATCGTATGCGGCCGTTCGAGTTCGTTATTGAGCCCGTCCGCACTGATGATCGGCGGCAGGATCCGCCATGGAACCGTCTCAGGGTCTTCGGTCGTCGCGAGACCGACCGCACCATTATAGGGTGACGAGGAATCGGCCAGGGACGCGGCGAAGAAAAGATAGTGCCGCCCATCGGCGGGGTCCTGAAAATAGGCCGGATCGCGGAACGCCTTGATCGTCCCGACCTTCCCGCTGCCGTTCATGCTGTCCATGTAATAATCGGGATCGCGCATCACGATTTCCCGAAGGTCGCGCCAATCGTGCAGCGCCCAGCCGTCCGCCGACCGCGTCAGCGTTGCGCGTGCGCTGAACAGGCGTTGTTCGAATGTCAGCGCAGGCTCGCCGCGCCGCCCGGTCGCCGTAAAGTACAGGGTAACCGTCCGCTTATCGTCCGACAGCACGGCGGAGCCCGACCATTCCCGGCTTCCCGGCGAAAAGCCGTCGGGCATGGCCGGTCCCAGGTCGCTCCAGCCTGCGTCCGAACGGAGGATGAGATGGATGCGGGCATGGCTGTGGCGTTCATCGGGATCGTCGAAACGCGGCGCGGCGAGTGCCATCCACAGCGTTTCACCCGTCGCAAGCGGCGCGGGATCGCCCCCGCGGGTCTGAACGGGCCAAGCGTCCCAGATATCGAGATCATCGGCGACGCGCGCGAAATCGGCCTGTGACAACAAGGGCAGCGTATCAGGGCTGCGTGTCTGTAACCCGCGCAGGCTGTCCGCGGTCCACCGGGCTGGCACGAAATGGCTGGCAGGCGACGCTTCCGCCGCCGGGGTATCGCCGCTCAATGCGAAACCCGCGTCCGGCCGGCAAGGCCTGTCGCGAGGGGTGACTTCAACATGGGCAAACTGCGGCAGACCAATGGCCCCTCCCCTTCGTTCGTCTTCCTCTATGCCGGGTCAATGATCATTACAATCGATTGTAATGCATTTTTCCATCCGGATTGCGTGGAAATCCGCCGTCTGCTTATCATCTTACGTGACATAAACCTGCAGCATCGGCGCAAAAGGCAGCAATCGATTACGATACGCGCTCGGTCGGGGCAGCGTGATACGTTAAGCTGCGGCCCGGATTTTGCGTGTGCACCCAATTCAGCAGGGCGATACCAACGAAAGACGCTCCGCGTCAGGCGGATTCGCGGATGACCAGCTCCGGATTGAGCACGACCGATCCGGTCTGCTTGCCGTCGATCCGCTTCAGCAGGCAATCGACAAGGTGGCTCGCCCCCATCGCTATGTCCTGGCGTACGGTCGTCAGCGCGGGCATCGAACTGCGCGCGATCGGGAGATCGTCGAAACCCACCACCTTGACGTCGCGCGGCACGTTGATTCCGCGGCGGCCAAGCGCCTGCAATGCCGACAGCGCGATCACGTCCGACGCCGCGAATATTCCGTCGGGCAGCTGATCGGTTTCCGCAAGAAATTGCGCGATTTCCGCCGAGCTGAGTTCGGTCGCCAGGTGGGTCGGGATTTCGATCAGTTCTGCCGCCCCCTTCTGCTCGGCGATAGCCGCGCGGGAGCCTTCCAGACGGTGGCGGATCTCGATCGCGTCGGCATTGCCGAAGAAGGCGATCCGGCGGCAACCCTGCGCAATCAGGTGGAGCGTCGCCAGTTTTCCGCCGAGGAAATTGTCGGTGCCGACCGAACAATGCGCCTGGCCCTGGCTGAAGGCGCCCCATACCACCATCGGCAGATAATGCTGCGCGGCCGCATCCAGCGTCGGCAACTGGTCCGACTGACCGATGATGATGATGCCGTCGACCCGATCGGATTCAATCATCGTCTCGAGCCAATCGTCGCGGTCCGGCACGACCCGCGACAAGATCAGCTCGAAATCGCGCTCGGTTAGCTCATCGGCCAGACAGCCGATCATCGTCATGAAGAACGGATCGGAGATATGCTGGGCGCGCTCGTGGCCGAGCGGGATCACCACACCGATCGCGCCACGGCGACGAATGCGCAGGTTGCGGGCAAAAGAGCTTGGTCGAAAGCCGTGCTTCTGCGCCAATTTCCGGATCCGCTCCGCGGTATCGGCACTGACCATGCCCTTGCCGGCAAGCGATCGCGACACGGTTGCGGGCGATACGCCGGCCAACTCGGCGAGATCGTAAATCGTCCTTATCTTCTTCGCCAACGGCATGTCCTTCGCGCGAATGCCGGACGATCGGCGGGCATGGGGTGCATGGCCAGACTAATGGTCGCGCATCTCGAAAGGATCAAGCGCCCGACAAATCGTCATGCGACGCCCGGCGCACCATAATCGTCGAGATTACGGGCGGCGAGCCGCCCCGCGAACGGGGCCTGGACGGCATTCCACAAGCACAGGCCGGCCAGAAGCGCGGCGAGCACCGCCCCCACCACGATACTATAAGCAATATCGCCGAAGCCATCGCCGATCGTGCCCATGAGCAGGGGCGCGGCGACGGCGCTGACGCATGTCAGAAACAGCAACAGGCCCGCGATCGAACCGTGACGCCCCTTGTCATGACAAGAGATGCCGGTCGAATTGATGGTCGGATAGAGCACCGACATGAAGAGTCCCGTCGCCGGCAAGGCGAACACCGCCACCGGACGGCCGCCGAGCACCGCGGCCCAAAACAGCAGCGCCACCGCGCTGCTGCTGATCGCAAGCACGGTCGACCAGTTCCAACGCGACAGAAGCCAGACGCCGAGGAATCGTCCGAAGGCGCGGAGCAGAAAGAAAATGGAAACGGCATAGGCCGCGAGCAGCGGCCATGGGCCGCGATAGGCCGCAAAATAGGTTGGGGTCCAAACGTAGATCGCCGCCTCGGCGCCGACATACAGCATCAGCGCCGCGCCGAAGAAGACTGCCGCGGGATCGCCCGCCAGCCGCAGGGCCTCGCTCGGACGCGCCGGCACATCGCGGTTCACAATCGGCGCAGGGAATTTGAAAAGGGCCGAACTCACGACCAGCAGGAAACAGAGCATCGCCGCGACGAAATAGACCCATTTCCAGCTTGCGCCGTGATTGACCGCGAAGGTCACCACTGCCGGTCCGACGATCGCACCCACGCCGAAAAATCCTTCGACCAGATTCATCGTCCGCGCATGCTCATGCGTGGAGCGCGAAAGATCGCCGATCAAGGCCAGCGCCCCTGCCTTGAAGATGCCGATCCCGAGACCCGACACGAACAGCAGCACCACGAACAGGGGGAAAGCATGCCCGGCCGCGAACAGGGCCGAACCGAAGCCGAACAAGCAAAGGCCGACGAGGATGGTGATCTTGCGCCCGATGCGGTCCGCCAGGAAACCAAGCGCGATCGCGGCGACCCCGATCCCCGACATGGTCGCATATTGAAACGATCCGCCCGCGGTCAGGCCGAGATTGAACTCGTGGATGACCTCCGGGATCACGGTGCCGACGGAGTCGGTCGTCATCGCGAACATGGCGAACATCAGGAAGACGAGGCCTTTCAGCGCGATCGAGCCGCCACCCTGTTCCCGGGCCCGCTGCAGCATCGTCCTATCCTCCCTCTCGGCGCTCACCGTCGCCGCTCCCGATCCGGCTTATCGCGACGGCAATCGATTGCAAAGCCGTATTTTGACGGAGCCGACAGCTTGGATCCGGCCTGTTCGATCTCGAAAAGGCGGTTTCGCATGGCTTCGGTGTCGGGATTGGCACCGACGTCGGCGCACCTATCTGGCAGGGAAGCTCGCCTACCGACGCAGCACGTGACGATCGCGCCGGCCATCACCTTCGTAGCAAGGTGATCGGGCGGCGAACATCCGCTATCGGCGGAAGCCGCAGTTCATTTGATCGGCTTCATGCGCGTAACTTTATAGGGGACACCGTTGACGTCGTATGTCGTCCATTCCCCCACCTGCCGACCGCGATCAAATTCGCCCGAACGTTTCAAGGTACCATCCTGGCGGTACCACTCCCAGTAGCTGTGCAATTGGTCGTCCAGCATCTGACCCTTGGCACAAATTGTGCCATCCCGATGATAATCGATCCGAGGCGTTACCTTCTCAGTCATCCTCGCTCTCCCCATGCGCGCAACGCTGAACTATTCTGCGTCAAACCCCAAGGTCCGCAAATGGGTCAAGTGTGTTGAAAATCGTCGCCCGTCCGATCTTGTTGAGCAGAGCAGCGGGCCCCAATTCGCCTTGCTTGCTAGAGAGAGTCGGCGTCTCCGCTCGTCGGCGCGATATTCTTCGTTGAAGCGTCTCGCGATGCGGCTGGCGTTAAGCGCCGGCCACGTTGTTATTCGCGACTGAAGTATGCAGGGACGATCGGATTGTCGCCACCCTCGGTCCAGATAACGATCTCGTTCCCCCACGGATCCTGGAACGCGTGATTGAGTCCGCCAAACGTGCCCCAGAAGTGGTCACGCCACAGGATCGTCGCGCCGCCGGCCACCGCCGCGTCGAGAATCCGCTCGGCAGTGTCGTCCGGGCTGACCTCGACCCAGATCCGCGCCTTGCGGCCTTCGCGCGCCAGAAAGCGCGGCGCGACCCCTTCGGGATCGGGATGTGGCCGCGCATTCTTGATGTCGAAAATTCCCATGTGGAGGTGACTGATCTCGCTTTCCGAGCCATCCTTGTTGAGGAATTTTCCGCCTGGCAGCATCCGGTGATAGACACCCTGTGGCTTCGGGTCGTTTTCCCAGCGCATGACGTCCTGATAAAAGCGCCCCGTGGCATCGGGATCATCGCTGGCGAGGTCGATATAGACGAGAATGTTAGGTCGCATCGTGGTCGGCTTCCCGGTTGGTTTTGAGATTCTGGAGAAAATCGACCACCTCTTCCGTGCGTGGCATCGATGGCCCCGCACCGTGGCGCGTGGTGGAAAGCGCGGCGGCGGCATTGGCGAAGCGGGCGGCACTTCCGATCGCGAAACCCTGATCGAGGCGCGCCGCGAAGGCGCCGCAAAAGCAGTCGCCAGCGCCGGTCGTGTCGATCGTTTCGACCTGATGGCCAGGAAAATGGAAAGCCCCGCTCGCGTCGATGACGAGCGCTCCGTCGCGGCCGAGCGTGACGACGATCGATTGGCCGGGGCGGCACAATAGCGCGCGCGCACGCTCTTCGTCGGTGGCAGCGCCATCCTGTGCCTTGTTGGCGAAGGCCGCGAGTTCGGCCTGGTTGACGATGACGATCTCGCAGAATGGGAACAAGGCATCGGCGCCCGCGATCGCCGGCGCGGCATTGAACACCACCATACCGGTCGCCGCGCGCATGGCTTGCGCCAGCGGGCCGAGCGGAATCTCCGCCTGCACGAGCAACAGGCCTGCGGGCGCGGCAGCGGGCGCAGTAACGTGCGCGTTCGCGCCCGACGCGACGATGATGAAATTCTCGCTCTCGCGATCGACCGCGATCAGCGCGGTTCCCGTCGGCGCGGTTTCATGCACGCCGATCCCCGTCACACCCACTCCGGCGGCCCGCAGCCGATCGATCATGAAGCGTCCGTCGGCATCGTCACCGACCAGGCCGCTCATCTCGACCTTGGCGCCGCACGATGCGGCGGCGATCGCCTGGTTGGCCCCCTTCCCGCCTGGCAGGCGCGCCGTGTCCAGCGCCAGGACCGTCTCACCGCTCTCCGGCAGGCGCTCGACCCGCGCAATGATATCGAGGTTGATCGACCCGTGGACGAATATCGTCATGAAAGCGCCTGTTCACCCTCGGCTTCGGCAAGCGCGATACGATAGCGGTGGAGCAGCCAGCCGTTCATCTGCGGAATGGTCGTCTCGAGCCATGACAACACACCCTTGGGCGTGAAACGGGAGCGATGGCCCCGCTGCAACGCCTCTTGCGTCGTCAGATCCTCGGCGACGATCGCGTTCAACGCGGCCTGTTGCTCGGCGACGATTCCAGCGAAGCCGGGCACGGCGCAAGCCTGCTCCGTGTAAAGCGAGAAGGTCAGCAATTCCATCGTATCGGCTCCGCGCGGCAGCGAGAGTGTGACCAGGACCGAGCCTGGCTCAAACAACAGAAACAGGCCCGGCAGGACCGCAACGAAAAGTATGCGGCTCATTTGCTCCTCCGACAGGCCGGGGATGCCCGGCAATTGCTGCTGTCCGTCGGACGCGAACAATTCGTTCGTTTCGGCAAAGCCCGTCGTGGTGAAGATCGCGGCTTCATCGGAACTATGCTCGAAGAACGTCGAAAGATGGGCCGGGGCCGGATTGTGCGAATTCCGGTGCACGACGTCGGTGTGATAGGGCTCGAGCGAGTTTTCCTGGTAGATTTTCCAGTTCGACCGGATGAGCCCGGTCGAGGCGACCTCTGTCGGGCAAAGCGTCTCCATCTTGAAAGCCTCGATCAGTCCGTGGAGCCGCTCCAGCCGCGGCGTGATCGGCGCCGCATCCTTGTTGAAGTTCACGAAGATCAGACCTTCGAATATCTCATGGCGGATCGAAGGCAGCCGGATGCGGCACCGGAGCTCGTCGATATTCGCGGTCTCCCGCATCCCCGGCGCGGCCATCAGGCTACCGTCGAGCTTGTAGCTCCATGCATGATAGGGGCAGACGAGGAGCTTGCCCCGCTTCACCCCACCGGTTTCGGGCTTGGCCAGACCGTCCATGAGCGGATGGCCGCGATGCTGACATATCGCCGACAGAACATGGATTTCGCCGGCAGCGTCGCGCGATACGATCAGCGGCTCGTCCATCAAAGTAATGGCGAAATGATCGCCCGGCTCGCGAATTTGCCCGACATGGCCGACGCATAGCCACTCGCGATCGAACAACGCCCATTTCTCGAACCGCCAGAAATCCTCGTCCCAGTAGATTTCGCCCGGAAACAGTTCCGCTGTGCGGTAAGGATCGCCGACGCGATCGGCGTCCCTGGTCCAGCGCCGCGCGGCCGCCAGCGCTTGCTCGTCGGGCACGCGCTCGCCCGTGGAATGTTCCGCTTTGCTCGGCGCGCTGCTCTGTTCGATCATGCGTGCCAAAAAAAGCGAAGGCGGCAGGGATGTATAGGTTGAACCGCTATATGCCGGCCATAGACGGCGCCTATTCCACCAACCCGATCTGTTCGAGGATGATCTCGATGAGCAATTGTGCGGCACGGTCCTGCAGATCGGGGCGCCACATCAGATAGATATCGAGTTCCGGCATATCGCGTTCCGGCAGAAGCGCGAAAAGCCGTTGTCCCATCGCCATCGCCGCAGCGGTTGGTTCGGGCAACATGCCAATGCCGATTCCCAGCCCGATCAACCACCAGGCTTCGTACACGTTGTCAGCATTGCCGCTGATCTTGCGGCCGATCTGGTGCCGTTCGCGGAAGCTCCGCCAGGCGGGCGGTTCACCATCGCTGAAGGCGATAAAAGGTTCGTCGGCGAGTTCGGCGGGGTCGCCAATGCGCTTTCCATGAAGATGGTGCGACGGCCCGCAATAGATCTGCATCTTTTCGCGCGTGAGCAATGCGTGGCGCAATTCGGTCCGATTGACCTCGTCGAAACCGATAGCGACCGCGGAATCGCCGCTTATGAGCGACGTCAGGATATCTTCCCAGGGTGCGGTTTCCAGGATGAGTTCCACCTCGGGATAGCGGTTCTTGAACGCGATGATGCCTGCGTCGAGCGCTGGCGAAAATACGTGCGAGATGGATTTGACCAACACCGTTCCGGCGACGCTGCCCGTGATCGCGCGCAGGCTCTGGGGCACGCTCTCGATCGAGCCCACCAGCGCCTCGCATTCAGCCTTGAGAAAGGCACCCGCCGCAGTCAATTCGACACCCTTGCGCGTACGCACGAACAAGCGCGTGCCGAGCTGCTCTTCCAGCTTGCGCAATGCGGCACTGGCGCTCGGCTGGCTAATATGAAGCGCACTCGCACCGGCACCGATGCCGCCGCTGCGCGCGATCTGGATGAAGTATTTAAGCAGGTTCCAATCAAGGATCCTGGTGAACCGGTCGAGTTTGGCGGTCATGTGCCGCATCGTCCCGTCGGTCCATAGCTGCAAGCTATGTTGGTCATAAGAATGTCACCTCTATACCGGGCGGGCAGAGCAAACGATCATCCGCGAAATCCGGAAGGGTCGCAAAAGCGATCCAGGGCCGGTGGATCGGGCGTGATCCGGAAGGGAACCTAGCGTAGATGACGGACCGCCTGCCTACGTTGTTTATCCCCCATGGCGGCGGGCCGTGCTTCTTCATGGATTGGGGGCCATCCTTTCCCAGGGACATGTGGGATTCGATGGCGGATTTCCTGAAATCGCTCGCGGCGAACCTGGCCATGAAGCCCAAGGCGATCCTCGTCGTCTCGGCGCATTGGGAAACGCCGACAGCCCGGATCATCGCGCGCGAGCGCAACACGCTGCTGTACGACTATCAGGGCTTTCCGCCGCACACCTACGAATTGAAATATGACGCGCCGGGCGCGCCCGAACTGGCCGATCGCGTGATTTCCCTGCTTGGCGACGCGGGCATCCCGGCTGAGCGCGACACCATGCGTGGCCTGGACCACGGCGTCTTCATCCCGCTTCTCCTCGTCTATCCCGAGGCCGATATACCGGTGACGCAATTGTCGTTGCCGCAAGGCGCATCGGAAGGGGATCTGCTCACGCTGGGGCGGGCGATCTCGCCGTTGCGCGACGAGGGCGTTCTCATCGTCGCCACCGGCATGACCTATCACAATATCGGCGGCATCCTCGGCCGCGTCCCGAACCAGGCAAATGTGTCGGCCGAATTCGATCATTGGCTGTGGGCCGCGCTTAACGGCCCTGACCGTGAAACGGCGTTGGCTGGCTGGCCGCAGGCACCCCATGCCAGCCAATGCCACCCCAGCCCGGAGCATCTCCTGCCACTGCTGGTTGTCGCGGGCGCGGGTCATGACGAGCCCGTCGAGCGCATCTACAATGCGCCGACACTCGGCAATCTCCAGTCCGCCTACCGGTTCGGGGCGCGCGCGGCATGATCGACGGCCGCATCGAACAGGACG
>JAEKMC010000044.1 GCA_019508115.1 Sphingomonas sp.
GGTAAGGCGCTCCCGGCGCTTGGCGGGGGCGCCTGCTGCCGTTCAGCCGGTGCCGCCACGCCGCGCCAGATGCAGGGGCAGGCTCACCTCCACGCGAAGACCAGGCTGATTGTCATGCAGGGTGAGGTGGCCTTGATGGCTGGTCGCGATCGCCTGCGCGAGCTTCAACCCCACGCCCTCGCGCATCGTGCCGTCCCCGGCGCGGGGCCGGAGGGTGCCAAGCTGGCGCCTTTCCCGTTCGGGCAAGCCCGCGCCGTCGTCGGCGACCGCCAGGCACGCTTCGGTGCCGTTGCTGGTCAGCCTGACCGCAACATGCGCGCCGGCGGGCGTATGGCGCAGCGCATTGTCGATCAGGTTGACCAGCAGCTGCGCAATCAGGTCGCGATCGCCCGACATCGCGATATCGGGCGCGATCGCGTGCGTCAGCGAACGGCCGAGATCTTCGGCCACCGCGACATGCGCATCGCTCAATTCGGCGACCAGTTCCGACAGGTCGAATTCGGCCGCGGTGCCCGCGATCATCGCGCAATCGATCTCGCCGATGCGCAGGATCACGCTGAACAGGCGGATGATATCCTCGCAGCGTTCGACCGCCTCGATGTCGACGGGTCCGCGATCGGCGCGCGAGCTCCGCTGGAGATGGTCGCGCAGCCGCACGATCGGCGCGCGCAGGTCGTGCGCGATATACGTGGAGACGCGGCGCACCTCCTGCAGCGTCCAGTTGAGACGGTCGAGCATCGCATTGACCGTGCCCGCAATCGCATCGAATTCGTCATGCGCCGGGCTGATCGGCACCCGCTGGTCGAGGTCGCCCTCGAAGATCGCGCGCGCGGTCTGGTTCAGCCCCTCGATCCGGCTGCGCACCTTGCGTTCGAGCGACAGCGCGCCCGCGGCGGCGACCAGGAACAGGAGCGCGATCGCGGCGAACAGGAAGCCGGTCGTCACCGTATCATATTGCTCGATATAATCGCGGTCGGCGACGATGGTCAGCGTCGATCCGTCGGGCAGGCGGCGGGTGAACGTGCGCGCCGGATCGGTGACGCCTTCATCCTCGTCTTCGAACGTCGTCACACCCCAGCCCGGCGCGAGACGGGGGACATCGCCGAGCCGGCGCACCCGTTGTCCGCGGGCGTCGGTCAGGACATAGCCCAAGGTGCGCGCGCCATGATCGGTGAAGGCGTCGATCGCGCGTAGCAGACCCGCCTGGCCCCCTGCGGCATAGGTCTGGCCGAGCCGGTCCATCCGCTCCGCGATCCGAGCATCCAGCCGCCGCGCCAGCTCGTGCCGCGCATAGAGAAAGGCGCCTTCGCCGAGCGCCAGGCTGGTCATGCCGAAGATGGCAATGTACAAAATAACGGTGCGCAGCACCGTGCGCCGCACGGGCTCAGGCATCGTCCCGCAGGCGATATCCGATGCCGCGGACGGTCTCGATCGCTTCGCCGGAGCCAGCGAAGTCCAGCTTGTCGCGCAACCGGCTGATATGCGTTTCGATGATCTTGGTGCGCGGATCGAAGCTCAGCTTCCACACCTTCTCGAGCAGGACCGATCGCGGCACCACCTGTCCCGGGCTCAGCGCCAGCGCTTCGAGCAGGCGATATTCGCGCGGTTGCAGCATCAGCGGCGTGCCGCTGCGCGACGCGGTGCGCAGGCGGCGATCGATGCGGATCGACCCGCATTCCAATATATCGGACTCGCGCTGCGCGTGGCGGTCGCGCGCGCGCAACAATGCGCGCAATCGCGCGTCGAGCTCTTCGGTATGGAAAGGCTTGGCAAGATAATCGTCGGCACCCGCGGCGAGGCCGGCGATACGGTCGGCCACGCCCGATAGCGAGCTCACCACCAGGATCGGCGTCTTGATTCCGGCGCGGCGCCATTCGGCGATGATCGTGATCGCATCGCCATCGCCCAATAGCCGATCCAGCACCACCGCTTCGATCGAATTGACGGCAAGCGCGTGATGCGCCGCCTCCGCGGTGGCGACATCGATCACCCGATAGCCGTTGCGCGCCAGATCGGAGGCAACGCGCTCGGCAATTTGTGGATCGTCCTCGACAAGAAGAATCTGCATAGCTCTGTTCACACCCGGCCGGTCATCATTCCCTGCGGGCACGTCGTCGAGTGGGGGCAGGACCCCCGCCGCCGCGATCGGCCTTAGATGCGCACTCTTACGCAACGAGGACGCCGGGGCGGATCATGTTCCGCATCTCGCACGGCGCGAATGCTGGATGGGTGTCGCTATCTGGTCCCGGACGCCGCCCGAACGCACGCGCCGGAGGGGCGTTCCGCGAAGGGCGACACAAGGAGGTCAATCCAGCGGCTCCGGCCGTATCGGGTGGATGTTCCGCAATGGGCTGTGCATCGGCGAGCGGGGCATGTGTCGATCGTTACGGGAATAGCCGCTAACGGCCAATGCCTTTTCCCGCGCGTCGGTTCGCTCATGCCGGCCGAGGGACGGCGCGCTGGCTCGCTTGTCGGGCATCGTATACCCCTGTTCGTCCCACGTTCGGGAACGTTAAAGAGCGAGCATGACATCCGGCCGGGATGGCGCTAAGTTACATTTTCCCAAACTTGCAAAGGCGGAGCCGTTGGCCGAATCGTGCGTTGGGGCGGGGCGAAGGCCGTCCATTGCCGGCTTGGGGTGACGTAGCGTGGGGTGACTGGACTTGGATAAGATCCTGATCTTTCTGATCATTGGCCTCGCGCTCGCGGTCAGCCTGTTCACCCCTTTGTTGATGCTGGTGCTGATGAAGCATCGGGACCGGGTCGAGCTGGATCATTACGGCAAATATCGCGGGGGAGGGCCGGCCAAGAGCTTCGTCTGCCCCGACTGCCTGACACGCAGCTATGCGCCCTCGCATGTCGCGCGCCGCTGGTGCGCCAAGTGCGAGAAGAGCTTTCCCGATCGCAAGACGTCCGACGCCACGCTTAAGACGTGGCGGCCCGAAGCGCAGGCGGCGGAATGAAGGCCGCCTAACCGGGGCAGACGGTCCATTCCGCTTTCGATCGGCAATCCCGTTCGGCCGCGTCGATCCGCGCCAACAGTTCGTCGAAAGCAGGGTCCTCATCGAATCGGTAGAGACGCCGGAATGCTTGGCCGAGCACAGAAAGGCTATGTCCCGCCGGCAGTTTCACGGCTGCCATCGGCTGGGGAGAGACCATCCGTTCTTACCTTCTGTTACGCCAAGCTACACATACGTATGCCGCGGTCAAACGGGCTAGCGCCCGGGATTGTTTCAATTGTCAGGACCCGATGCGCTTCGGTCCACCGAAAGCGCAGCACGAATCGCCGCGTTAAATCGGATGCATGTGGAAAATGCAGCCCACGGGCGTTCAATTGCGCAGGCTGCAATCGGCCGGGCCGGCGACGCGCTTGACTTTCGAGGGCATTGGTTTGTTTCGCAGCTCCGATTCCAATGGTGGCAGACCGGGCATGAAGCGCGTCTCAATCAAGGCTATCCGGCGAGGGGTGGCGTTTCCGCCGCTGTTCGCGCTCGCGGCATGTTCGCATCAGGGTGTGCTCGACACCGCCGGTCCGATCGCCGCGGGCGAGCGCACGATCCTTCTTAACAGCCTGGTGATCATGCTCGCGATCGTCATCCCGACGATCGCGGCCACGCTGGGCTTCGCTTTCTGGTACCGCGCCGACAGGCCGCGCGGGCGCTATCTGCCCGAGTGGGCCTATTCTGGCCGCGTCGAAATGGTGGTCTGGTCGATCCCGATCCTGGTGATCCTGTTCCTTGCCGGCGTGATCTGGGTGGGTAGCCACGACCTCGATCCCGCGAAGCCCCTGCCCGCCGCCAAGAATGTCCGGCCGCTTGAGGTGCAGGTCGTTTCGCTCGACTGGAAATGGCTGTTCATCTACCCCGAACAGGGCGTCGCCAGCGTCAATCAGCTGGTCATCCCGGCGGGCGTTCCGGTCCATTTCTCGCTGACGTCGGCAAGCGTGATGAACGCCTTCTTCATCCATCGCCTAGGCAGCATGATCTATACGATGAACGGCATGGTCACACAGGTGAACCTGCAGGCCGACAAGCCCGGCACTTATTGGGGCCAGTCCGCGCAATTTTCGGGCGACGGCTTTTCCGACATGAATTTCCAGACGCTCGCGGTCGCGCCGGCCGAGTTCGCCGGCTGGATCGCGAAGACGAAGGGGCAGGGCGCGGCGCTCGATAGCGCGGCTTATGCCGGCCTTGCACAGCAAAATACGGTCAAGCGGCCTTACAGCTATGGCGCGGTGCAGCCCGGCCTGTTCGGCCAGATCGCCATGCAGAAAGTCGCGCCCGGCCCCGGTCCGCAGGCCGGCCGCGCCGCCCATGTTTCGCCGAGGATATCCGCACAATGAGATTATTGGGAAAGCTCGATTGGTCGGCGATCCCGCTCGATCAGCCGATTCCGCTGATCGCCAGCGCGACCGCCGGCGGCCTCGTCGTCGCCGTCGTGATTTACGCCTGGGCGAAGGGCTGGTGGCCCTATTTGTGGAACGAATGGATCACGAGCGTCGACCACAAGCGCATCGGCGTGATGTACATCATCCTCGCCGCGCTGATGCTGCTGCGCGGATTCGCCGATGCGGTGATGATGCGCTCACAGCAAGCTTTGGCGCTGCACGGCGCGCAGGGTTACCTGCCGCCCGAACATTATGACCAGGTCTTCTCGGCGCACGGCACGATCATGATCTTCTTCGGCGGCATGCCCCTGGTTATCGGGCTCATGAACTTCGCCGTGCCATTGCAGCTGGGCGTGCGCGACGTCGCCTTTCCGACCTGGAACAATGTCGGTTTCTGGCTGACCGCGACCGGGGCCCTGCTGGTCAATCTCAGCCTTGGAATCGGCGAGTTCGCCCGCACCGGCTGGCTGCCTTATCCGCCCTTGTCGGAGCTGGCTTATTCGCCCGGCGTCGGCGTCGATTATTATATCTGGGCGTTGCAGATATCGGGGGTGGGAACGCTTTCGACCGGCATCAACCTCGTCACCACCATCCTGAAGATGCGCGCGCCGGGCATGTCCTATCTGCGCATGCCCGTCTTCTGCTGGACCAGCCTTGCCGCCAATCTGCTGATCATCGCGGTCTTCCCGATCCTGACCGCGACGCTCGCGATGCTGGGGCTGGACCGTTATCTCGGCTTCCATTTCTTCACGAACGACGCGGGCGGCAACCCGATGATGTTCGTGAACTTGATCTGGGCCTGGGGGCACCCCGAGGTCTATATTCTGATCCTGCCCTGCTTCGGCATCTTCTCCGAGGTCTTCTCGACCTTCTCGGGCAAGCCCTTGTTCGGCTACCGCTCGATGGTCGCGGCGACCCTGTTCATCTGCATCGTCTCGCTGATGGTCTGGCTGCACCATTTCTTCACGATGGGTGCGGGCGGCGACGTCAACGCGGCATTCGGCATCGCGACCTCGATCATCGCGGTCGGTACGGGCGTGAAGATCTACAATTGGCTGTTCACCATGTACGGCGGGCGCATCCGGTTCGAGCCGCCGGTCCTATGGGCGCTGGGCTTCATGGTCACATTCGTGATCGGCGGAATGACCGGCGTGCTGCTCGCGGTGCCGCCGGCCGATTTCGTGCTCCACAACTCGCTCTTCCTGGTGGCGCATTTTCATAATGTGATCATCGGCGGCGTCGTGTTCGGCGCCTTCGCCGGCTACGAATATTGGTTCCCCAAGGCGTTCGGTTTCCGCCTCCACAAGGGGTGGGGCGTGGCCGCGTTCTGGCTCACGCTCACGGGCTTCGTGGCGACCTTCACGCCGCTTTATATCGTCGGCATGGAGGGCATGACGCGGCGGCTCCAGCATGTCGACAACCCGCTGTGGGATCCGTGGATCATCCTGGCGGGGCTGGGCACGATCGTGATCGGGGCGGGCGTTGCGGCGCAGTTGATCCAGCTGGTCGTTTCGATCCGCATGCGCGACCAGCTGCGCGACGTGACGGGCGATCCGTGGAACGGGCGCACGCTCGAATGGGTGACGCCGTCGCCCCCGCCGACCTTCAACTTCCCGGTCCTGCACGACGTGCATGGCGAGGAGGCCTATTGGGGCATGAAGCAGGCCGCGATCGCGCAGGAACGGCTGTATGACGAGCCCGATTACAAGCCGATCGAGATGCCCAGGAACAGCCCGACCGGCTTCGTCACCGCCTTCTTCGCGGCGATCATCGGCTTCGCGTTGATCTGGCACATTTGGTGGCTGGTGGCGCTGGGGCTGGTGGGCGCCTATGCGACGTTCGTCGTCTTCGCCTGGCGCGACGAGGACGAATATGAAATCCCGGCCGAGGAGGTGGCGCGCGTCGATCGCGCGCGGCGTGCGGCCCGCGGGCCCGAATGGCTGGCCAGCATGGGAGCACAGCCATGAGCCAGGCCGCGACCCCCTCCGACGTCGCGTCGGTCTATCTTCAGCATGGGCCTTATGGTCAGGGCCACGATCCGCACGGCCATGGCCATGCCGATGCGCGCGGCCATGGCGAAGGCGGCCCCGCGCCCAAGCGCGTGATCGTGGGCTATGGATTCTGGATATTCCTGCTGTCCGACATCGTCATGTTCTCGGCCTTCTTCGCGGCTTATGCCGTGCTGGCCCACGCGACCGCGGGCGGGCCGACGGGCAAGCAATTGTTCGATCTCCAACGCGTGGCGATCGAGACCGGCTGCCTGCTCGTCTCCAGCTTCACCTGCGGGCTGGGCTATGTCGCGGCGACGCGGCGCCGCCAGCTCGAGACGCAATTCTGGATGCTCGTCACCGGATTGCTCGGCCTGGCGTTCGTCATGCTGGAAGTGCTCGAATTCTACGAGATGATCCAGGAAGGCGCCGGGCCGGGCCGCAGCGCCTTCCTCTCCGCCTTTTTCGCACTGGTGGGATGCCATGGCCTGCACGTCACGGTCGGCGGGCTGTGGCTCGGCACGATGATGGCGCAGATCTGGTTCAAGGGCTTCCGCCCGCAGATCATGCGGCGCCTGCTCTGCTTCAACCTGTTCTGGCATGCGCTCGACATCATCTGGGTCGCATTGTTCACGATCGTTTATCTGCTGGGAGCCGGCGCATGAGCGGCCATGACGACGAATGGGAATATGACGATGCCGCGCCCGGCGACGAACATGCCGGCGGGTCCGGCTTCAGCGCGATCCAGGTCTATCTGCTGGGCTTCCTGCTTGCGATCGGGCTGACGGTCGCGAGCTTCTGGATCGCGGGATCGAACGCGATCTGGGGCCCGGGGATACCGGCGGCGCTGCTCGCGCTGGCGGTGGCGCAAATGGGCGTCCACCTCGTCTTCTTCCTCCACATCACGAGCGGGCCCGAAAATACCAACAACACGCTCGCGCTCGCCTTCGGCGTGCTGATCGTGTTGGTGATCGTGGTCGGATCGGTGTGGATCATGGCGCACCTGAACCATAATCTGATGACGATGGATCAGCTGATGAAGGCGCAGCATTAAGCGCAGCATCACCGAGGAACATTGGTCGAGGTTATGCGCTAACATCCCGAGATTGCAGGCCGCGCATCCCGAGCGGCCGATATCGCCGCGCTGCACACGGCGAGGGGGCGCAACCGAACGTGACGAGCTGGGTCGACGACTATCTGGGACTCGCGGTGGAGGCGGCCCGGCGTGGAGATGACCGCCTCAACGAAGCGCTCGACCGGCTCCCGGTTGCGATCTACCTTACCGACGCGCACGGCACGATCACGCATTTCAATCGCGCCTGCGTCGAGCTCGCGGGACGCACCCCGATCGCGGGGCACGACAAATGGTGCGTGACCTGGAAGCTCCATACGCTCGACGGAATTCCGCTGCCGGATGATCGATGTCCGATGGCGGTCTCGATCCGCGAGCGCCGCAAGGTGCGCGGCGTCGAAGCCATCGCCGAGCGACCCGATGGAACGCGCATCCAGATCGTGCCTCATCCGACGCCTTTGTTCGACGCTGGCGGCGCGCTCGTCGGCGCGGTCGATCTGTTGGTCGACGTGGCCCGGATGCGCCATGCGGAATATCTGCGCGGGCAGGCGGCGCATTGCCGCCAGCTCGCCGCCTCGATCTCCGACACGCGCACGGTCCACACGCTCAAGGGAATGGCGGAGCAATATGAAGGCCAAGCGGGCCAGCTGATCAGCGCCTGCTAAGGCCGGGGTCAGCCGCGTCGCGCCGCGCGGCGCGCGCGCCAGTTCCAGACGATGATCCCGCCGGCCAGCATGAGCAAGGCGACGTAGAGCGGCAGGCCGAATCTGTCCGGCAGCCAGAGATGAAGCTGGTCGGTCAGGTAGAGGGCCAGCAGCAGCGCGAGCGCGGCGACCACGCCGAAGCGTATCGCAGGCGGCGGCCCGATCCGCGCCATCAGCCCGATCAAGGCGACCCCGCCGAGCGAGAAAGCGGGGAAGAGATCGGTCATGCCCGCTGGAATCGTCATGAGGGCTGGCCGGATCGCAGCAGCGCGATCAGCACGCCGATGCCAAGAAAGATCGGGCAGATGACGAGGGCGCTTGCCATGCGGATCTTCTACCCGAATCCCCCTCATCAGGCGAGTGGCTCATGCGTCGCGATTAGCCGCAAATTGGGGATGGTGCGGCTCCAGGATCAGCGTGTCGCCTTCGACGCGCCAGCTCTTGAGCTTGGACAGGAAGTTCATCCCGATCACCTCGGTGTCGCCGAACGAAGGCGAGACCACGACGGGCAAGTCGCGCGCGACGACGTTGCCGATGCGGAGCGTGGCGACGCGCGCGGTGCGTGCGGCGACCGCGCCGTTGGCGGTCTTGAGGATGATCGGGAAGGGAGATTTCTCCGGCACCAGCCCGGCGGCCTCGGCGGTGTCGACCGAAAGCGCGGTGATGGTTGCGCCGCTATCGACCAGCAGCTTGCGCTCGCCCGAAACCTGCTGGTCGTCGGCGGGCTGGAGGTCAAGGAAGTGGGTGAGCTTGGCGAAATAGGGATCGAACAGACTGCGTTGCGGCACCGCGCCGACCACGAGCACGATGGCCACGCCCCAGACCGCGAAGCGCAGCAATGTGCCGATCAGCGGGATGCGCCGCGTGACAAGGTTGACCGCGATCAGCGCCGCGATGGCGAGACCGGCATAGAGCAGCAGATCATGCGAGAGGGGTGGCATTTTCACGTGTCAGATCATGGCTTGGCGGAAATGTACAAGGGCTGAGTGCGCGCTTTCTTTCGGGAAAGAAGAGGGGGAGACGGATCAGGTCCGGGATGACGGTGAGTATTCTTCCTTCGTCATCGCGACCCCGGCGAAAGCCGGGGGACGCGATCTAAACCTGGACGGGAGGCGCGCGGTGGGCTGGATTGCCGCGCTGCTTGCGCGGCTCGCAGGGGCGGTTTGTGAGCATCATTCCCTCGTCATCCCGGACGTGTTC
>JAEKMC010000045.1 GCA_019508115.1 Sphingomonas sp.
CGCCGTCCACTCCGCCAAACGGCCCCCAACATGCGGTGGTCCGCAGCGGGGATGATATGGCTGATCTTTACCTCAGATCCTTCGGTTGGTTCGCGTTGGCGCTGCTCGCCCTGGCGGCGTGCGCGATCACGCCGGACCATGCGTTCGCGATACAGATGGGGATCGCCACGATCGCCGCGCTGCTCACGGCCTGGCTGACGCTCTACAAGGCCGATTTCAAGGCGCTGACGGCATGGCCTCCGGCCGAGAAGGCCCAAACCGGTTATTATGACGACGTCATCCGCTGGGGCATGATCGCCACGGTCTTCTGGGGCCTGGCGGGAATGGCGGCGGGCCTGTTCATCGCGCTCCAGCTCGCCTTTCCGCAGCTTAGCTTCGGCCTTGAATATACGACATTCGGGCGGCTGCGGCCGCTCCATACGTCGGCGGTGATCTTCGCGTTCGGCGGCAATGCCCTGATCGCGTCGAGTTTTTGGGTGGTGCAGCGCACCTGCCGTGCGCGTCTCGCCTTTCCGCCGCTCGCGCGCTTCGTCTTCTGGGGCTATCAATTCTTCATCGTGATGGCGGCGACGGGCTATCTGCTCGGCATCACCGAAGGCCGCGAATATGCCGAGCCCGAATGGTATGTCGATCTGTGGCTGACGATCGTCTGGGTATCCTACCTGGCGGTGTTCCTCGGCACGATCGTCAAGCGGCACGAGCCGCATATCTACGTCGCCAACTGGTTCTATCTCGGCTTCATCGTCACGGTGGCGATGCTGCACATCGTCAACAACCTGTCGATGCCGGTGAGCCTGCTCGGTTCCAAATCCTATTCCGCCTTTTCGGGCGTGCAGGATGCGCTGGTCCAATGGTGGTACGGCCATAACGCGGTCGGCTTCTTCCTGACCGCGGGCTTCCTCGGCATGATGTATTATTTCGTGCCCAAGCAGGCCGAGCGTCCGGTCTACAGCTACCGGCTGTCGATCGTGCACTTCTGGTCGCTGATCTTCCTCTACATCTGGGCCGGTCCGCATCATCTCCATTATACCGCGCTGCCCGACTGGGCGCAGACCTTGGGGATGGTCTTCTCGATCATGCTGTGGATGCCGAGCTGGGGCGGCATGATCAACGGGCTGATGACGCTGTCGGGCGCATGGGACAAGATCCGTACCGATCCGATCATCCGCATGCAGGTCGCCGCGCTCGCTTTCTACGGCATGGCGACGTTCGAGGGGCCGATGATGTCGGTCAAGAGCGTGAATTCGCTCTCCCATTATACCGACTGGGGCATCGGCCACGTCCATTCGGGTTCGCTCGGATGGGTCGGCATGATCACCTTCGCGACCGTCTATTTCCTCGTACCGCGGCTGTGGAAGCGCGAGCGCCTTTACTCGCTGCGCATGATCAACTGGCACTTCTGGTGCGCGACCGCGGGCATCGTCCTCTACATCTCGTCGATGTGGGTCGCGGGCATCATGCAGGGGCTGATGTGGCGCGAATATGGCTCCGACGGCTATCTGGTCTACAGCTTCGCCGAGGTCGTCGCCGCGCTGAAGCCCTACAACATCATCCGCGCGAGCGGCGGTCTTCTCTACCTGACCGGTGCGGTGCTGATGGCCTGGAACGTCTTCATGACGATCCGCGGGAAGCTGCGCGACGAGTCTCCGCTCACCGACGCCGCCTACGACGCCGCTCGCGACGTGCCGCTCACCGCGGACGACCAGCGTGACCTCGCGCCGCAACTGCTGGCCGCCGAATAAGGAACCCCGGACTATGGCAACCCGCATCTTCGATCACGGCCGGATCGAGCGTAACATCACGATCCTGCTGATTCTCGCACTGGTAACGGTGGCGATCGGCGGCATCGTCGAGATCGCGCCGCTCTTCTGGATCGACAGCACGATCGAGAAAGTGAAGGGCATGCGCCCCTACACGCCGCTCGAGCAGGCCGGCCGCGACATCTACATCCGCGAAGGCTGCTACAGCTGCCACAGCCAGATGATCCGCCCCTTCCGCGACGAAGTGGAGCGCTACGGCCATTACAGCCTCGCCGCCGAGAGCATGTACGATCACCCCTTCCAATGGGGGTCGGAGCGGACCGGGCCGGACCTGGCGCGCGTCGGCGGCCGCTATTCGGACGAATGGCACGTCCAGCACCTGAAGGATCCGCGCGCGGTCGTGCCGGAATCGATCATGCCTCCTTATGCCTTCCTCGCACGGCACGAATTGTTCGTGCCCGACGCGGGTGCCAATCTGCGCGCGCTGAAGCGTGTCGGCGTGCCGTACGACAAGGGGCAGGTCGACAATGCCGCGGCGGACCTGATGGCGCAGGCCGATCCCGACGCCGACCATAAAGATTTCCAGAAACGCTATCCGGCCGCGCAGGTGCGCGACTTTGACGGCGATCCCAAGCGCGTGACCGAGATGGATGCGCTGGTGGCTTATCTGCAGGTGCTCGGCACGATGGTCGATACCAAGGCGGCAGCGGCCAAGGAGCAGGCGCAATGAGCTACGAAACGCTTCGCCAGCTCGCCGACAGTATCGGCCTGGTCTTCCTCTGCCTGGTATTTTTCGCCGCTTTGTGGCGCGCGCTTCGCCCGGGCGCCCGCGAGGCGCAGCGCGCCGCAAGTCTGATTCCCTTCGACGATGAGAGGCCGCGCAATGGCTGAGCATGACAAGGCTGCGCCTGAGCGCGAGGTTGAGACCACCGCCCATGAATGGGACGGGATCCAGGAACTGAACACGCCGCTGCCGCGCTGGTGGCTGTGGACCTTCTACGTGACGATCCTGTTCGCGATCGGCTATTGCGTCGCCTATCCTGCGATCCCGCTCGCAACCCGCGCGACCGCAGGCATGCTGCACTGGAGCAGTCATGGTCAGCTCGCCGCGGAGCAGGCTGCGGCCGACACTGGACGGGCGAGCATGAAGCTGGCGATCGCCAACACGCCGATCGATCGCATTCCACCCGATTCCGCGACGATGCGCGCGGCGGTCGAAGGCGGGCGCGCGGCGTTCAAGGTCAATTGCGTCCAGTGCCATGGCTCCGGCGCGAGCGGTCGCAAGGGCTTTCCCAACCTTACCGACGACGACTGGCTGTGGGGCGGCGGCATTGCGACGATCCGCCAGACGCTGGAGCATGGCGTCCGCCAGCCGGACGACAAGCTGACGCGCATGTCGCAAATGCCCGCCTTCGGCCGCGACGGCATCCTGACCGCGGATCAGGTGCAGGACGTTACATCCTATGTGCGCTACATCTCGCATCAGGAAGGCGGCACGCCATCCGCGCGGCGCGGGCGGGACCTGTTCGCGGCCAATTGCGCCGCCTGCCACGGCGCGGAGGGCAAGGGCAATCGCACGTTCGGCGCGCCTAATCTGACCGACGCGATCTGGCTCTACGGCGGCGACCGCGACACGATCACCGAGACGGTCACCAATGCGCGCTACGGCGTGATGCCCGCCTGGAACAAGAAGCTCGACAAGGCTTCGCTCAACATGCTCGCGGCGTACGTCCACTCGCTCGGCTGCGGCGAGTGATGTCCAGCCTGGAAGCCCGAGGCGGCGGGAATTATTCCCGCCGCCCCGACATCTTCCCGAAGGCTGTCGACGGCTTCTTTCGGCGCCTGAAATGGGCGATCATGGCGGCGACGCTCGCGGTCTATTACGCGACGCCCTGGCTGCGCTGGCATCGCGGGCCTTATGCCCCCGATCAGGCGGTGCTGGTCGATCTCGCGCATCGCCGATTCTATTTCTTCTCGATCGAGATCTGGCCGCACGAATTCTATTATGTCGCGGGCCTGCTCGTGATGGCCGGCGTCGGCCTGTTCCTGATCACCTCGACCGTAGGGCGCGCCTGGTGCGGCTATGCCTGCCCGCAGACGGTGTGGACCGACCTGTTCCTCCACATCGAGCGCTTCATCGAAGGCGACCGCAACGCGCAGCTCAAGCTCAAGCGCGGCCCATGGTCGGCTGCGAAGATCGCGCGGAAGCTGGCGAAGCATGCGCTATGGCTTTGCATCGCGCTCGCGACGGGCGGTGCCTGGATCTTCTATTTCGCCGACGCACCGTCGCTCGCACGCCAGTTCCTGACGGGGAATGCCGAGCCGGTCGCCTATGCGACGGTCGGGATATTGACCGCCACGACCTACGTCCTCGCCGGCTGGATGCGCGAGCAGGTCTGCACCTATATGTGCCCTTGGCCGCGGATCCAGGCGGCGATGCTCGACGAGCGGTCGCTGATCGTCACCTACAAGGATTGGCGTGGCGAACCACGTTCGCACGGCATCAAGAAAGCGGGCACGTTCGGCGATTGCGTCGATTGTCTCGCCTGCGTGCAGGTGTGCCCGGCCGGCATCGACATACGCGAAGGCCAGCAACTCGAATGCATCACCTGCGCGCTGTGCATCGACGCGTGCGACCAGGTCATGGATAAGCTCGGCCGCCCGCGCGGGCTGATCGACTATGCGACGCTCGAAGATTGCCAGGCGGAAAGCCAGGGGAGTCCGCCGGTTCCGGTGATGCGGACATTGCTGCGCTCGCGCACGTTCGTTTATTTCGGCCTGTGGGCCGCGGTCGGTTGCGCGATGGCGTTCTCGCTCGGCAACCGCACGCGGCTTGATCTGTCGGTCGCGCAGGAGCGCAATCCACTCTGGACGCGGCTTTCCGACGGCGATCTGCGCAATGCCTATACTGTGCACGTCCGGAACATGGAGGAGAGGCCACGGCAGGTGGAGCTGAGCCTCGAAGGCTTGCCCGGCGCCGCGATGTGGGATTCGTTGAAGGACAAGCGCACGGCCGCACCGTCGATGCGCATCCTGCTCGGCCCCGATCAGGTCGAACAGCGCCGGATCTACGTCCGCGCGCCCGCTGCCGGTCCGGATCATTACGAGCTGCACCTGACCGCGCTCGACCAGGAGCATAGCAGCGCGAGCAAGCATGTCCGTTTCGAACGACCGGGAGAAAATCAGTGACGCGCCGCTTCACGGGCTATCACATGCTCGCCTGGATCGTGGGTTTCTTCCTGGTCGTGATCGGGGTGAACGGCCTGATGGCGACGATCGCGGAGCGCAGCTTCACGGGCACGGTGGTCGACAACAGCTATGTCGCGAGCCAGCATTTCAACCGCTGGCTGGATGAGGCGAAGGCGCAGGACAAGCTCGGCTGGCGCGCGACGATCGATCATGATGGCCGGCGCGTGACGGTGCGCCTGACCGGCCCCGACGCGCTGATCCGCGACGCCATCCTCTCCGGCACGGCGCTCCATCCGCTCGGCCGCTTGCCCGATCGCCCGATCCATTTCACGCGCGGCGACACCGGCGCCTATCGCAGCGTGGAAACATTGCCCGCCGGACGCTGGCAGATCCGCGTCACCGCGCGGCATGGGCAGATGCGTGCCAGCTATGCCGAGGAATTGTCGCTGTGACGGAAGCGGCCGCGTCCGAACATGTCGAGTTCGTGCTGCCCGGCGTCAAATGTGCCGGTTGCATCGCGAAGATCGAAAACGGATTGCGGCCGCTTTCCGGCGTGCACCGCGCCCGCGTCAACTTCACCACCAGGCGCGTCGCGATCGATCATGCACCCGAACTGACCCCCGACGCACTGCGCCGTGCCATCGCCGATATCGGCTTCGACGCGGAGCCGATCGCCGCCGCTGCGCCCGCCCTGGAAGATCGGGAGAGCAAGGCGCTGCTGCGCGCGCTCGCGGTTGCCGGCTTCGGCGCGATGAACGTGATGTTGCTGTCGGTCTCGGTCTGGTCAGGCGCGGGCGGCGCGACGCGCGATCTGTTCCATTGGCTGTCGGCGCTGATCGCGATGCCGACGATTGCCTATGCCGGCCGGCCCTTCTTCAAATCGGCCTGGGCCGCGCTGCGGCGGCGGCGCGCCAACATGGACGTGCCGATCTCGATCGGCGTGCTCCTCGCCACCGCGCTCAGCCTGTTCGAGACGATCGAGGGCGGACCGCATGCCTATTTCGACGGCGCGGTCGCCTTGCTCTTCTTCCTGCTCGTCGGTCGATAGCTCGATTCGATGATGCGCGATCGTGCGCGCAACGGCGTGACGGCGCTGATGCGCGAGACCGCGCCCGGCGGCACGATCCTGCTCCCCGACGGCACGACCGTCTGGAAGCGCGCGGCGGATCTGGAGCCGGGCATGCGGCTGCTGGTCGCGGCCGGCGAGCGCTTCGCGGCGGACGGCGTCGTGGAAGACGGCCGCAGCATGATCGACCGTTCGCTCGTCACCGGCGAGACCATGCCCGAACCGATCGCACCGGGCGAGCCGGCGATCGCGGGCACGCTCAATCTCGCCAACCCGCTCACGCTGCGCATCACCGCCGCGGGTGACCGCACCAGCATCGCCGAGATCATCCGCATGATGGAGGCGGCGGGGCAGAGCCGCTCTTTCTATGTCCGCCTGGCCGATCGCGCGGCGCACTTTTATGCGCCTGTGGTCCATATGCTCGCATTGTGCAGCTTCGCGGGCTGGATGCTTGGCGGTGCGGGGTGGCATCAATCGCTCCTCGTCGCGGTCGCGGTGCTGATCATCACCTGTCCTTGTGCGCTCGGTTTGGCGGTGCCGGTCTCGCAGGTCGTCGCCGCCGGCGCGCTGATGCGCAGGGGCATATTGATCAAGGACGGCTCGGCGCTCGAGCGGCTGGCCGAGGCGGACGAGGTCTGTTTCGACAAGACCGGCACGGTCACGATCGGCAGGCTGGTCCCCGATGGCGCGCTCGCACTTTCGGCCGGCGAGAAATCGCTCGCGCTCGCCTTGGCGCGGGCGTCGCTTCACCCTTTGTCGCGCGCCTTGGCGGCGGCGCTGGACTCCGAGAAGGTCGAGCCGGCAATGCTCGCGGACCTTCGGGAGCATCCCGGCCTCGGCATCGATGGCGTCGCCGACGGCGTGCGCGTCGCATTGGGCCGACCCGGCTGGCTGGGGCTGGATCGGGTCGACGTGGAAGGGCCCGCCGTCGCTTTCCGGATGGGAGAGGGCACCGCCGCGCTGTTGCGCTTTTCGGATCGGATCCGACCGGACGCCGCGCAGGTTTTCCAGCGGCTGAGGCAGATGGGGCTTGAGACCATCCTGCTTTCCGGCGACCGCCGCGAGGCGGTGGCGCCCGTCGCGCGAAGCGTCGGAGCAACCGCTTTGGTCGAGCTTAGCCCGATCGGAAAGGTCGAGGCGATCCAGCGCATCCAACGCGGCGGCCACCGCGTCCTGATGGTGGGTGACGGCCTCAATGACGGCCCGGCGCTCGCGGCGGGCCATGTCTCGATGGCGCCGGCTTCCGCGACCGATGTCGGGCAGAGCGCGGCGGATGCGGTCTTCCTTGGCGATCGGCTCGCGCCGGTCGCGATTGCGGTTGCCGCCGCGCGCCGCACCCGCGCGGTCGTGCGCCAGAATTTCGCGCTGGCGATCGGCTATAACGCGCTCGCCGTACCGCTCGCGATTGCCGGCCTGGTGACGCCGATGCTCGCTGCCATCGCGATGTCGAGCTCGTCGCTGCTCGTCCTCGCCAATTCGCTCCGCCTGCGGAATTGCGCGCGATGAGCGGTCTCGGCCTGCTGATCCCGCTCGCGCTGCTGCTGGGCCTGGGCGGCTTGGCCACGTTCCTGTGGTCGCTGAACGCGGGTCAATATGACGACATGGACGGGGCGGGGATCCGTATCCTGACCGACGAGGATTGCGAGTCGTGACCCGTTCGGCCGCGCTCCTGGGCATCGTCGCGATATTGGGAGTGTCGGCCGGCACGCCCGCCGTCTCGAGCGCGATTCATCTGAAAATGTGCCACGGCGGGTTCGCGGACATTCCCGTCAGGGAGAATGGCAAGCCAAGCCACGACAAAAGCTGCGCCTTCGGTTGCCACGCGCCGCTCTGCCAGGATCGCAAGCGCCGGCCGCCCCCCCAACTTCCAGAGGATCTCGACGCATAAGCGGCCCGCCGGCCGGTCAATAATCCGCCTTGAGCGCCAGGTAGAAGCTATAATGTCCTTCAGTGCCGGCATGTTCGATGCCGGGTCCGGCCGATCCGATCAGCGACCAATGCGGGCTCATCCTGTAGAGCGCACCGAAATTGACCCCGGTGAAGCGGCGCGCATCGTCGGCGTCCGCCGTCTGGCGATAGACTTCCGCACCGAGCGCGAAGCGATCGTTCACCGTGCGCTGAACGCCGACGCCCATCAGCCAGAAGTCGCGCTGTCCCCGGCCCGGATTGATGTCATAGCCGCCGCCCCCGAAAACCGACCATTTCCCCAGATCCTTCTGCGCCCATAGCGGCAGCAGGAAACTCAGCCGCCGCGTCCCGAAACGCCGCCCGGCGGTCGGCACGAACGCGCGCGGGAAGAAGGCGATGTCGGGCAGGGGCGATCCGTCGGCCTGGTGCACGGACTTATATTTGGCGGCGAGCTCGATATTGCCGAGCCCGATCGTACCCCCGGCACACGTCTCATAGCCGAGCGGCACGACTGCGGTGAGCTGCAGGTCCTTCGCACCGCCATAATTGATATAGAAACCGCCGGAGCCTTCGGTTTCGCCCGCGACGTGCGTCCCCGCGGCAAACCCATAGATTTCCCAATGTCCAGCCGCGGTCGGCTCCGGATCGTCGCTGACGAAGGGCGGCCCCGCATGCACGGATGCGGCGCATGGCAGCGCGGCGAGCAGGGCAAGCAACGGGCGTTTCGGGGCAGGCATGATTTCCTGTGGAACGAGCGGGGGCTGGCGGTGTCTTGGCATTACGCCCCGCAACGGGCAACGTCCCGCACTGCTTCGATCTCCTCGAGAGATAAAGATGCCGACCGCTCGCTCGGGATCGGCTATCCCGGCGGCGCGTTGCTGCTGCTAGCGTCTGTGATCGGCGCGCTCGCCGCCTGGCA
>JAEKMC010000046.1 GCA_019508115.1 Sphingomonas sp.
CCGCGATCTCGCGCGCGCCGTCGCGCATGGGGGCGCCTGGCTGCCGTTGATCTTTTATCTGCTGGTGGCGACCCTGTTCCCGTTCGCGATCGGCCCGGATGCGACCTTGCTCGCAAAAGTGGGAAGCGGGGCCTTGTGGACCGCCGCCTTGCTCGCCGCCCTGCTGCCGGTCGAGCGGCTCGTGCGGCCGGACATCGCTTCGGGCGTGCTCGATCAGCTCGTGATCCGGGGTCACAGCGACGAAAATATCGCCGCGGCCAAGCTTGCCGCCCATTGGCTGAGCTTCGGTCCGCCTCTGATGGTGGCGACCTTGCCCGCGGCGGCATTGCTCAATCTGGACGGTCCGACCTTGATCCGGCTGGAAATCGGATTGCTGCTCGGCACGCCTGGTCTCGCCGCGCTTGGCTTGGCGGTCGCAGCGCTGACCGCCGGCCTCCGCGCCGCGGGGGCGCTGATCGGGCTGGTGATGCTTCCGCTGGCGGTCCCTTTGCTGATCTTCGGGGCGGACGCCGGGACAGGAGCGCTCAAATTGCTCGCGGCGACGAGCCTGCTGTTCGTCGCCGGCGCGCCCTTCGTTGCCGGCGCGGCCCTGCGTGCGGGACGGAGTTAGGTCTTCAAATCGGCGGCGAGCAAGGCTTGCAGAATTGCCTGTGACCGTCGTTGGCCATAGCCCTTGCCATAGGCGCTCGACGTGATCGCAATCACCAGATGGCGGCTCGGCACCACGTAGAGTTTGTTGCCGCCATTGCCGGAGGCGAAGGAAACCGGGATGGCTTGGCCGGCAATCCGCTGCACGCGATAATACCAGAAATAACCATAGCCGTCGGCATAGGGATCGATGTCGGAGATGGCCTCCTTGGGCGCGAGCATGTTTGCGACCCAGGCCGCGCTGACGATGCGGCGGCCCCGATAGAGACCGCCATTGCGCACCATCTCCCCGATTGCGGCGAATTCGCGCAACGCGAGCGAGAGGTTGCCCTGTCCTTTGGTGTAGCCCGCCGCGTCGGCTGCCCATGCCCAGCGCGAAATGCCGAGCGGGCGGAACAGGTTCGCGTCGGCGAAATCGGCCATCTTCTCGCCCGTGGCGCGCGCCACCACGAGACCGGCGGTCCATGCCGTCAGGGAATTGTAGCGATAGCGGGTGCCGGGCGTGTCGGCCCGTGGCACCGATCGCAGGAAGGAGATCGGATCGGCTGCCGCGTCGAGCTTGTCCTCGTTGCCGGGCTGGGCCGGATCCTCGTCGAATGCGGCGAGGCCCGATCGCATGGTGAGCACGTCGCGCAGTGCAACGTCGGCGATCGCGCTGCCTTTCGCTTCGGACAGGTAGGTATCGACCCGATCATCGAGGCCGCGGATCCTGCCGCGATCGATCGCGATCCCCGTCAGCAACGCGGTGATGCTTTTTCCGGCTGACCGTATGTCGTGGAGGGCGTCGGCGGTCTCTCCATTATAATAATGTTCGGCGACGACTTTCCCGTCGCGCAGCACGACCGTGCCACGCAGATCGGAATGTTCATCCTGCTCGAACGTCGCGAGCACCGCCTGCAATTTCGGGTCGGGGCGGGCGGCGGCGGGTGCGGAGATCAGAAGGGCGAGAGCGGCGACGGCGGCGCGTATCACCGCTATCGGCTCCAGCGTGCGAAAATGGCGGTGGGGAGAAGGAGGCCGCGCGCTTCCTCGCGGACGGCCATTTCGCCGACCTCGACCGTGCCGCCGAGCTCGGCCAGTTCCTGGCGGAGCAATTCGCCGATCGCGATCGCCGACATGCGCACCGCATAGACGGTCAGCACCAGATATTTGGAGTCCCCGTCGAGCAGGGCGCGGCAATGCTTGATCAGGCCGGGAAGATGCTCCTCGAGCCGCCAGATCTCGGCGTCGGGGCCGCGGCCGAATTTGGGCGGATCGAGCAAGATGCCGTCATAGCGGCGTTCGCGGCGCACTTCGCGCGCGGCGAACTTGACCGCATCGTCCACCATCCAGCGGATCGGGCGGTCGGCCATGTCGGACAGGAAGGCATTGGCCTTGCCCGCCTCGACCGATTTCTTGGACGCGTCGACATGGGTGAGCTTCGCGCCTTTGGCCGCCAGCGCCAATGTGCCGACGCCGGTATAGCCGAACAGGTTCAAGACCTCGTCGCCCTCGCCGGTGCGCTCGCGCATCCAGCTCCATTGCGGCGCCATGTCGGGGAAGAAAGCGAGGTGGCGGAAGGGGGTATTCTGCGCGAGGAAGCGCACCTCCTCCCATTTCATATGCCAGCCGCCGCGCGGCACGTCGCGCGAGAGATGCCATTTGCCGCCGCCTTCCTCGTCGGAGGCCGCGATGAAATCGCCGTCGGCCTCCCAGCTCGGATCGGCGGGCGCCCACATCGCCTGCGGCTCGGGCCGGATGAATTTGAAGCGGCCGAAGCGCTCGAGCTTCCGGCCACGGCCGGAGTCGATCAGCCCGTAATCGGGCCAGGGCTCGGTGACGAGCGTGAGGAGGGTCATCCCCTCTCCCCTTGGGGGAGAGGGAGGGGCCCATCGCGCAGCGATGGGAGGGTGAGGGTGTGAATGACCACGATCGGAGTCACCCTCACCCCCCTGCCGCGTTGCGGCAGGTACCCTCTCCTCCAAGGGGAGAGGGAGTTCATGCCACCTCCGCCAATCGGCCGCCGACCGTCGCCAGCGCTTCGCCGCCGCTCAGGGCCTTGGCGCCAGCATAGCGCGCCTGATCGAGCGTGACCGCGTCGATCAGCGCGACCGTCTCGGCCGGGTGCACGATGCGGCCATGGACCTGGATCGATCGGGCGAGATGGTCGGCGCGGGTCGCGACCGATTCGAGGCCCATCAGCAGGCCGGCCTTTGCCTGCGTGCGGGCGCGTTCGAGTTCGGCTTCGGTCAGGCCTTCGGCGGTTTCGGCGAGCACCTTGCGGCTGAGCTCGAGCGCCTGGCGGGCATCGGCGCGCGCGGCGGCGCAATAGATGCCGAACAGGCCGGTGTCGGCGTAGGATTGCGCCCAGGAGTAGATCGAATATGCCAGGCCGCGCTCCTCGCGCACCTGCTGGAACAGGCGTGACGACATGCCGCCGCCGACCGCATTGGTGAACAGCGAGAGCGCATGCACGTCGGGATGGGTATGGCCGACGCCCTCGAAGGCGAGCGCGACGTGGAGCTGGTCGAAACTGCGGCGATCGTGATGCGCGCCGGTCGCGAAGGTCGCGCGCGGCGGTACGGGCTGCGCACCGGCGGCCATGTCGCCGAACAGGCTCTCGGCGAGCTTGAGCAAGGCGTCCTCGTCGACCTTGCCCGCCGCGGCGAAGACCAGCCCGTCGGGGCGATATTGCTCCGCGATCCAGCTGCGCAGCGCGGGCACGTCGATCGCGGCGATGCTGGCTTCGTCGCCCAGCACCGCCGCGCCCAGTTGCTGCCCCGGAAAGGCCGCCCCCTGGAGATGGTCGAAGATGATGTCGTCGGGCGTGTCGCGCGCTTCGCCGAGTTCGGCGAGCACGACGTGGCGCTCGCGCTCCAGCTCCTCCGCGTCGAGATCGGCGTTGCGGACGAGATCGGCGATCAATTCGCTGCCGAGCGCGAGATCGCCCGCCAGCGCGCGCGCCTGGAAGACCGTATGGTCGCGCGCGGTCCAGGCGTTGAGCGACCCGCCTTTATCCTCGATCGCCTCGGCGATCTGGCGCGCCGAACGCCCGCCCGCGCCCTTGAACACCATATGTTCGACCATGTGGGCGAGGCCGGACAGGCCCTTGGGCTCGGATCGCGCGCCGGCGTCGGCATAGAGGCCGACCGCGATCGTCTCGACCCCCGCCATCGGCTCGACCGCGACCCGGAGACCGTTGGCGAGCACGTGGAGCTTTGCGGTCATGCGGTGGTGGCCCGCTCGGCGATATAGGCCTGGACCGCGCGCAGATCGTTGGGGAGGACCTCGTAGCGTTCCTCGCGATCGAACAGGTCGCCGACGCGGAGCGGGAGCAGGGGGCGCGTGCCGGTCGCGCGCTCGACCGCGTCGCGAAACTTGGCGGGATGCGCGGTGGCGAGCGTCACCACCGGCACGTCGACGGGCAGGTCGGCGGCGAGCGCGGCGGCATATCCGATCGCGCTATGCGGATCGAGCACCATGGCCGACCCTTCGTGGGCGCGGCGCATCGCGATCTCCATCGATTCGGGGTCGATGCGCGCGCTGGTGAAGATATCGGCGGCCTCCGCGCGCATCGCCGGGGTGAGCGCGAACTTCCGGCTGGCGTCGAAGCTTTTCATCGAGGCGGCGAGCGCGTCGCCGTCGCGGCCGTGCAGGTCGAACAGGAGCCGTTCGAAATTGGAGCTGACCTGGATATCCATCGACGGCGCGGCGGTCGGCGTGACGCTGCCGACCGAATAATCGCCTTCGCTCAACGCGCGGTGGAGGATGTCGTTGACGTTGGTCGCGACGATCAGTTTCGCTACCGGTAGCCCCATCTTGGCCGCGACATAGCCCGCGAACACATCGCCGAAATTGCCGGTGGGCACCGAGAAGGCGACCGGCCGATCGGGCGCGCCCAAGCGCACCGCGGCGTAGAAATAATAGACGATCTGCGCCGCGAGCCGCGCCCAGTTGATCGAATTGACCGCCGACAAGGTGAAGCGGCCCGCGAAATCCGCGTCCGCGAACATCGCCTTCACCATCGCCTGCGCGTCGTCGAAGCTCCCTTCGATGGCGATATTGTGGATATTGGGCGCAAGCACGGTCGTCATCTGCCGACGCTGCACGTCGGACACGCGGCCCTTCGGGTGCAGCATGAACAGATCGACCTTGGCGCGGCCGGCGAGCGCATCGATCGCGGCCGATCCGGTATCGCCCGAAGTCGCGCCGACGACGGTCAGGTGCGTGTCGCGGGTCGAGAGGAAGCGCTCGAACAGCAGGCCGAGCAATTGCAGCGCTACGTCCTTGAAGGCCAGGGTCGGGCCGTGGAACAGTTCGAGCACCCATTGCCGCGCGTCGAGCTGAACGAGTGGCGTTACCGCGGCATGCGCGAAGCGGCCATAAGCGGTGTCGCACAGCGCGCGCAGGTCGTCCTTCGAGATCGAATCGCCGACGAAGGGCGCGAGGATCGCGACCGCCGTGTCGACGTAGGACAGACCTTGCAGCGCCCGAATCTGGTCGCGCGTGAGGCTGGGCCAGGCCTCCGGAACATAGAGTCCGCCATCGCTGGCGAGACCGGCGAGCGTGACGCTCTCGAAATCGAGCTTGGGCGCTCGCCCACGCGTGCTGACATAAAGCATGGGGCCCGTTAGCGGGATGGCGGCGTCAGGGCAACTTTGCGCGCCCTCTGCCACAGCGCGACGGCGTAAATGACCAGCGCGATGGCGGCGAACAGGAACCATTGCACCGCATAAGAGAGATGATTGTTGGGGATATCGGCGGGGTTGGGCTGCGCGGTGGGCTTGAGGCCGGGCGCGGCAACATCGCTCACGATCATCGGTGTCGGCGGAGGAGGGCGGGCGAACAGGCGGGCGATCAGCGGCTGGCTGCTCGGCGCCCAGGTCAGCCGCCCGCGCACGGGGCCGCCCGTCCATGCCGGCGCGGCCGAATCGGCGGAAATGCCCATGTCGACCAATAGGCCCGGCCCTTCGGCGCCGGTGCGGCAGGCGGCGATATGGCGCCAGCCGGGCGTGCCGTCGCCGGCGCGCCCGGCCTCCGCCCGCCAGCCTTGGACGCCCAGGCAATAAGCGCTGGTGCGGCGATAGAGCGCACCGTCGTCGACCGGAAAGAGCGCTGCAAGCGGGAGCGGCGGCTTGGCCCGGTTGGCGGTGTAGCGCGCGAGCAGCGCTTGCTTCTCATGCAGGCGATGGATTTGCCAGAAGCCGAGCCGGACCATCAGCAAGGCGGCGAGCAGGACGATGATCGTTGGCACGATCGGAATGCGGCGTTTCATTCCGCGATCCGGCCCTCGCGCGCGGCGTGGGCATATTCCAGCGCGAGCAGCACGCCTTTGGATGCGCGCAGGCTTCCGATCGTCATTCCGAGCACGAGGGGCGGCCACAGGACGAGATGGAGCCAGAAAGGTGGCGAGAATTTCAGCTCTACCACGATCGCGGCGGCGGCGGTGATCGCGCCGAGGATCAGGATCAGGAAAGCCGCCGCGCCGTCACCAACGTTGAAGCTTTTGAAGTCGAGCCCGCAGTTGGAACAGCGGTCGGCGAATTTGATCCAGCCCGAAAACAGCGTGCGGGCATTGCAGCGCGGACAATGGCCGGTCAGCCCGGCCTTGATCGGTGGTGGCGGAGCGTCGGGCACGTCAGGCGCGGCCGACGCACCACGGATCGGGTTGCATGTCGATCGGTTGGCCCGCGTCGCCTGGAGCCGGGAAGCGCGCCTTGAAGGTAAAGGCCTGCGGGCAGGGGCCATAGCGGTCGAGCAGCCACAGCCGTGACAGGCCTTCCTCGACGGTGGGTTCGTGCCCGGCGGGGATCCACCACAGGGCCTGATAGGCGCCCTCGAACCGGTCGAACCATTCGCGCCGCCGCGCCATGAACGGCGTGTGCGCGCTGCGATAGACGAACGCGAACAGGCTGTCCGCGTCGGTCCAGGCCGACATGTTGACGATGAATTGCTGGTCGGGCGCGGGGCGGATCTCGGTCGCGCCCGCGCCAAGATCGTCCTTGAGCCGCCAGACGAAGCCCGGCGCCGCCTCGGCCAGCGCGTTCACATGCGCCAGCGCGTTCATGAAATCGGCGACCGCGGGATCCTCGGCGGGCGCGACCAGGCGCCCGACGTTGATCTGCGCGAGATGCCAACGCTCCGTCATCAGCCGGCGATCGGCGCGCCCCAGCCGCCCCAGACATAGATGGAGATGAACAGGAACAGCCACACCACATCGACGAAATGCCAGTACCAGGCGGCCGCTTCGAAGCCGAAATGCTGCCTCGGCGTGAAGTCGCCCTTATAGGCGCGGACCAGGTTCACGGTCAGGAAGCAGGTACCGATCAGCACATGGAAGCCGTGAAAGCCGGTCGCCATGAAGAAGGAGGCGCCATAGCTCAGCCCCTTGAAGGCGAAAGGCGCGTGGGCATATTCCCAACCCTGGATGCACGAGAAGGTGATGCCGAGCAGGATCGTGCACCAGAGCCCCCGGATCAGCCCCTTGCGGTCGCCGTGGATCAGCGCGTGGTGCGCCCAGGTGACGGTCGTGCCCGAGCAGAGCAGGATCAAGGTGTTGAGCAGCGGAAAGGCGAAGGGGTTGAGGACGGTGATCCCCTTTGGCGGACATACCCCGCCGATCGCATCGACGGTCGATGGGAAGAGCGAGAAATCGAACCAGGCCCAGAACCAGCCGAGGAAGAACATGACTTCCGACGCGATGAACAGGATCATGCCGTAGCGCAGGTGAAGCGACACGACCGGGGTATGATCGCCGGCCTTGGCTTCGCCGATCACGTCCGACCACCAGGAATACATGGTGAAGAGCACGCCTGCCAAACCGGCGAAGAAGACCCAGCCGCCATAAGCCGCGCTATGCATCCACATGATGCCGCCCGACGCCATCGCCAGCGCCGCAGCAGCGCCGATCAGCGGCCAGATGCTGGGCGGCAGGATATGGTATTCGTGGCTCTTCGCTCCGGCCATGCTCGTCGGGTCCCTGTAAGTGTCTTTGGTATGCCCCTTAGCCTGCCGTTTTCGGCTTCGCTACCGGGTAAAATGTGTAGGAAAGCGTGATTTCGTCGATGTCGTTGGCATCCGGATCCTTGGCGAAGCCGGGATCGACGTAGAAGACCACCGGCATCCGCACGCGCTCGTGGGGCTTCAACGTCTGCTCGGTGAAGCAGAAGCATTGAATCTTTACGAAATATTGGCCCGCCTGGGGCGGGGTCACGTTGAACGCGGCGCTGCCGGTGATCGCATGATCGCTGTTGTTGACCGCGGTGAAGAAGACCATCTGCCGCGCGCCGACCGCGACGTGCGTCACGTTCTGGTCGGGCTGGAAGCTCCACGGCAGGCTGGGCGCGGTGTTCGCGTCGAAGCGGACATTGACGAAGCGGCCCGCCACCGCCCCCGGCGCGACCGCGTTCAGCCGCTCCTGCACGGTGCCGTTCCAACCGGTGGCCTGGCAGAACATGCGGTAGAGCGGCACGCTCGCGAAGCCCAGCGCCAAGGCGCCGGCCGCGACGAGCAGCATGATGAAGCCGGTGCGCTTCTTGGCGCGGTCGAGGGGAAGCGAACCCGCCATCAGTGCATCATCCGCGCGACGGCGATCGCGAAGAACAACACGACCAGCCCTCCCAGGATCCAGCCCGTCACCTTGGCGCGGGCGCGCTGGCGGCGGCGATATTCGTCTTCGAATTCAGGGGTCATGCGAGCACCAGCCGGTCGACCACCAACGCTCCGAACAGGACGAAGAGGTAGAGGATCGAGAATTTGAACAACGCGCGCTCGGGCTTCATCAGCGCCTGATCGGTCTCGCGGCTGGTGGCGACACGCGTCGCGAGCATCGCGAACCAGGCGGTGAGCAGGCTCGCGGTCACGCCATAGATCGCACCGGTCAGGCCGAGCGGCCAGGGCGCAATCGCGGCAGCGGCCATCGGGAGGGTATAGATCAGCACCTGGCGCCGGGTCGCCTGGATACCCGCCACCACCGGCAGCATCGGCACGCCCGCCGCGGCATAATCGGTGCGCACGAACAAGGAGAGCGCCCAGAAATGGGGCGGCGTCCACAGGAAGATCAGCAGGAAGAGCAGAACCGGCAACAGCTCGATCCGCCCGGTCGCGGCTGCCCAGCCGATCAGCGGCGGGAAGGCGCCGGCCGCGCCGCCGATCACGATATTCTGCGGCGTGCGGCGCTTGAGCCAAAGCGTATAGACC
>JAEKMC010000082.1 GCA_019508115.1 Sphingomonas sp.
AACGCTGCCGCCAACGACGCGACCGCGGTTGCCGACAATGCGCTGAACTCGGCGGACAACGCCGTCAATTCGGCCGGCAACGCTGTCGAGAACGCCAGCAACGCCGTCGGGAACGCGCAGTAATCCTGCGCTTCGCCGAAGCGAATTTTAGGAAGGGCCGCTCTTTCGGGCGGCCCTTTTTTTATGGTCCGCCAAAATGGTACTTTGGCCGAGTGAAGAGAATTGTCGCGTGCCTCCTGCTGGCGACTGCCGGCTGCCGTGACCGGTCGCCACCGGCGCCGACCGCGGAGCAATCGGCCGAGCTCAACGAAGCCGAGGACATGCTGAACGCCGAAGCCGCCAATGAAGAAGGGCCGGCGGATCGCTCCACCGGCCCTTCCAATGCATCGGAGTAGCGGACTGGCCTAGAAGTCCATTCCGCCCATGCCGCCCATGCCGCCGCCGCCCATGGCCATCGCCGGCTTGTCTTCCGGCAGCTCGCTCACCGCCGCTTCGGTGGTGATGAGCAGGCCGGCGACCGAGGCCGCATCCTGGAGCGCGGTGCGGACGACCTTGGTCGGGTCGATCACGCCGGCGGTGACCAGGTTCTCGTAGGTGTCGGTCTGCGCGTTGAAGCCGACGTCATGGTCGGCGCCGTCGAGCAGCTTGCCCGAGATCACCGCGCCGTCATGGCCGGCATTGGCCGCGATCTGACGGACCGGGGCGTAGAGCGCCTTGCGGACGATATCGACGCCACGGGTCTGGTCGTCGTTCGCGCCCTTGAGGCCCTCGATCGCCTTGGTGGCGTACAGCAGAGCCGTACCGCCGCCGGGGACGATGCCCTCTTCCACGGCCGCGCGGGTCGCGTGCAGCGCGTCGTCGACGCGGTCCTTGCGCTCCTTGACCTCGACCTCGGTCGAACCACCGACCTTGATCACGGCAACGCCGCCGGCGAGCTTGGCGAGACGCTCCTGGAGCTTCTCACGGTCGTAATCGCTGGTGGTGTTCTCGATCTGCTGGCGGATCGCCTCGACGCGGCCCTTGATCGCGGACTCTTCACCGGCGCCGTCGACGATGGTGGTGTTGTCCTTGTCGATCGAGACGCGCTTGGCGGTGCCGAGCATGCCGAGCGTGACGCTCTCGAGCTTGATGCCGAGATCCTCGGAGATGACTTCGCCCTTGGTCAGGATCGCGATGTCCTCGAGCATCGCCTTGCGGCGATCGCCGAAGCCCGGCGCCTTGACGGCAGCGACCTTGAGGCCGCCGCGCAGCTTGTTGACGACCAGGGTCGCCAGCGCCTCGCCCTCGATATCCTCGGCGATGATGAGGAGCGGACGGCCGCTCTGCACCACGGCTTCCAGGATCGGGAGCATCGCCTGCAGGTTGGAGAGCTTCTTCTCGTGGATCAGGATGTACGGATCGGACAGTTCGACCGTCATCTTCTCCGGATTGGTGACGAAGTAAGGCGAGAGGTAGCCGCGGTCGAACTGCATGCCCTCGACCACGTCGAGCTCGAATTCGAGGCCCTTGGCTTCCTCGACGGTGATCACGCCTTCCTTGCCGACCTTCTCCATCGCCTCGGCGATCTTCTCGCCGACGACGGTGTCGCCATTGGCCGAGATGATGCCGACCTGGGCGATTTCCTTGGTGCCGGTGACGGGACGCGAGCGCGCCTTGATGTCCTCGACCACCTTGACGACGGCGAGATCGATGCCGCGCTTCAGGTCCATCGGGTTCATGCCGGCCGCGACCGACTTCATGCCCTCACGCACGATCGCCTGGGCGAGCACGGTGGCGGTGGTGGTGCCGTCGCCGGCGACGTCGTTCGTCTTCGACGCGACCTCGCGCAGCATCTGCGCGCCCATATTCTCGAACTTGTCCTTGAGCTCGATTTCCTTGGCGACGGTGACGCCGTCCTTGGTGATGCGGGGCGCGCCGAACGACTTGTCGATCACGACGTTGCGGCCCTTGGGGCCGAGCGTGACCTTCACTGCGTCGGCGAGGATGTCGACGCCGCGCAGGATGCGCTCGCGGGCGTCACGCGAAAACTTAACGTCTTTCGCTGCCATGTTGTGTGTGTCCTTCTGTTCGAATTCTCTGGATCGTCATCCCAGCGAAAGCTGGGATCTCGTGAGGGTGTGCGGTGCGCTTGCCTCATGAGATGCCAGCTTTCGCTGGCATGACGGTGAAAGGTGGATCAGCCGACGATCCCCAGGATGTCGCTTTCCTTCATGATCAGCAGGTCTTCGCCATCGAGCTTGACCTCGGTGCCGGACCATTTGCCGAACAGGATCTTGTCGCCCGCCTTGACGTCGAGCGGCGTGACCTTGCCGTCCTCCGCCTTGGTGCCGGCGCCGACGGCGACGACCTCGCCCTCCTGGGGCTTTTCCTTGGCGGTATCGGGGATGATGATCCCGCCGGCCGTCTTTTCCTCGGCCTCGACGCGGCGAACCAGCACGCGATCGTGCAGTGGTCGGAAACCCATATTTGTCCCTTTCCTGCAACAAGGGCAGGCTACGGACGATTCCGCTTCCCACCCCAGTGTCTATGAAGCTGTTGGCACTCACATTCGATGAGTGCCAGCGCGCATATGTGTAGCTGCGGGGGACGAGTCAATGCGGCGCGTGCAGGATTTTCGGCCGGGCGGGGTGGGAGCGGGACAGGATCTCAGCGCCTCTGCCCGATCCGCCGCCACAGCAGATAGGAATAGACCACCGGCACCAGGCTCGCCGCCATCATCACCAGCACCAGGATCGGGAGCGTGACCGCGCTGACCCAGCCGAGCACGGCGGAGACGAGCCAGACCAGCCCCGCCAGCACCATCAATTTGCCTCCCAGCCGATGCGTCGCCGTCCACACTTCCGGATCGGCGAGCGTCCATGGCGTGCGGATGCCGACCATGTACATCGGTCGCGTCTTGCCGAGCTGGTCGCCCAGTGCGGCGAAGAACAGCCCGACCGCGCCGATGATCAGCCCGATCGGCGACAGCCCCCAATGAAGGATGGTCGAGAAGAGCATGATCTCGATCGCCACCGCAATGCCGAGCGTGCCGATCCAGGCGACGCGAAACAGGCCCTGGCTGCTGGCGAGATGGTCCTGCTGCGGCTCGGCGCGGCTGATGCCCCAGAAAAGGATCGTCATGCCAGCCGCGACCAAGGGCGGCAGCATCAAGGCGGTCCACTTGCTGCCATAATGGTCGACCTCGCCGCGCGCGTTCCAGTGCAGCGGCAATTGCGCGTCCGCCGGCAATCGGTGGCCCACCCACCAGGAGGCGAGCGCAAGGACTGCCACCACCAGGCAGGAGAAAAGGATCAGTCCACGATTTTTCATGTGCGTCATTCCCCGTTTTTCGCGGGCCTGCCCACGCGGCGCATGAAGCCGAGCAACACCTCTTCGAGCACGGAGAGGTTGAGGCTGTAGATCACGCTCGCGCCGCGCTGTTCACCATGGATCAGGCCCGCGGCCTTCAGTTTGGCGAAATGGCCCGACATGGTCGGCTTCGACACGGGGAATGCATCGGCGAGCTCGCCGGCCGAGCGGCTGCCGCCCTTGAGCATCTCCAATATCTCGCGCCTGATCGGGTGCGAGAGCGCGTCGAATACCGAGTCCATGCGCGGTGCATATTCGTTATTTAGCTAAATGCCTAATGATTTTGCGTGGTCCTTCGACGCTCAGGCTTTCGTCAGCGCATAATCCTGGGTGCCGCGCGTGATCAGGCGATCTTCGGGCAGGATGTCGGTCACGGCCAAATCGGGCAAGGTCTCCAGCTTGGCGTAAAGCGGGGCGAAGTCGGTATCGAGCGTCGCGCGAAGGAGCTGGTCGAAGCTGTCGATCACGAAATAGGCCTGCTGGTAATCGTCGATCCGGTAGTTGGTGCGCATCACGCGCTCCATGTCGAAGGCGATCCGGTTGGGCGAAGGATCGTCGAGCGCGAACAGGCTTTCGCCGCGCGAGGAGACGATGCCCGCGCCGTAAATGTTGAGGCTGTCTCCATTCCGGATCAGCCCGAATTCGACCGTGTACCAGTAAAGCCGCGCGAGCTTGTCGATCGCGCCGAACCGCCGCGCGCGCAGCCCGCCCTGGCCATAGGCTTGCATATAATCGGCGAAGACCGGGTGGGCGAGCATCGGCACATGGCCGAACACGTCGTGGAAAACATCGGGCTCCTGCAGATAATCGAGCTGGTCGGGGCGGCGGATGAAACGGCCGGCGACAAAGCGGCGATTGGCGAGATGCTCGAAGAAGATTTCGTCCGGGACGAGGCCGGGGACCGCGACCACGCTCCAGCCCGTCGCCTTGCCCAGCTTCTCCGACAATTCCTCGAAATTGGGGATGCCCGGCCGCGACAGATGCAGCATGTCGAGCCCGTCGAGGAATTCCCGCGCCGCGCGGCCCGGCAGCATCGCCGCCTGGCGCGCGAACAACGTGTCCCACACTTGATGCTCTTCGGCGGTGTAGCGGTCCCACGCCTGCGGGATCGTCCAATCCTCGGCGGCTTCGGGCGGGCGGGTGAGCGAGTCGGCGGCCATGACGGGAGCGTACAATAAAGTTTCGTTTGATACTATATTCGGCGGCGCGCCCCTCCGACGTGACCGGAGATATCTATTTCCGGCTGAGCGCCTCGATCAGGGTCGCTTTCATCCGGCCGACCAGCGCCGGCGTGATCGGCCCGAGCACGCCCTTCGCGGCGGGCGGCAAATGCGCGGCGGGATCGCCATTCGCGCCGAATGTATAATGATCGAACACCATCCGCCACACGTCGCGCTGGTCCTCGGGCAGCCCGCGCAGCGACATCAGCGCGAACATCAGCGCCTCATAGGGGCTGCCGAGGCCCGCAGGCGCGGGGTTCCACCAATAATTGACCAAGGCGTTGACCGCGTCGAGCGAGTCCACGGCATGCCACCAGTGGAAGGGCAGATAGATTGCGTCGCCGGGCTCGAGCAGGGCCGATTGCGCATGGTCCATCGCCTCGGCAAAACCGGGGAATCGCTCCAGATCGGGATTGGCGAGATCGACCAGGCTGATCGGCGTCCCCGCGGGCGTCGGATCGAACGGACCGCAATAGAGATTGCCGATCTGCTCGGGCGGGAAGACGGTGAAGCGGCGGCGGCCGGTGATGACCAGGCCGACATTCTCCATCAGGTCATAATGCGTGGCGACATGGATCCGGTTGCCGATCCAGATGCGCGGAACGACGTCAGCTTCGACCAGGTCGATCCGGTTCTCGTCGGTGAAGCCGGGCAGCGTCTCGGGGATTCGCGCCGACTGCACCGCCATCGCGAACGGCGCGGTCGCATGCTGGTCGCGCAGCAGCCGGTCGAGGAACGGGCCGAGCGGGGTCTGGCCGCGCTCGAAATTGAACCCCTCCAGATCGGGCGTGTAGAAGAAGCGGCCCTGGATTTCGGGCGAGCCGAGGACCGCGAGCACCGGGTCGGCATGGCTAAAGCGCCGGAGATAGGCGACCGCCGCCTCGGGCGAGGACCGTCCCGCCCGCACCGCCGGCCAGTCCTTCCCAAGCCCGCGCAGGATCACCGGCTGGCGCGCGGGCCGTATCTCCGCATCGAAGCGCGCCCGGTCGATGCCCTCGACTTCGCGGATCGGCCTGGGTTCGGGTAACCCCATCAGCCGGTTATGCCCCGCGCGGCATCGGAAATGCTGTTATGCCGCGCCAGGAACTCGGCCTGCGTCGGCAGCGCGTCGGCGGTGGCGGCGATCACCTCGCGGATGTGGCGCAGGCGGGTCAGCGTTTCCCCGTCGGGAAGCAGATCGGCGGCGGGATGATAGGCGCCCGCCTCGATCCCCTGCCCGACCATCACCGAGAGCCAGCTGGTCTCGGTGAAGAGCTCGTCATGCTCGCGGAAGATGCGGCCGTTGGCCTCGAACATCGCGATCTTGGCGGCGAGGCCGGGGGGCGGCGGCAGCGTGCGGCAATAGTCCCAGAAGGGTGAATCGTCGCGCCTGGTCGCCTTGTAATGCAGCACCAGGAAGTCGCGGATATCCAGATAGTCACGCGCCGTGTCGGCATTGTAGCGGTCGATCTCGACGGCCTTGATGTCGCGCGTCGGGAACAGCGTCATCAGCTTGGCGATGCCCGTCTGCACGAGGTGGATGCTGGTCGATTCGAGCGGCTCGAGGAAGCCCGAGGCGAGGCCGAGCGCGACCACATTCTTGTCCCACGCCTTGCGCCGCCGGCCCGCCTTGAAGCGGATCTGGCGCGGTTCGGCGAGCGCCTCGCCATCGAGATTGGCGAGCAGGATCGCCGCCGCCTCGTCGTCGGAGATATGATTGCTCGAATAGACATGGCCGTTGCCGATCCGGTGCTGGAGCGGGATGCGCCATTGCCAGCCCGCCAGCCTCGCGGTCGATCGGGTGAGCGGGTTGCGATCGCCGCCATGCGCGCACGGCACCGCCCAGGCGCGGTCGCACGGCAGCCATTCGCTCCAATCCTCGAACCCTGCCTTGAGCGTCTGTTCGATCAACAGCCCGCGAAAGCCCGAGCAATCGAGGAACAAATCGCCCGCGATCCGCGCGCCGCCCTCCAGCTCGACCGATTCGACAAAACCGGTTTCGCCATTCTGGTGAACCTGGACGATCTTGCCCTCGGTCCGCACCACGCCGCGCGCCTCCGACATGCCGCGCAGATATTTGGCATAGAGCGAGGCGTCGAACTGGAAGGCATAAGAAACCTTCGATAGCGGCGATTTGGGCTGGTCGGGACGCGGATGTTCGAACCGCCCCTTGAGTGCGGCGACGATGCTCAGCGAATAATCGTCGAGCGGGGTCGTCTCGCCCAGGCCGCGGCCCTTCAGCCAATGATGGTGGAATTCCACCCCCATCATGTCGATGCCGTAAAAGCCGAACGGATGGACGTAGCGGTGGCCGATATGCGTCCAGTCGCGGAATTCGATGCCGAGCTTGTAGGTGGCGTTGGTCGCGCGGACGAAATCGGCCTCGTCGATACCGAGCATGGCGTTGAACAGGTTGATCTGCGGGATGGTCGCCTCGCCCACGCCGACCGTGCCGATCTCCTCGGATTCGACCAGCTCGATCCGCAGGCCGAGATCGCCCATGATCCGCGAAATGGCTGCGGCGGCCATCCAGCCGGCGGTGCCGCCGCCAACGATGACCAGCCGGCGGATCGGGTCCGCGATCATCGCGTGCCACCGGTGAAGGGCAAAATTCCCGGCACCTCGTCGGCGAAGGAGAAGGACTGAACCGGCGTCTCGACGGGCGCGGTCTTGGCGATGAACTCGGCATGGGTGGGAAGCTGTTCGGCGATGCGCAGATAGGCTTGGCGCATCTCCTCGATCGCTTCGGCCACCTTGGCCTCGTCGAGCGCATCGACCACCGGCTCATAATCGTCGGGGACGATATTCTGGCCGAGCATCACCGCAACCCAGGACGGCGTGCCGAACAGGTCATAACCCTCGCGGAAGACCCGGCCCTTGCCGCGGAACAAGGCGATCTTGCGCTGGAGCGTCTCCGGAATCTCCATCGTGCGGACATAATCCCAGAAGGGAGAATCGCCGCGCTTGGTCGCGTGATAATGGAGGATGATGAAGTCGCGGACATCCTCGTACAGATCGCGCATCTGATTGTTGAATTCGTCGCGCTCGATCGGATCGAAGCGTTTGTCGGGAAAGAGCGCGATCAGCTTGGAAATGGCCGCCTGGACCATATGGATGCTGGTCGATTCGAGCGGTTCGACGAAGCCGCTCGACAGGCCCATCGCGATCACGTTTTTCGTCCAGCTGGCCTTGCGGCGGCCGGTCGTGAAGGTAAGCCGGCGCGGATCGGCGAGCATGGGCCCTTCCAGATTGGCAAGCAGCGTCCGCTCGGCCGTGTCGTCGTCGGCGAAGCGGCTCGAATAGACGATGCCGTTGCCCATGCGCTGCTGGAGCGGGATGCGCCATTGCCAGCCGATCGGATGCGCGGTCGATCGGGTGAAGGGATCGGGCGGGCCCGCCAGTTCCGTCGGCACCGCAATGGCGCGATCGGCCGGCAGCCAGTGCGACCAATCCTCATAGCCGCTGCCGAGCGCCTGCTCGATCAGCAGACCGCGGAAGCCCGAACAGTCGATGAAGAGGTCGCCCGCGACGACACGTCCGTCGGCGAGCGTCACGGCTTCGACGAAACCGTCGGCGTCCCGCAGTCGCACGTCGACGATCTTCCCTTCGATCCGCTGGACGATGCCCGATCGCGCGGTGAAGTCGCGCAGAAAGCGGGCGTAGAGGCTGGCGTCGAAATGGAAGGCGTAGAACAGCTCGTTGAGCGGCGCGGGCGCGTTGGCGCCGGGACGCCCGAAACGCCCATGCGCGGCCGCAACCGAGCTCATCGACCATGCCGAAATGTCCTGCAACACGCGGCGCTTGCGCTCGCGCAGATAGAGTTGATGGAATTGGACGCCGTGCAAATCGTGGCCGTGTTGGCCGAAGGGATGAAAATAGCGCTCCCCAATCGCGCCCCAGTTCACGAATTCGATGCCGAGCTTGAACGTGCCCTGCGTCGCGCGCAGGAAATCATTCTCGTTGATACCCAGCATCGCGTTGAAGTTGATGATCGGCGGAATGGTCGCTTCGCCGACGCCGACGGTTCCGATCTCCTCGGATTCGATCAGCCTGATCTGCGTGGTGCCATTGTTCAGGAAGCGCGACAGCGCCGCCGCCGCCATCCAGCCGGCCGTTCCCCCGCCGACGATGACGATGTTTTGGATCACATGTTCGTTCATCGGGCGGCTTGCCTTTGCAGGTTGCGGAGAAAATCGGCGTGGGTAGGCAAGGATGGGACGAGACGGGCGATTCCCTCACGCATCGCCGCCATCCCTTGTTCGGATTGGGCCGGCGGCACTGCGTCGATCAACGGATCGATGCGGCGCGGGATTAGGCCCTGGCCCAGCAACACCGCAAGCCAGCTGTCGCGGGCGAAGGTCTCGTCCTCGTAGAAGGGCAGCCGCCCGCGCTCGGCGAACAGGCGCATCGTGTGCGCAAGGCTGGCGGGCGGCGTCGTGTCGCGCATCCGCCGCCAGAGGCTCTCGTCGCGCTGCGACGTCGCATAATGGAGCGCGAGGAAGTCGCGCACGCGATCGGTCTCGGCCGCGCATTGGCGGTTATAATCCCACAGCTCCACCGCCGCACAATCGCGGTCGGGCATCATCGCCACCAGCCGATCGATCGCGCTGTGCGCGAGGTGGAGATTGGTCCATTCGAGCGGCTCGACCATCGTCGCGGCATCGCCCAGCGCGACGCAATTGCGCAGCCAGGGTTGGGGCCGCCGCCCCTGGCGAAGCGCGATCGGCGGCTGCGGATCGATGCCGGCATGACCGCGCAACGTGCGCGCGGCCTTGTCGTCGCTCAGTTCAGAAGAGGCATAAGCGAAGCCGTGCGAAGTGCGGCTGATCGACTGAGCCACCCAGCGCCAGCCCGCCCCGTGCGCGATCGCGCGGTCGAGCGGCGAAGGCTCCGCCACCGGCGCGGCATCGGCGAGCAGCAGCCGGTCGCACGGAAGCCAGCGGCTCCAATCCTCGAAATCCTGGTCGAGCGCGCCGCGCAGCAGCGCGCGCGGCCCGGAGCAATCGACGAACAGATCGGCTTTGATCTCCTGCCCGTCGTCGAGCGCAAGCGCGGCGATGAAGCCGGTCTCGCCGTCGAGCCGCACCCCCTTGAAGCCGCCGGGATGCTCGATCGCGCCGAGATGCTGCGCATAAGCGCGCATCATCCGCGGATAGGCCACGGGATTGAGCGCAAGACCATATTCGAAATGGGCGAAGGGCGAGGCGGGATCGGTTTCGGGCAGGACGAACCGGCCGCTCCGCGCCATCGCCGCGGCAGGCGAATATTGGTCGAAGGGCGGGGTCGAGCCGAGCCGCGCCTGCCGCGCCCAATGGATGTGGAAGGAGGCGGTGCCGAGCGGCTGGCCGTAGCGGTCGTAGGCATGGACGTAGGACGGCAGCCCCGCGTTCCAATGCTGGAATTCGGTGCCGAGCCGGACGCTGCAATTGGCGCGCAGCAGCGCGTCGCCGTCGCTCATGCCGATATCGCGGTGGAACGCGACGATCGAGGGCAGAGTGCTGCCGATCCGTTCGGCGAGGGCATCGGGCGGCGGCGGTAGCGGTATCACCGTTACGCGCAGCGCGGGGAGCTTGCGGCGGAGCGCGGCGGCGGCGGACCAGCCGAGCAGGCCGCCGCCGAGCACCACCACGTCGCGCATGCGGTCGGCCGTCACGCGGCGTCTTTCATCGGGCAATAGCGGCTGAGATACGCACCATGATCCTCCATCGCGCCCGCCAGCGCCTGGATCTCGGCGGCAAGATTCCGCATGCCCGCGACCAGGCTTTCCGCCGGAGGCGCGTCGGCGCGCAGGTCATGCCCCTGGGGGATGACGCGCTGGCCGAGATAGACCGCGACCCAGCTCGCATCCAGGAACACGCCTTCGCGATATTTGACGACGCGGCCGCGGCGGCGGAACAATTCCATCTTCTCGGCCAGCGTATCGGGAATCTGCATCGTGCGGACATAGTCCCAATAGGGCGTGTCGGCGCGTTCGGTCGCATGGTAATGCAGGATCAGGAAGTCGCGGATCCGGTCATATTCGAGGTCGATCAGCCGATTGAACTCATCGCGGTCGACCGGCGAAATCTCCTTTTCCGGGAAGAGTTCGAGCAAGGCGGTGATCGCCGCCTGGATCAAATAGATGCTGGTCGATTCGAGCGGCTCGAGGAAGCCCGACGCGAGGCCGATGCCGACGCAATTGCGGACCCAGCTGCGCGTTCGCCTGCCCGCCTTGAAGCGCAGCACGCGCGGTTCGGCGATCGGCTCGCCCTCGACCGCCGCGATCAAGGTAGCGGCGGCATCCTCGTCCGACAGGAACTGGGTGGAATAGACATAGCCGTTGCCGGTGCGGTGCTGCAGCGGGATCCGCCAGCGCCAGCCATAAGGCATGGCGATCACCCCGGTATAAGGCGTGACCGCGCCCGCGGTATGGCAGGGCATGGCGGCAGCGCGGTCGTTGAGCAGCCATTTCGACCAATCCTCGAACGGCTCGCCCAGCGTCTTGTCGAGCAGGAGCGAGACGAAACCCGAGCAATCGACGAACAGATCGCCCTCGATCTTCTCGCCGCTTTCGAGCTGGACCGAGGTCACGTCGCCGGTCTCGCGATCGCGATGGACGGTGACGATCCGGCCTTCGGTGCGCTTCGCGCCCATCTCCTCCGCGATCTTGCGCAGGTAGGGCGCATAGAGCGTGGCGTCGAACTGATAGGCATAGCCGAAGGTGGAATCGAGCCCGCGCGAATCCCGCGACGGCAGCGCGAAGCGGTTCATCCGCCCCATCGTGCAGGCCATCGAAAAAAGATCGAGATCGGGCACGGCGATGCCCTGCTGCTTCAGCCGCAGCCAGAATTGATGGAAATCGACCTCGGCTCCGCCCGGCCCGAATGTGCCGAAGGGGTGGATATAGCTATCGCCGATCCGCCCCCAATTCACGAATTCGATGCCGAGCTTGAAGGTTGCGCGGGTCGCGGCCATGAAATCGGCCTCGTCGATGCCGAGCCGTTCGTTGAACGCGCGGATGTGCGGCAAGGTCGCCTCGCCCACGCCGACGATCCCGATCGCCTCCGATTCGACCAGATGCACCGCGCAGCGGCCGGGCAGCAGCCTGCTGAGCGCGGCCGCGGTCATCCAGCCGGCGGTGCCTCCTCCAACGATCACGACGCGGCGCGCCAGCATTCACTCCCCCATTTATCCTTGCGGATCCAGCGCTTGGTGCGCGCGGACGCGGTCAACCAACTGGTCCAACAATGTTGCAAAGCGGTCACATTCTGCCGATTTGCGGTCTATTTATGAAACCATCTTGCTCAATCCGGCAACCCAAGTTATCGCTACCGTAATAGAAACACGCGACCAAAGAAGTCAGCGTTGTCATACAGGGGGAGAGTGCCGATGTTCCGTTCCGATGCCGTGAATCCGTATGCCGATAAGTTCGGCATGGTTCTGAAGTGCGGCGTTTCCGCAATCGCCCTTACCGCGATGACAGCGCCGGCCATTGGTCAGACTGCTCCGGCAGCCGCCGCGGCCGAGCCGTCGGATTCAGGCCCCAAAGAAATCACGATCACCGGCATCCGCGCCAGCCTCGCCAATTCGCAGAACATCAAGCGCAATGCGGACACGGTGGTGGACGCGATCACCGCCTCGGACATCGGCGCGCTCCCTGACCGTTCGGTCACGGAGGCGCTGCAGCGCGTGCCGGGCGTTGCGATGAACCGCTTCGCCGGCAGCAACGATCCCGATCACTTTTCGGTCGAAGGTTCGGGGGTCGTCGTCCGCGGGCTCAATTTCGTTCGGTCGGAATTCAATGGCCGCGATACCTTCGCGGCGGGCGTAGGCGGACAGGCGATCAACTTCGCCGACGTGCCCGCCGAGTTGCTCGGTTCGGTCGAAGTCTACAAGAACGCGACGTCGGAAATGATCGAAGGCGGTCTCGCCGGCACCGTTAATCTCAACACGCGCAAGCCGTTCGACAGCAAGGGGCTGCATATCGGCATCGATGTCGAAGCGAATTATGGCGACATGGAGAAGCGGCTGTCGCCAACATGGTCGGCGCTGATCAGCAACACGTGGGACACGGGCATCGGCCGCATAGGCCTGCTGGCATCGGCATCCTTCTCGCAGATTCGGTCCCAATCCAACGGCGTCAGCGTGTCGAACATTCAGACGCGCGACAACACGACTGTGGTTGTGTTGAATACGAAGGGCCAGTTGATCTGCCGCAACCCGCTTCCGGGAACCGCCGACACGACAACGCTGCCCCCCGGCGGCTCGGCGTGCGGCGCCGCCAGTACGGCTGGCCCGGACGGTCTGCTCGACCCTGCGGACGTCCGCTACGCTCCGATCGGAGGTCAGTTCCGGCAGGAAGATTATAACCGGAAGCGCCGGGGCGTCAGCCTCGCGGCGCAATGGGAAAGCCTGGACCGCCGCGCCACCCTGACCGCCCAATTTCTGCGCACCAGTTCCGAAAATGCCTGGGGCGAGCATACGTTCGAGACCGGGTCGGATCTGTCCGAATATAATACGTACCCTTATGGGTGTCAGCAGAACCAGAATGGCCCGTCAACGAGCAACAGTACCAACAATGGTGCAACGACGCGGGCCGAATGCCCGGTCGGGACGACGCGGAATTACACCTATGATAACAATGGCGTGTTCGAAAAAGGGTATATCACGGCACCCGGCGGCGGCTGGCGCGGCAACGTCGGCACGGCGGTTGTCGGAGGCATGCAGCAGAGCCTGTCCCGCGGCCAGATCGACGAACGTAACCGGGTCACCGACTATGGCTTGAATTTCAAGTTCGCGCCGAATGACCGCCTGTCGATGAATCTGGACGCCGATTATACGCAGGCGCAGCACGACAATCTCGATTTCCGCGTGTTCGGATCGACCTTCGCGGATGAAGAGCTCGACCTTACCGGCAATCTGCCGACGATCATCCCGCATAAGCCCCTTGCGCTTACCTATTCGTGGGCGACGCCGGATCCGAAACTGGTCGCCGAGAGCGATTCCCAGTATTTCACCGATCGCAATAACGAATTCTGGCGCGCGGCCATGGATCATGCGGAGCATTCGACCGGTCATGAATGGGCGGGGAAAGCCGATTTCGTTTATAAGTTCGGCGGGGACGATCCTTTCTTCAAGCATGTGAAGTTTGGCGCGCGCTATGCCGATCGTGAGGAAACGGTTCGGTACACAACCTATAATTGGGGCGCTTTGAGCGAGGTCTGGGGCGGCACGGGGCCCGTGTCGATGGCGAAGGTCCCCCAGAATACCGACTTCTTCACGTTCAAGAACTTCTTCCGCGGGGCAACCGCGGCACCGCCGTCCGCTTATTATTATAATGGCGACATGATCGGCAATTATAACTCGACAGCGACTTTCTTCAAATCGATCGCCGCTCAGGGAATCGGAAGCGGCTGGGTTCCCTTGGCCGAGCGGACCGGCGCGATAGCCGGGACGCCGTACCTCCCGAACGAAATCCAAGACGTCAGCCAAAAGAGCAAAGACGCTTACGTGATGCTGAGCTTCGGCCGCGACACGCCGATCTTCGGCAACGTGAAGATGTCCGGAAATATCGGCCTGCGTTATGTCAATACGCGTGTTCGGTCGGGAGGTTCGATCTTCATCACGCAGCAGTCGATTGGTGTCGACCAGTCATATGCGCAACGCTGCGCCGCTCCGGGCTCGCCTCCGCCGGGCCTGCCGCCGGGCGTGGTGCTCGGTCAGCCGGGCGGCATCTGCCAACTCGGTCCGGATACTTACGCGCAACTCCAGAAGTTCGGGAGCGGAGCGGCCACGGCAAGCGTGGCTGGCACGAAAGACGATCAATGGCTGCCGAGCCTCAACCTGAAATTCGATCTGACACGGAATCTGCTCGTGCGACTGGCCGCGTCGAAGGTGATGACGCTGCCGGACCTGGCGAGCATCCGAAATTCTTTCGGCGCGTCTTTCAACACCACGGACAACTCGATCAACTTCAGCCTGGGCAATCCCTTGCTGAAGCCGGCAACCGCGCAGCAATTCGACGTTACGGCAGAATGGTATTTCGCCAAGGTCGGCTCCTTGACGGTCAATGCTTTCTACAAGCGGGTGCACAACTTCTTCTATGCCGCACAGATAGCGCGTAACTTCACGCAAAATGGGGTCACAATCCCGATCGAAGTCCGTATACCGTCTAACTATAACGGCTACGGCAAGGTGATGGGCTTCGAGGCCGCCTATCAGCAGACGTTCGATTTCCTGCCTGGCTTGTTCAGCGGCTTGGGAACGAACCTCTCTTATACATACCTGAAGAGCAGCGGATTGCCGAATAGCTTCCTCAATGGCGGCAATGCCGACAATAGTGCCCCAACCGGGGTTGGGCGTCTGCCGCTCGAGCAATTGTCGAAGCACAACATCAATGCGACGCTTTTCTATGAAAAGGGCCCTGTGTCACTGCGCGCGGCCTATACATGGCGTTCGCGCTTCCTGCTGACGGCGGCCGACGTGATCCAGCCCTATTTCCCGATCTACAACGGCGCCGAGGGGCATCTGGATGCCTCGGCTTTCCTGACGCTCACGAAAGGGCTGCGGATCGGTATCCAGGGCGTGAATCTCAACAACGCCGTGACCAAGACGCTCCAGCAATTTACGACAAGTGGCAAGATCGGTCCGCGCAGCTACTTCGTCAGCGACCGCCGCTATTCGTTCATCATGCGCGGCAGCTGGTAACGGGTTGCAACTTTCGAAGCCCCCTTCGCCCATGGCGGAGGGGGCTTTTCCTTGCTTGCGATTGCCGCGGTCTTCGGCCGGCGCGCGGCGATCTTCCGCGGTGGCGAGGCCATGACGGAATTGCAGCCTGATTTCCCGAGAAGCGCCCCTACATGTCAGGGAAGCGCTTCTCCCGGTCGCGATAATGCTGGAGGCGCGTGCTGCGCAGGCCGAGCAGGCCGTGCCGCTCGACCGACTGCCGCCATGTCTCGAACTCGTCCTCGCTGATATTGTAGCGCGCAATCGCTTCCTCGCGGGTGAGCAACCGCCCTTCCACCGCGCAGACCAATTCGGCCTTGCGGCGGATCACCCATCGGCGTGTCTTGGGCGAGGGCAATGTGTCCAACGTGAGCCGTTCGCCCATCGGGCCTATCACCCATCGCGCTGGCGGGACGTCAGCATCCTGGTCCGGCATCGCAATCTCCTGCCCTTTTGCAGGGCGGACGATATGAATACACCCATGAGCCGTTCACGTGGCGGACTATTTGATCCGAGCTTTATCCCAAACGGATCATTATCGGGCGAGGGACTACCACATCTGCGCCCAATTGAGGTCTTCGAACGCGCGAATATCGTGGGGCTCTTTACCAGCCGCTTCAATGGGTGCGGCGTCCTGTGCATGCCACCAAAAGATTATGCGGGTCAGCCAATTGTCGGAAGCCGTAATAACTTCGTTTACGCCAAGTTTTTCGGTAGAATTGGTTAGAGTCATCATACGCATCCCCCCCGAGCGGATCGCATAGCACCAAGATTCTTTGGTAAAATAACCAATACCGCCGATCCGGAGTAATTCTCAGGGCGCCCTTGCCGGGCGAGATCACTTTGATATGGGGGGAATGCGCCAGAAGTTACACCGGGGGTAATGTAAATGTCTGAGGGGACCGGCATCTCGCTGGGAAAGCGGCTTAGCGACCTGAAGGGGATCGGTCCCGGTTTCGATCATTTGAGGGTCGGCCTCGCGCTGAGCATCCTTACGTGGCACAGCTTCAGCATCAGCTACGGCCAAGATTATGGGCGGACGCTGGCGGCATTCCCCGTTCCGGTGCTGCTGGCGACCCTCTTGCCGATGTTTTTCGGCTTGAGCGGCTTCCTTGTCATGGGAAGCGCCCAACGGACCGGCGAACTCAAGACATTCATCACGTTCCGCGTGCTGCGCATCCTGCCCGCATTATTTACGGAAATCATGATTTCCGCGCTCGTGCTGGGCCCGCTCCTGACGGCCCTCCCGCTCAAGCAATATTATTCAAGCCCGATGTTCCTCGAATATTTTGGGTCACTGATCGGGCGCGTCCGCTTCTCGCTTCCGGGATTGTTCCTGGACAATCCCGCGCCGCAGCTGGTCAATTTCGCGCTGTGGACGGTCGGGCCGGAGATTCTCTGCTACATCATAATGTCGCTGCTCTTGCTCACGGGAGCATTCCGCAGCGTAAAGGCAATGACCTGGGTCACCCTGGTCTATTCGGTGGCAACCGTGCTGATCGGCTGGGTGTTCCCGACGCGCGGCACGATCGAGGTTTTGCCCGCGAAGCTGCTCATCTTCTGCTTCCTGATCGGCATCTTGATATTCCTTTACCGTGACCGCCTGCCGTTCAGCCGGTTGGCCGCGTTGGCCGCATTCGGTGTTTCGCTGGGTCTCGTTCTGGTGATGCAGCTCAGCGGCATTGAGGTGCTCGCCTACGCCGCCGTTCCCGGCCTGATCTATACGGTCGCGGTGGTCGGCCTCAGCGACTTGCCGAAACTGCCTTTCTTCCATCGCGGCGATTATAGTTATGGCATCTACATTTACGGCTTTCCGATCCAGCAGGCGATTGCGCATTTCCTTCCGCACGCCCGCTTCTGGTATGTCAATTTGGGCATCGCGCTGCCGCTGACGCTGCTGTTCGCGGTGACCTCCTGGCATGTCATCGAAAAGCCGGTCCTGAGCTTGCGCAAGGCGATATTGGCGACCGGTCCCAAGGTGCCGGTCAAGCCGACCGGCGGGGTCACCGCCAAGAAGATAATGCTGTTTCTGGCGCTGTCGGCCTATGGGATTTTCGTAATCGACGCATCGAGCGTCCTGCCGCTTCGTCCCGGCGTGAAGATGGTCCTCTTCGGCTTCGGTCTTTATAAATATAAGCCGAACGACCAGCGACCATGGACACGGCGCCCGGTCATCGTGGGCGGCCCCACGAATTAGAGCCCGATCGTTTTTCGGCGGAAGCGGGGATCAAGGTCTAAGGGACTATCGCTGTTTCGAGCGCTACCCGCGCCAGGAGGAGTGCCCGGTTACGCCTCCATGCCGGTGCGTCGCTCCAGTCGATGTCGCCGGTTATCACCGCCGCTTGCCCGGCGATCGTCACTCTGGCGCTGCAATGCGCCGGTGACAGGCCGTAAATGGCCCGCGCCGCACGCTCGGTCGTCGCGTCATCCATATCGCCGCCACCCTCTCCGGCTCTATGGCGATATGCGTAATTCGGGGCCTGTGCGGGGGCAATGCTCTTCGCCACTAATCCATCCCAAACGGTCCCATTGCTCGCATGGATACGCCATGTCTCGACATCGGCCGAAGCATTGCCGTCTTCGCCGGAGCTAAAAAGCCCGATGCGTGACACGACCCAGGATGACATTGCCGCCCGATCCTATGTCGCGCGCCATTTCTGGCGCCTGCCCGAGCTGGCGGCGGCAACCGGTCTGGCGGAGGAAGAGGTGCGGCAGCTGATCCGCGCGGGCTGCGCGCCGGGGCCGATCTACGCCTGGTCGGGGCGCTGGTGGAGCGCCCTGTCCGCTTGTCGGGGAGCCGATGCCCCTGTGCCGCCCGATCGGGCCCAACTCTATTATTCGCGCTCGGCGGCATGGGACCTGCGCCGTGCCGCTCTGCTGACGCGTGACGGCGCCGCGATCGCGGCGGCGGCGGCCGGCAATCGCGACCATTTCGTCAGCCGGTTCGCGGATCTCCTGCCGGCGGTCGAGGGCGCCGAGGAGGCGTTTCCATCCTGCTGGCCAAAGGGTGTCTTCGACCGCGCACGGGCCCGGGTGGTGGCGGGAGAGGAGTGGGCAAGCTGGCTTCAGGGCGCCTATGGCGTGTGCCTGCGCGTCTTCAACGCATCCACCTGCATCCACAAGGAGGCGCTGGCGGCGCGGCTCAAGCGGCGGGTGGCGGACGGGGTGCCGTTGGACTTGCTCGACGAAGCGCAGGCGCTGGCGGCGCTGATCCTGCCCTTCGCGCCGTGGGAAAGGCCGACCGGGACGCCGGGGCTCACGATCGACCTCTTGCTTGCCCGCCTGGCCCTGGGGGACGACCTGCCCTATCGCTGAGCAGGCGCCGCCGCGGACGAAAAGATACCGGTGCTGCCGGTGAGGATCGAACGCACGACGCCTTACGGCCGGAGCCGTTGGCCCAGGCGGTGCATCTCGAGTGCTATGTCATAGGGGATGCGCTGCTCGCCGCCGGCCGTCATCCCGGTCCACAAGACCGGGCCGCCCGCGCGCTGGGCGGCCATCATCACGGTCGGGCGGCCGTTCCAGATGACGAGGATCGAATCGAGCAGGATCGCGTCCGGGCGTGGGCTGGGCCCCCGAAAGACCTGAACGCCGGTCAGCTGCTCGGCTTCGGTCATCAACACCGCACTGCTGGCATTGGCGAGCGGATCATAAACGGGGTTGCCGGTGCCGTTCTGCACCCGTCTGACCACCAGCACCGGTGCCTTCGGCCGCGCCAACGTGGCATAGGCAAGCGCGCCTCCCAACGCGAGCACGAGCGCGATCAGCGCGAAGACTGCCGCACGGACGCGGCGCGTGGGCGATGGGATCGGTGCCTGGACCGGCCGCTCGACCATTAGGCGATAACCGCGCTTGGCCACCGTTTCGATGTAGCGGGGGCTGCGCGCATCGTCTTCGAGCGCCTGGCGCAAGTCGCTGATGACGACGGGGATGCTGTTGGGGCTGATGGCTCGGCCGTTCCAGACCTGCGCCAATATGTCATCCGTCGTCACGATCTCGCCGGGGCGGCGGCAAAGGAGCTCCAGCGTTGCCGCGGCGCGATGCTCCAGACGGCGGCGCTCGCCATCGCGATGCAGTTCGTTGGCGCCCGGCTCGAACGTCCATGCGCCGATTGTATGTCTCGTCATTTGAAACTCGCAACGGCCCTGGCTTCGGCCGTTTTTGCACGCCCGCAGTCTGAATGGAAAGCATGGCAGAGGCCGCGCGGCGCGGGATAGAAGAAATTGAACCTTTCCTTATTCGCCTTCGCCGTCTTCGTCCCCCCACACGCTCGCCAGGCCGGACCGCGCATCAGCACCGGCAGGGAAGAAGGACGAACGTTCGATGCAGATCAAAGAGGGTATCCACCGGCTGGGTCAGCCGGGTGGTGGAGTGGCGTTCCTGGGGGTAGCGGCGATCGCGTACGGGATTGCCTGTTTGCTGCAGGGCGACTTCGCAATCTACTGGCAACCGGTGCCGGAGAGCCTGCCCTTGCGGCAGCCGCTCGCTTATTTGTCCGCGAGCCTGCTCGTTCTGGGCGGGGCGGGCTTGCTGATCGCACGCACAATTCGGCCGGCGGCGATGATCCTGCTGACCCTCTTCGCGCTCTATGATGCCTGTTATGTGCTGCAGCTGGCAGACCCGCATACCGCCCCCAAGGCCGTGCTGGGTCTCGCTGAGCAAACGTCCGTCATGGTCGGCAGTTGGGCGATCCTGCTGCGGATGCGCGGGGACCGATCGGCGCGCGTGACGACCGCACGGATCGTGTTCGGCATCTGCTCGCTCCTCTTCGCGCTCGCCCATTTCGCGGGGCTCAAGCCAACCGCCGATATGGTGCCGGAGTGGATGCCCGGCGGTCAGGTCTTCTGGGCGCTCGCGACGGGGGTGGGGCACCTCGCCGTCGGAATCGCCCTGCTCGCGAACCGGCTTGCGGTGCCGGCAACGCGGCTCGGCGCGCTGATGTACGCCTGTTTCGCGCTGTTCGTGTGGCTTACGGGAGCGGTCATGCACCCAACCGAGTGGTTGCGCTGGGCGGGCGTCGCGATCAGCCTATGCATGGCGGCGGCCTTGTGGCTCGTCGGCGATCTGCTGGCGGCGCGCAATGCGGAGAGCTGATCAAGGGCGGGCGCATGACGCCCGCGTAATCGTCAGGCCGGTGTGAATGCTGGTGCTGCCGGTGAGGATTGAACTCACGACCTCAGCCTTACCAAGGATGCGCTCTACCACTGAGCTACGGCAGCAAAACACCAGCATGCTGGACCCGAAGGCGCCGGAACGCTCGGGGAAGGCGGCCTATGGACAAGGCGGCGGCCAAGGTCAAGGAAGCATCCATGGCAAAAGACGATCAGGATCGGCAGGCGCGGCTGGCCGAAGCGCTGAGAACCAATCTGCGTCGCCGGAAGGCGCAGAGCCGCGAGCAGCGGGCCGAGGAAAACCCCGCCCCTAAAGCGATTCCCGATCCGATTGCATCGGATCGGCCGCTCTAGATCTTTGTTTTACCGCGATTTCCGAGTCGCCGGGTGAGTCCACCCGGCTAGAAATCGCTCTAAAGGGGAGCCGTCTCAGCCCTGAGCCAGTCGGCGGCGGCACCGTCCAGCTGCGGGCCGACGATCGCCGCCACCTGCGCATGATAGCCGTCGACCCAGGCGCGCTCCTCGCGATCGAGCAGGTCGAGATCGATCAGGCGGCGGTCGAGCGGGGCGAAGGTCAGCGTGCGGAAGCCGAGCAGCTTCTTCTCCGCGCCGGGGGCGTCGCGCGGCTCGACCAGCACCAGATTCTCGATGCGGATGCCATATGCGCCGGCCTTGTAATAACCGGGTTCGTTCGAAAGGATCATGCCCGCCTGGAGCGGCTCGTCGCCGCCGGCGAAGCCGCCACTGCCGGGCGCGATCCGCTGGGGCCCTTCATGGACCGCGAGGAAAGAGCCGACGCCATGACCGGTGCCGTGCGCATAATCGAGGCCGACCGCCCACAGATATTGACGCGCGAGCGTATCGAGCTGCGATCCGCGTGTGCCCTCCGGGAAAATGGCGCGGGCGAGCGCGATATGGCCCTTGAGCACGCGCGTGAAGCGGTCGCGCATCTCGGCGGTCGGTTCGCCGATCGCGACGGTGCGCGTCACGTCGGTGGTGCCGTCCTGATATTGCGCGCCTGAATCGACCAGATAGAGCGAGTTCGGCTCGAGCGGACGATTGGTCTCCTCGCTCACGCGATAATGGACGACCGCGCCGTTGGGGCCGGCGCCGGAGATCGTGTCGAACGACAAATCCTTGAGCGCGCCGGTCTGCTCGCGGAAGGACTGGAGCTTGGCGGCGGCGCCGAGCTCGTCGACCCCGCCCTTGGGCGCCTCGACCGACAGCCAATGGAGGAAGCGGCTCAGCGCCGCGCCGTCGCGTGCCTGCGCGGCTTCCTGGCCGGCAATCTCGGCCGCGTTCTTGATTGCCTTGGGCAGGACCGCGGGATCGCGCAGCTCGAGCAAGGTCGCCCCCGCGTCGCTCAGCGTCTTGAAGATGGCGGACACCGCGCGCTCGGGATCGGCGGCGACGCGCTGGCCCTTCAGCTGGGTGAGATGACCCGCAAAGGCGTCGCGCGGATGGAGCCGCACCGCATTGCCGAGATGCTGGGCGACGTCCTCGCTTATTTTCTCGGGCGCGACGAACAAATCGGCGGTGCCGTCGGCGTTGACCAGCGCATAAGCCAGCGCGACGGGCGTGCGATCGACATCCTGCCCGCGCACGTTGAAGGTCCAGGCGATCGAGTCGAGCGCGGGCAGAACCGCGGCGTCGGCCTTGTTCTTGACCAGCCAGTCGGCAATCTCCTGGCGCTTCTCGGCGGACGAGCGGCCGGCAAACTGGTCGGGCTGGACGACGAGGCGGGCGTTGGAGGGCAACGGCCGGTCGGGCCAGACCGCGTCGACCGGATTGGTATCGACCGCGACGAGGGTCGCGCCTTTCTCGGCGAGCGCCTTGGTCGCCTGCTGGACCCAGGTCTTGGTGTGGAGCCAGGGATCATAGCCGATGCGCGCGCCTTCCGGCGCATGCTCGGACAGCCAGGAGGCGACGCTGGTCTGCGGGACCGAATGATAGCTCCATTGGTCGGCGGAGACCTGCTCGCGCACCTGGAGCGTGTAGCGGCCGTCGACGAAGATCGCCGCCTCGGCGGGCAGCACGGCGGCGGTGCCGGCCGAGCCCTGGAAACCGGTCAGCCAGGCGAGCCGCTGCGCATAAGCCCCGACATATTCGGACATATGCTCGTCGGTGAGCGGCACGACGAAACCGTCGAGACGGCGGCGGGCAAGCTCCTCGCGGAGGGCTTGGAGGCGGTCGGCATAAGTGGACATGGGTCGTAGATAAGCTTTTCGGATCGCAGGTCAAAGTGGGTCGGCACAGGGTTTGCCACCGACGAGCGCTTGAATTTCCCGCCGGAATGAACTAACTCGCTTGAACTAAGTCAAGGGCGCCATCATGCGAACCGTCAATATGCACGAAGCGAAGACGCATCTTTCGATGCTGGTGGACAAGGCCGTCGCGCAGGGCGAAAGCTTCATCATCGCCAAGGCCGGGAAACCGATGGTTCGGGTCAGCCCGGTCGAGCGGGCGGAGGAGCCCAGGGCGCGGATCGGCTTCATGAAAGGCCGGATCCATGTTCCCGCCGATTTCGCGACGCGGGATGCGGAGGAAATCGAAGGCCTGTTCGCCGGCCGGCCATGAGGCTGCTGCTCGATACGCACCTGCTTCTGTGGGCCGCAGCCGGCAGCGGCCTGTCGGACAGAGCGGCGGACCTGATCGCCGATCCGCAGAACAAACTCTGGTTCAGCCCGGCGAGCATCTGGGAGATCGCGATCAAATCGTCCCTGGGCAAAGCGGATTTTGCCGTCGAGGCGGGATTGTTCCGACGCGAACTCCTCGACAGCGGTTATGAAGAGCTGCCGATCACGAGCGCGCATGCCGCGGGCGTTGCCACGCTGCCCGACATTCATCGCGATCCGTTCGATAGGATGCTGATCGCGCAGGCAATCGCGGAGGGCGTGGTGCTGCTCACCACCGATCGCGTGATCCTCCAATATCCAGGGCCGATCCAATCGGCGATCTGAGACTTGCGACGGCGCGCGCGCACCCCCACAGAGGCGGGCATGACCGATCTTCCTCCCCCGCCCGTCGCCGCGACCAAGCCTCATTCCTACGAGCATCATGGTATCCGGATCGAGGATCCGTGGGCGTGGCTCAAGGATCCGGCCTATCCCAATGTCGGCGATGAGGAGGTTCTCTCTTATTTGAAGGAGGAGAATGCCTATTTCGAGGCGGCGATGGCGCCGCACCGGGGGCTGGTCGACGCCATCTACGAAGAGATGAAGGGGCGCGTGAAGCAGGACGACGCCTCGGTGCCGCAGAAGGATGGCGATTACCTCTATTGGTGGGCGTACGAGACGGGCGGCCAATATCCCAAATGGTGGCGCAGGCCGGT
>JAEKMC010000047.1 GCA_019508115.1 Sphingomonas sp.
GCTTTCCATCCGCACCGCAAAGGCCGGCAGCGCTCGCGCCTGTTCTGACAGGAAGTCGAGGAATTCCCATTGCGGCATCAGCGCGGTGAAATTGCCAGGCGGCGGCAGGTGCGTGAAATCGGCAATCCGCACTTCCTGGCCGGCGACGATCGCGCCGATGGTGGAAACGCGGTCATGCGGACGTTTGAGTAAAGCGTCGAGCAGGCCCAATTCGTCGAACAGATCGAGCGTCGACGGATGGACCGTGTCGCCGCGGAAATCGAGCAGGAAATCCCCGTGCTTCTCCAGCACGATTGTCTTCACGCCGGCGCGCGCGAACAAATAACCGCACATCATGCCGGCTGGGCCTCCGCCGACTACGCATAAAGTAGGCTCACTGTCGGTCATCGGGCGCTTCTCCCGCTAATTGTCTAGCCTTCCAACGCAAGCCGCGCAAAGACTGCTCCATGCCGCTCCCGATCGAATCCACCGGCTTCAGCGATGCTCTGGTCATCCTGGGCGCGGCGGGGATCGTCATTCCGGCGTTCGCGCGATTGCGCATAAGCCCGGTGATCGGCTTCATCCTGGTCGGGGTGGCGGTCGGTCCTGCGGGTCTGGGCCGGTTCGTGCCGCATATGCCCTGGCTGTTCTACATAACGATCACGGATACGCGTGCGATCGCGCCGTTCGCCGAACTGGGGATCGTGCTGCTGCTCTTCTCGATCGGACTGGAGCTCTCGTTCGGGCGGTTATGGGCGATGCGCCGCGACGTGTTCGGATTGGGTACGGCCGAACTGCTAGGCATAACCCTGCTGCTCGCTGCGGGCTTCCTCCTCCTCGGCGAGAGCCCGGTCACCGCCTTCGGCCTCGGCATCGCGCTCGCTTTGTCCTCGACCGCGTTGGTGCTGCCGATCGCGGGCACGAGCGGCCCGGTCGGCGAGCGCGCCTTCGCCATGCTGTTGTTCGAGGATCTGGCGCTGGTGCCGATCATCTTCGCTTTGGGCGCGCTCGCCCCGCATGGCGGCGACGCCTCCGGGCTGCTCCGGACGCTTGCGATCGGCGCGGCCACGATCGGCGGCATGCTGATCGTGGGCCGGTTCGCTTTGCCCCGCCTGTTCGCGCAGGCCGCACGGACCAAGAGCCCCGAACTCTTCCTCGCGGCGAGCCTGCTCGTGGTGATCCTGGCGAGCGTCGCCACCGCGGCCGCGGGCCTGTCGCCGATTGTCGGCGCGCTGATCGCGGGCATCCTCATCGCCGAGACCGATTATCATAGCGAGGTTGAACTGATGACCGCGCCGTTCAGGGGGCTCGCGCTTGGCGTCTTCCTGATCACGGTCGGCATGTCGCTCGATCTGACGGTAATAGCCGCGCGCTGGCTCGATTTGCTGTTCGCGGTGCTAGGCGTGATCGTCGTGAAAGCGCTGGTGACCGGATTGCTGCTGCGCGTCGGCGGCGCCAGACGCAGCGTCAGTCTCGAGACCGGGCTGCTTATGTCCGCGCCCGCCGAAACCACCTTGATCGTGCTCGGCACCGCGGCCAGCGCAGGGCTGATCGCACGCGATACCGCCGCTTTCTGGCAGATCGTGACCGCGCTCGGCCTCACCGTGACGCCCTTGCTCGCGGAGGCTGGCAATTTCCTCGCCAAAAGGATCGAGCGGCGCAGCCAGCCGGATGCGCTCCCGCCTCCGCCAGCCGAGGGCAAAGCGCGCGTATTGGTGATCGGGTTCGGCCGCGTCGGGCGGCTGGTCGCGCAAATGCTCGACGCGCATAAGCGCCCCTACCTCGCGATCGATGCGGATGCCGACACGATCCGTGCCGCGCGCGAGCGCGGCTATAATGCGACGTTCGGCGATATCGTTCGGCCTGGCATGATCGAGCTGCTGCAGGTGGAGAAAGCCAGCGCGGTCGTGCTGACGATGGACGATCCGGTTCAGGTCGTGCGGCTGACGAGGTCGCTTCGGAACAAATTCCCCGATCTGCCCATCATCGCCCGCGCGCGCGACCCCAACCAGGCAGCCCAGCTCTATCGGGCCGGCGCGACCGACGCGGTGCCGGAAACGGTCGAATCCTCGCTCCAATTGTCCGAAGCCGTCCTGGTCGATCTGGGGCTGGCGATGGGGCCGGTCATCGCCTCGATCCACGACAAGCGCGCACAACTGCGTGCCAAGATCATGGAAATGGCGGAGATGTCCCATGAGCCGCCGCTTAGACGGCGGCAGCTCGGGGATGTGGAGGAGGAAGCGTAAGCCTCGTCGTCACACTCCCGTCGTCTCACCACCCCGTCATCCCACTACCCCCGTCATCCCAGCGCAAGCTGGGATCTCGTGAGGCAGGCGACGATCTCTATCTCCTGAGATCCCAGCTTGCGCTGGGATGACGGTGTATTTTCGTTGAGTGACGCTCAAATTAACTGAGGTGACGCTCAATTTTAGCTGACCGGCGGCGTATCAAACCCGCGTCGCGTGCACCGTTGCCGCCGCGGTCATCACCGCGCCGATCCGCGCCGCCGCCTGGATCACGTCGGAGGGGACGCCATGGCCCTTGAGCACTTTCTCATGGCTATCGATGCACATACCGCAGCCATTCTGCGCCGATACCGCCAGGCAAAAGAGCTCGAAATCGGCCTTGTCGATCCCCGGCGCACCGATGACGTTCATGCGCAGCTTGGCGGGAAGCGTGCCATATTCCTTGTTCGAGGCGAGATGGGTGAAGCGATAATAGACGTTGTTCATCGCCATCACCGCCGCCGCGGCGCGTGCGGCATTGGCCGCCTCGGGCGAAAGCCTGGGCACGCACTCCGCCTCGGCCGCCTCGACCAGCGGCTTGTAGCCCGAGCCATGTGCGGTGGTGAGCAGCAGCCCATATTTGCGCTGGTCGTTGAGCGTCTGATCGCCGGCCAGTGAGTTGAGATTGAGGCGGATGTCCTTGGCATAATCGGGCAAGGCTTCCGCAAATTCACGCAGCGACATGAGTTAAACTCCTGAGACAAGATATGAAAAGGGCGCGAGCGGCGGCCTGCCACCCGCGCCCAATTCGTGTTCCTTCGAAAAGGATCAGGCCGCGGGCTTCAGGACCTCTTCGCCCTGGTGCCAATTGCACGGGCAAAGCTCGTCGGTCTGGAGCGCGTCGAGCACGCGGATCGCCTCGGCCGGGTTGCGGCCCTGGTTGAGGCCGTTGACCGTCACGTGCTGGATCACGTTGTGCGGATCGACGATGAAGGTGGCTCGCAGCGCAACGCCCGCTTCCTCGTGAACGATGGGTGTCGGTCGAGGCGCCGATCAGCACCGCGTCGCGGTCGGCGAGGTCGTTCTTGAGCTCGCCATAGCCGATGATCTCGGTCGGGCAGATGAAGGTGAAGTCCTTCGGCCAGAAGAACACGACCTTCCACTTGCCGCCCGTATCGCCGGTATCGATCGTTTCGCCAGCGGGCAGAGCCGAGACGCCCTCCTGGACGGGAAGCTTCAGCGAGGGGAATTTGTCACCGACGGTGAGCATGGGTCTATCTCCATATTGTGGGGGCGACGAAACTGTCGGAAGCGCATGTGGCCCCCTCGCAATCGCGAAGCAAATTGATTATTTGTACGCTATTGATCGATTGGAGCGATAAATGGCGGTCTACCTGCCCACCCTCAAACAACTGCAATATCTCGTCGCCCTGCGTGACACAGGCCATTTCGGCCGTGCCGCCGATGCCTGCTTCGTCACCCAGTCGACCTTGTCGGCGGGTTTGCGCGAACTAGAATCCTTGCTCGGCCTGATGCTGGTCGAGCGTACGCGGCGCGTGGTGCGCTTCACGCCGCTCGGCCTCAAGATCGCTGACAAGGGTGAGCGCGTGCTGCGCGAGGCGGAAGAGCTGGCCGCGCTCGCGCGAGCGGCGGGCAAACCCTTGTCGGGCGAGATGCGGATGGGCGTGATCCCGACCATCGCGCCGTTCCTGCTGCCGCGCATCCTCGGCAAACTCCGCGAATCCTGGCCTGAACTCAAACTCTATCTGCGCGAAGAGCCGTCGGCGGCGGCGTGCGAATCGCTCCATCGCGGCCATGTCGATTGCGTGCTGCTCGCGCTCCCCTACGCCTGCGGCGATATCGAGCATGAGGATCTGTTCGAGGATCGCCTGTTCGTCGCTTTCCCCGCCGACCAGGCGGCGAGCATGCCCGATCCTTTGTCCGCCGACGCGATCGACGAGACGAAATTGCTCCTGCTCGAGGATGGCCATTGCCTCAAGGATCACGCGCTCGCCGCCTGCAACCGGCCCGAACTGCGCGCGGGCGCGGCGATGATGGGGACGTCGCTCCACACCCTCGTGCAGATGGTCGACAACAAGCTGGGCATGACGATGCTACCCGAAATGGCGCTCGAGGCCGGCATTCTCGATCACACCGACGTGATCGCGCGACCGCTCGACGCGAAGCATCCGTCGCGACGGATCGCTTTGGTGTGGCGGAGCGGATCCCCCCGTGAAAAGGAATTCCGGCTGTTCGCGAAGGCGCTACGGGAGGCGCACCAGGCCGCGCGCTGACGCTTTTGCCGCACCTGCGAACAAGGATGGCAATGCGCCTCCGGACGCGCTAGGGCGCGCGCCAATATGCGACCGAGCACAACAGCGCTGATCGTCGCGGCCGGATCGGGCACCCGGGCGGGCGCCGGCCTTCCCAAACAATATGCCCCGATCGCCGGCAAGGCGGTGCTGGCGCACGCGATCGACGCGCTTCAGGCGCATCCTGCGATCGATCAGATCCGCGTCGTGATCGGCGCGGGACAGGAACGGCTTTATGCCGACGCGGTTGGAGCGCGCCGTCTGGCGGCACCCGTCATAGGCGGCGCGACCAGGCGCGAATCGGTCGCCAATGGGCTGGCGGCGGCGGATGGCGCGCGCGTTCTGATCCATGACGCGGCGCGCCCTTTCCTGCCCGGCGCGGTGATCGACCGGCTGCTCGCGGCGCTGGAGCGAGCGCCCGGCGCCGTTCCGGTGCTCGCGGTAGCGGACACGCTGGCCGAGGCGGGCGAGACGCTGGGGCCGGTCGTCGCGCGCGAAAAACTCGCCCGCGTGCAGACGCCGCAGGCCTTCCTGACCGACGCGATCCGGGCCGCGCATGCTTCATGGGATATTTCGCGCGAAGCGACCGACGATGCGCAGATCGCGCGCGCGGCGGGCCTTGCCGTGGCGATGGTCGAGGGTTCTCCCGCGCTCGACAAGCTCACCTACCCCGCCGATTTCGCGGCGGCGGAGCAAAGGCTGGCGGGGCGCATGGTCTCGCGGACCGCGCTCGGCTTCGACGTGCACGGCTTCACCGAAGGCGACGGACTGTGGATCGGTGGGGTCCGCATCGCGCATAACCGCGCGCTGGCCGGTCATTCGGATGCCGATGTCGGGCTGCATGCGCTGACCGATGCCCTGCTCGGCACGATCGGCGAGGGCGATATCGGCACGCATTTCCCGCCGAGCGACCCGCAATGGCGCGGCGCGTCCTCCGATCGTTTCCTGATTCATGCGCGCGACTTGATCGCGGCGCAGGGCGGACGGATCGATCATGTCGATTTAACCATTATCTGCGAGGAGCCGAAGGTCGGTCCGCACCGCGCCGCAATCCGGATGCGGGTCGCCGACCTGCTCGGGCTCGCGGAGGCGAAGATCAGCATCAAGGCCACCACCACCGAACGCCTGGGCTTTACCGGCCGCCGCGAAGGCATCGCCGCCCAGGCCGCGGCTACGGTGCGCCTGCCGGAGACCGACCTATGAAGACACTTGGACTTGCGATCATGCTGGCGGCGATGCCGTCGGTGGCGCTCGCGCAGACCTCCGACTGCATGCCGCAGCGCCAAGCCGCCGCACTCGTCACCTTCGCTTTGCCCACGCTTGCGGAGAAGTTGGGCAATCGGTGCAGCGAGGTTCTCCCGCCCAGCGCCTATATCGTCGCGAATGGACCTGCGCTCGCCGATCGCTACGCGCCCGACAGCGCCGCCGCGTGGCCCGAGGCACGGCGCGCGATCGGTATGATCTTCGAGAAATATCTGGGCCAGCCGATGCCGCCCGACATGGATTCGCAAGGGATACGCGCGCTCGCCGAGCCCATGCTCGGCGGCCTGCTCGCCAAGCAGATCAACCGCGACGATTGCTTCGTTGCCAATGAAGCGATCATGGACGCGCGCAATCTGACTGGCGCGGACGTCGGCCGCCTGGCCGTGCTCGCTATTTCCATCGCCGAGCGCAAGGGCAAGGGCCTCGCCGAAATTCTCAAAATCTGCCGCCTGGAGCCCAACGGCCAGTGAACAATCTCCTCCCCCTAGAGCTGGTGACGCTCGCTCGCCGCGTGATCGACGAGAATCGCGTGATCGGTCGACGTCTTTCGGTCGCCGAAAGCTGCACCGGTGGCCTCGTCAGCGCGGCTTTGACCGAAATCCCCGGATCGTCCGACGTATTCGACGCCGGGTTCGTGACCTATTCCAATGAGGCCAAGACCGCTTTGCTTGGCGTGGCCGGGGACGTGATCGATACGTTCGGCGCGGTCAGCCTCGCCACCGCCTGGGCGATGGCGCATGGCGCGGTCGCCAAATCGGGCAGCGATATCGCGGTCGCGATCACCGGCATTGCCGGCCCCGGCGGCGGAAGCGACCGCAAGCCGGTCGGAACAGTGGTGTTCGCGCTGGCCAAGGCGGGCGACGATCCCGAGGACGCGGTGACCGACCAGAGAGAGTTCGGCGATCTCGGCCGCGCGGGAATCCGCCTTCAGGCGGCGCTGTGCGCGCTGGAGCTGCTGCTGCCCGAAGCATAGAGCTTTGCGGCGCGCGTCTCGAACGCGCCGACCATCTTGCGGATCGCGGTGCCGAACATCTGGCCGGCGATCATCTCGAAGATGCGGCTCCTGAACTCGAAATCGACGTTGAAGCTGACAAGGCAGCCCCCTTCCCCGTCGGGCTCGAAGGTCCAGTCGTTCTTCAGATATTTGAGCGGCCCGTCGAGATAGTCGACATGGATCATTCGCGGCCGATCCTTGGTCACGCGCGAGGTGAAACGCTCCTTGAGCGCCTTGAAGCCGACCACCAGGTCGGCCACCATCTCGGTCTCGCTGTCCGACTTCACCCGCACCGCCGCCACCCAGGGCAGGAACTCCCCATAGCGGCCGACATCGGCGACCAGGTCGAACATCTGCTCCGGCGTATAAGGCAGCCGGCGCGTCTCCTTATGCCGGGGCACGACCTGCCTTGAGCTGAGCTTCGCGCGCGGCGCGCATCCGTTCGAAATCGTCGCCGGCATGGTAGGAGGAGCGCGTGAGCGGGGTTGCCGCGACCAGCAGGAAGCCCTTGGCGCGCGCGATCGCGCCATAAGCGGCGAACGCCTGCGGGGTCACGAATTCGGCGACCTTGGCGTGTTTGGGCGTGGGCTGGAGATATTGGCCCATCGTCAGGAAATCGATGCCCGCCGAGCGCATGTCGTCCATCACCTGATGGACCTCCATCCGTTCTTCGCCCAGGCCGACCATCACGCCCGATTTGGTGAAGATCGACGGATCGAGCGTCTTGACCTGCTCGAGCAGGCGCAGCGAGGCATAATAACGGGCACCCGGCCGGATCGTCGGATACAGCCTCGGCACGGTTTCGAGATTATGGTTGTAGACGTCGGGCCGTGCGGCGACGATCGCCTCGATTGCACTGTCCGCCTTGTTGCGGAAATCGGGGGTCAATATCTCGATGGTGGTGGTGGGTGTGGTCCGGCGCAGCGCCTCGATCACCTTGACGAACTGGCTGGCGCCGCCGTCCTTCAAATCGTCGCGGTCAACCGACGTCACGACGATATGCGTCAGGCCCAGCTCGGCGGCGGCGTCGGCCACATGCTGCGGTTCGGTCAGGTCGACGGCGCGCGGCATGCCGGTCTTGACGTTGCAGAAGGCACAGGCGCGCGTGCACGTGTCGCCCAGGATCATCACGGTCGCGTGCTTCTTGGTCCAGCATTCGCCGATATTGGGGCAGGCCGCCTCCTCGCACACGGTGGCGAGGTTCAAACGGCGCATCAGCTGGCGCGTTTCGTTGAAGCCGTGGCTGGTCGGCGCCTTGACGCGAATCCAGTCGGGCTTGCGCTCGCGGGGAGGACGAATGGGTAGCGGCTCGTTCATGCCCGCCAGATAGCGTCGCGCGCGCGGACTTGCCACCCCCGGACCGCTTGCATCCGTTGAAGCCGCGCTTGCACCGCGTCGGCCAATCGGTAACGGGAAACCCCATGTCTGACGCCGCACCCACCGAATTCGACCGCCTGATCGCGGGCTATCATCGCTTTCGTGACGAAGAATGGTCGCAGCAACGCGCGCGCTGGGCCGAGCTGGCGGAGGGCCAGAGCCCCAAGACGCTCGTGATCGCCTGTTCCGACAGCCGGGTCGATCCGGCGCGCATCTTCGATGTCTCGCCCGGCGAGTTGTTCGTGGTGCGCAATATCGCCAACCTCGTGCCGCCATTCGAGCTGAGCAAAGGCTATCACGGCGTGTCGGCCGCGCTGGAATTCGCGGTCACGCAATTGAACGTCGCCGAGGTGGTGGTGATGGGCCATGGCGCGTGCGGCGGCGTCAGCGCCTCGCTCAATCATGCGTTCGAAGGCGCGCCGCGCGGGCGCGGCGGCTTCATCGCCGAGTGGGTGTCGCTGCTTCAGAAGGAGCGCGACCAGATCGTTGCCGAACTGGGCCAGGGACCGGAGGCGGTGCGCGCGCTCGAATATGCGTGCGTCAGGGTCAGTCTCGCCAATTTACGCACCTTCCCCTGCATTCCCGAAGCCGAGAAGGAAGGCCGGCTGAAACTGCGCGGCGCGCATTTCGCGATTGCTGAAGGCGTCCTTTATCTGATGGACGAAAAGACGGGCGAATTCGCTCCGGCGGCGTAGACTCAAGGCCGAACCCGGCAGGCGCATCACCGGAACGGCGACCCCGGAGTCGCGTTCACCCCGATAAAATCGCAGCCAAGGAGAGCGATTATGTCGGCAAAACCCTTAATCGGGCTGCTGCTCGCGGCTAGTGCGTTGGCGCCCGTCTTTGCCCAGGCGCAGCCCAATGGCGGCGCCGAGAACACCGGACGTTCGCCGCAAGAGGAATATCAGCGCGGCTATGCGGCCACACCGATGCCGCATCAGGACGCCATCAACGCCGCGGGCGCGCCCGGCACCGCCGCGATCAATAATCAGGTCGCCTCGACCACCGCGGCCAACAATGATGCGAATGCCGCTGTCGTCGCGCAATATCAGGAATCGCAGGCACAATATGCCGCCGACCAGCAGGCCTTCATGGATGCGCTGGTCAGGCATGACGCCGCCGTCAACCGCGCGGACGCGCGCTATGTTCGCCAACAACATGCTTATGCCGATGCGATGCGCGTATGGCGTGCGCAGGTCTGGGCGTGCAACCATGGCAACCACCGCGCCTGCAACGCGCCGCCGCCCAATCCGGCGTCCTTCTATTAGGAATTGGAAGGGGAGCGCGGGTCGCTCCCCCTTCCTTATCGGGCGCTTTCGGGCAAGGCCGCGAGGATCATCTTTTCCCAGATCACCGGATCGCCCGCATCCGCCATGCGCGAATCGGGCTCGCGCATCGTGCGCAGCACGGCCACCGCATCGTCGACATGATCGCGCCATGCCAAATCCACATCCGGGGCGGCATGCGCATTGCTTCCGTCGGCATTGGCGCTGAGTCTCTGTCCCGCCAGCACCCGCGCGATCCGCTCCACAATGCCGCCCTTGGAAATATTCATGCGCAGGCCTCCTCTTCTGGGACGGTCAACTGCCAAGCAAGGTGCCGGTTTCAGGCGGCGGCGGCAACCGTTGATCGTATCTGCGCGCGATCGCGCAGCAAAAGCGCCTGGGCTGCCCCTTCCAGCTCGGCATGATCGAAACTGGCGAAGCTGCACGGCACACGCTGCAATTCGCGCACGTAGGGTCCCGCCAGCAGGAACTGGTCGCGGACATGCTGCTGCCGCAGGACCTTGGCGAGTGCCTGGGTCAGGCTGCCGGTCAAGATCACCCCGTCCCATGCGCCATGGCTCAGCACCATATTCCCCGCAAATTGCCACAATGCGCGCGCGATCAGGTCGAGCGCCTTGACCGCGGCTACGTCGCGGCTGGTTTCCACGAGCCGCATCACCTCGACCGAATTGGCGGCGCGCGGCTCGACGCGGAGATGCTCCGCACAAGCCAGATAGGCGCGGTGCAAACCTGCGGCCGACATGAAGTGTTCGGCGGTCTGGCAGATGGCGCTTCGCCGCATGATTTCGATCACCGGTTGCCAGTCCGTAATGCCCGGCACGAAGGAGCAATGGCCCGCTTCGGTCGCGAGTACGCTGAAATGGCCGAATTCGTCGCGCTGAATGACCGCCACACCCAAGCCGCTGCCGATTCCGATGACGCAATAGGTGCCCGTCTTCGTCGCCGGGCAGATCATGCCCTGCTCGGTGCGGTCGATCCGCGCGCTGCCCTTGGGCGAGGTTAACGACCAGGCGATCGCGGCGAAATCGTTGATCAGGACGGGATCACCTTGCAGCATCGAACGCAGGCCGCTGCGCGAGATGAACCAGCGGCTGTTGGTGATCGATATCGTATCGCCGCGCGTAGCGCCCGACACGGCGAGCGCGCACCGGCGCGGCAGGACGTTGAGGCCGCATTCGCGCGCGAACGTGGTCAGCGCACCGGAAATCGTCGACTGGGTCGCGGCCTCATAGGCTTTGATCGTTTCGCGCCGAAGTTCGCCCGCGGGATCGGTCAGGCCCAGGCGAATCGTCTGACGGCCGATGTCGCCCACGATCGCGGTAAGGTTCTCAGGCGCGCGTGGGGACGTGACAGGGGAATCTGAGGAATCGAACGGGAACATCTGCCCCGTATAAATAAAATATCTTACGTTATCACTAACTTGGTTCTCAGCCCCGGCGGAAAGCGGCCGCGAGTTCGACATGCGTCGACCAGCGGAACTGGCCGACGGGTTTGATCCAGTCGATCCGCCATCCGCCGTCGACCAGGGTCCGCGCGTCGCGCGCGAAGGTGGCGGGATTGCAGGAAACGTAAGCGATCCGCCGTATATCGGCGCGCGCCAGCGCGGGCGCCTGCTCCTTGGCACCTGCGCGCGGCGGATCGAGGATGATCGCGTCGAACCGCGCCAATTCCTCGTCGGACAAGGGCCGGCGGAACAGATCGCGATGATCGACCGCAATCTGGCGTCCCGTCCGGTTGGCGGCGAGGCGCAAGGCAAGCGCGGCATCGCGCGCGCCTTCGACCGCCACCACGCGCGCGGTGGCCGACACCGGTATCGCGAAGGTGCCCAATCCCGCGAACAGGTCCGCCACCGTAGCGGAATCGCCCACGGCTTCGCGCACCGCGAGGGTGAGCGCATCGGCACCATCGGCAGTGGCTTGCAGGAACGCCTTGATCGGCATGCCGACCGCCAGGCCATCGATTGTGGTCGTGACGGGCTCGGGTTCCCATCGCGGCTCGCTGCCATAGCCTTCGTCGATCGCGATGCGCGCGAGCCGGTGGGCTTGCGCGAAATCGGTCAGCGCTTCGTGCGCGGCAAGGCCGTCGACCGCGACCCCGTCGATCGCGACGTCGGCGCCCTGATCGGTCCAGGCGAGATGCACGTTCGCGCTCTTGCGCGGCCCCAGCATCGTGCCGAGCAGGGTGCGCAGCGGATCGAACAACGCGAACAGCTCAGGCAGCAGAATGTGACATTCGCGAATGTCGACGATGTAGTGGCTGACCGCCTCATTGAAGCCGAGCACATCGATATGCTGGAGCTGGCAACCGCCGCATTTTGGGAAATGCCGGCACGGCGGCGACACATGGTGCGGGCCGGGAAATATCTCGGCGGCGATATCGACCATGTCACCCGGAGCCGCCAAGGCGACATGGCGGCCATCGGCGGTAACGCCGTCGCCGCGCGCGGCGAGCTTGATCACTTCGGAAAGGGTCACAGACAGGCGGCTATAGCCATTGGCAGGCGAGACGCCAGATCGTCCGCGATCAGCATCGGCCCGGCGAGCCGCGCCGCCTCCGCATGCAGCCAGACACCCGCCTGCGCCGCATCGAACGGCTCGAGCCCATTGGCGAGCAGAGCGCCGATGATGCCCGCCAGCACATCGCCCGTGCCCGCGCTCGCAAGCCAGGAAGGCGCAAGCGATCCGATAGCCCCGCGCCCATCGGGATGCGCGACGATGCTGTCCGCGCCCTTGAGCAGGATGATCGCGCCCGATCGGCTGGCGGCGGCGCGCGCCTGGGTCAGCCGGTCCTGTCCGCTGTTGCCGAACATCCGCACGAATTCGCCCCAATGCGGCGTGACGATATGGCCGGCGAGGCGATTGTGCCTTGCCTTGCCGATCAAGGTCAGCGCGTCGGCATCCAACACCAGCGGCTTGCCGGTCGCGAGCGCCGCATCCAGCCGTTCGCGCGCTTGCCGCCCACGGCCGAGTCCGGGGCCCGCCACGATCGCCGCGATCCGGCCATCCTCGATCGCCTTCGTGCTCCAGCCGCGCCGGACGAGCGCGTGCGGAGGTGCGTCGGCTTCCGAACCGAGCAGCTCGACATAGCCCGCGCCGGCGCGCTGTCCCGCCAGCGCCGCCAGCAGGCCCGCCCCCGGCATATCGCCCGCCAGCACGAGCAATTTGCCCCGGCTATATTTGTTGGCGTCGTGGCCCGGCACGACGAGCTTCGGCCGCACGATGCGG
>JAEKMC010000048.1 GCA_019508115.1 Sphingomonas sp.
GCTTATGCCGGCGCGCTCGGCCTGCGCACGGTCAGCCATCCCGAGGACGGCGGGCTCGCGGGCCAGGCGGTGATGACCGATGGCGAGACCGCGACGCGGCTCGGCCTCGCGGCTGCGCCGGCCGAGGCCGAGGCGCTTGCGGTCTCACGCGACCTCTTGCTGGTCGAGGCGACCGGCGCGCCGATCCATTTCCGCCAGGTCACGACCGCGCGGTCGATCGATCTCGTCCGCGCGGCCAAGGCCAAGGGGCTACCGGTCAGCTGCGGCATCACGCCCGCTTATCTCTTCCTCGCCGATAGCGCGGTGACCGGCTTCCGCACCTTCGCGCGCCTGTCGCCGCCGCTGCGCGACGAGAGCGACCGTCAGGCCTGCATCGCCGCGGTCGCCGACGGCACGATCGACCTGATCTGTTCGGGCCACGATCCGCAGGGCGCCGAGGCGAAGCGGCTGCCTTTTGCCGATGCGGAGCCGGGCATGGCGGGCGCGGAGACCTTGCTTGCGCTCAGCCTGGGGCTGGTGCGCGATAGCCGGATCGGGATTGAGCGGCTGTTCGAACTGTTGAGCGGAGCGCCCGCTCGCCTGTTCGGCCTGCCCGGCGGCGCATTGACGGTCGGCGCCGAGGCCGATCTTTTGGTGATCGATTCCGAAGCGCCGTGGCGCATCGAATCGGATACTATGGCGGCCGCGGCGGGCAATACGCCGTTCGACGGGTTGCCGGTCCAGGGCCGGGTGCTGCGGACGATCAAGGGAGGAATGCCGATTCTATGAAGCGGTTGGTGGCGGCGTTGTTGTTGGCGGCGGCGGGCGCGGCGATGGTCGCGCCGGCGCGCGCCGCATCCGACCTCAACGCGCTTCAGGCCAGGGCTCAGGCGGGTGATGCCGAGGCCCAGTTTCAGATGGGCGAGGCCTATCGGGCCGGAAAGGGCGTTGCCGCCGATCAGGAAGCCGCGATCATGTGGTATCGCCGCGCCACCGCCCAGGGCCATATCCGTGCCAGCGAGGAATTGGGCTTCGCCTTGTTCGCGCATGGCGATCGGCGCGAGGCGATGCCTTATATCGAAAAGGCGGCCGCCCGTGGGGAGGCGCGCGCTTTCTATCTGCTCGGCACCGCGCACTTCAACGGCGATTACGCCTCGCGCGACTGGCCGCTGGCCTATGCCCAGACCGAGCGCGCGGCGGCGGCGGGGCTGCCCGCGGCGCAGAAAAATCTCGAAGTGATGGACCATTATCTGCTGCCCGCCGACAAGGCGAAGGCCGACCAGATATTGGCGACCCTGCCGGTCGTGCGCACCACGCCGCCCGACGGGACGAGCGTTCCCGCTAGAATGCCGCCGGTGATAGCCTAGACCGCCAGCGCCGCGCCCAAGCCGGTCAAGGTTCCCCGGGCAACGCCTGCTACCGTCGAAACCGCGGATGGCGCCGGCAGAGCGAGCAAGGCGGTCGACGGCAACACCAAGCCCGCCGTCGTCACCAAGGCCGGCGGCAATTGGAAAGTGCAGCTCGGCGCGTTCGGGTCCGAGGACCACGCGCGCGCACGCTGGAAGACGCTCAAGGCCAAGGTGGCCGACCTTGGCATCTACCAGCAGCATATGTAATGTTCTAGAGCTTCGCCATGGCCCAGCGTTCCGGCAGCGCCAATCTTCCGCTCCATGGCGGCCGCGTGCCCGCCTGGCTCGGCGAACGCATGACCCGCCTCGGCGCGGTGATGACGCAGGCGATCGTCCACCATTATGGCCGGCGCGAATATCTGCGGCGAATGGCCAATCCCTTCTGGTTCCAATCCTTCGGGGCGGTGATGGGGATGGACTGGCATTCGTCGGGGATCACCACCAGCGTGATCGGCTCGCTCAAGCGCGGTCTGGCGCCGCTTGCGGGCGAACTCGGCATCCACGTCTGCGGCGGGCGCGGCAAGCATTCGCGACGGACGCCACAGGAGTTGGTCGACGCCGGCCTCACGGCGGGTTTCGATGGCGCCGCACTGGCGTCCGCCAGCAAGCTCGTCGCCAAGGTCGACAGTGCCGCCGTGCAGGACGGGTTCGATCTCTATCTGCACGGCTTCATCGTCACGGATGAGGGCGACTGGGTCGTGGTCCAGCAGGGCATGAACGAGGCGTTGCGCCAGGCGCGCCGCTATCATTGGCTGTCGGAGGGGCTGACGAGCTTCGTCGATGCGCCCCATGCCGCGATCGAAGGGCAGGGCGGCGGCAATATCGTCAATCTTGCCGATCGGCGCGCGGAGAAATCGCGTGGCGCGCAGATCGCTCTGCTGCATGACCTCGGTCCCGATCGGCTCGCGCGCGAATGCGCGGCTATCGGCCGCCCCGCCGCCCGGCCCGAAATCCAGGCGATGCTGCCCCATCTCGACCTGCCCGACCATCATGACGTCCGCGCCGAGGACGTCGTGCTGCGCCGTCTGCACGGCACGCTCGCCGCCGCCGCCGAGGCGGGGCCGAAGGACTTTGCCGATCTGTTGATGGTCCCTGGCGTCGGCGCGCGCACCGTCCGCAGCCTCGCTCATGTCGCGGAGGTCATCCATGGCGCGCCGTGCCGCTTCTCCGATCCCGCCCGTTATTCGCTCGCGCATGGCGGCAAGGACGGCCACCCCTTTCCCGTGCCTACCAAAGTCTATGACGAGACGATCCGCGTGCTGAAGACGGCGGTCGCGCACGCGAAGCTCGGCAATGACGAGAAACTGGATGCGATCCGCCGGCTCGACACGCAGGCGCGCACGCTGGAACGCACCGCGACCGGCCCGTCCTTCGAACGGCATCTCGCCGACGAACGGCGCGATTCGCACCTTTATGGCGGGCGCACAGTCATGGGCTGGGCGGCGCCGTCAGCGGTGGACGCGCCATCCGGGTGCGAGCAGCGGGACGCTGGCGCAGGCGGGGCTGCCGTCGCGGCCACGGCTGGCGATGCGGGCCTCCAACCTCCCGCCGTCCTGTAGCGCCCCAGCCAGTTCCTCGGAAATGCCGCCCAGCGGCACCTTCATGCGCCGGTTCCATTCGGATCCGATCTGGCCGGCGGCCTGTCCGACGCAGAGATAGACGAAGCGCGCCTCGGGCGGCCCCTGCACGAACGGCCCCAGCAGGCGGGGCCGCCCGTCAGCCAGTGCGCCTTCGACGGCAGCGTCGAAATCGAACGTCAGCGCGTCCGGCGTGTCCGAGACGGGCGGTATCAGTGCCGCCCGAGCGGTCGCACCGCGCTGGAGCGCGATCCGCACACCGGGCACCGGATCCTCGATCACGAAACGGATCGGCATGACCAGACGGTCAGCCATGGGCCGCCTCCTCGATCAGGTCGGCGGCATCGTCGAGCCCGCGTCGCCGGGCGGCGTCGGCAGGGCTCTGCCCCTGTCCGTTGCGCGCATTCGGGTCCGCCCCATGGCGCAACAATATCTCGGCGATCTCCGCCGCCGCTTCGTCCTCGTCCGGCAGGCAATAGAGCGGCGTCGGCGCGTCTTCGGTGTCGAGACGGTGATTGGCGAGCGCCGGTTCCGCCGCGAGCACCGCCTCCAGCCGCGTGGCGGCGGGCAGGCTCGCCAGCGCGCGCACGTCGCGGCTCAATGGCGCGAGCCGCTCCGCCAAATGTGGCTGCCGGAGCACCACGGCCCAGCCGAGCGGCGTGCCCTTCCATTTCTTCTCGCGCAAATCCACATCGGCCCCGGCATCGAGCAACAGGTCGGCAACCGAAATCGATCCGGCCTGGACCGCACGATGAAGCGGACTGATCCCCTCCGCATCGACGCCACGCGGGTCCGCTCCGGCCGCGAGCAGCAAAGCCGTGGCCCGGGCACTGCCGTGGACGGCGGCGGCAAGCAGCGGATGCGGATCGCGGATCAGGTCGGAATTGTCCGCCAGCATTGCGCGGACCGCGGGTTCGTCGTTGCGCAGTGCCGCCGCGATCAGCGCCTCGATCCCCGTCAGACGGACGGGGCGGGCGCCGTGCGCCTCCAGCAGGAGGGCCAAATCGTGAAAGCCCGAAAGCTGCGTCAGTTTGTGCAGCGGTTCCTTGGTGTAGGCATGCGTCGTATCGGCGTCGGCGCCATGATCGAGCAGCCATTGTGCGCGGGCGACATGGTTCTGCCCCATCGCGTTGCCGAGCAGATAATCGAGCATGGTCTTGCCGAGAAAGCCTCCATCTGGCGCCGCCCATGCTTCCGTTACGCCCTGGCGCTCGCAATATTGCGAGAGGCGCTCATACCAGTCGGGGTCATCGCCGCTGACCGATATATTGTAGAGCGTCTGGCGATCATACGCGTCGGCGCCGGCATCGATCAGCAATTCGACCAATTCCGCTGCCTGGCGGTGCGTCGGCTTGTTCTGCTCGCCCAGTCCGATCGCGCCGCAAATCAGCGTGAAGGGATTATCCCAACCATCATTGAAGCTGAATCGGGGCTCGGCGCCCGCGGCGAGTAACATGCGGGCGATCGGCACGGCATTTTCGGGATCGAGCCGGCCGTAGGTCACATAAGCCAGCGCAGTCCATTCCATCGCGCCGCCCGTGCGGGTCGCGGCTCCGGGATCGCGGGCGAGATGTTTCTCGACCTCGCCGATCAGCCCGCAGCTTGCGGCGGTATAAAGAGAGTCGCGTGCCAGCTCCGGATGGCGGGCGAGGATCCGCTCGGCCGCGCCGACATCCCCGCTCCAACCATGGCGGAGCAATGTGTCGAGCCGATCGGCATCGCTCGGACTGGCGAGGCCGATTTCGGCCAGCGCGGCCTTGAGCGCGACCCAGCCCGAAACGCCATATTCCAGCGCCATGGCATGCTGGATATCGCGCAGGCCGGGGATCGGCGGAGCCTTGGGCGATGCCGCCTTGAGCCTGTTCGTGGCGTCGGCGTCGCCCGCGCGGAGCGCTTTCAGCCAGCGCTTGGCCTCCTTGCGCAGCGATTCGAGCTTGGTTTTGGACGTCAGCGTACGACGCATCTTCAACCTTCCTTCCCATCGCCAGACGTCCGCTTACGAAAGGCCGGAAGAAGGGTTCGTAAGGTCAAGTATCAGGCTGGATGGGAGCAGGCTCCCTTGCCGCGGACAGGCGGCGCTCCAGTGGCGCGCTGCGCCGAAAAATGACCGAGGCGCGCGCGCCTGTCAAATCGTCTGCGGGGAGGGGTCAGGCAACCCAGTCGGCGCGCCTGTAGCCCTGCGCGTAGAGCAATGTCGTCAGATCGCCATGCTCGATCCGGGCATCGGCGGCGGCGGCGGTCTTGGGCTTGGCGTGATAGGCGACGCCGAGCCCCGCTTCCTCGATCATCGGAATATCGTTGGCCCCGTCGCCGACCGCGAGCGTTTGTCCCGGCGTGAGGCCGAGCGCGTCGCGTTCGGAGATCAGCGTCTCGCGCTTGGTCGACGCGCCGACGATCGGGCGCGCGACGGTGCCGTCCAGCATGCCGCCCGAAAGGCCGAGCCGGTTGGAAATGGCGCGGTCGAACCCGATCGCTTCCGCGACCCTGTCGGCGAACACCGTGAAGCCGCCCGAAACCAATATCGTGCGCGCGCCATGCGCCTTCATCGTCCGGATCAGCGCGATCGCGCCGGGCATCAGAACCACCCGCTCGGCATGGCAGCGGTCGATCGCGCTTTCCTCAAGCCCCTTGAGCAGCGCGACGCGCGCGTCGAGAGCGGACTCGAAATCCAATTCGCCGCGCATCGCACGCTCGGTCACTTCGGCGATCTGCGGCTTGATCCCGGCATAATCGGCCAGCTCGTCGATGCACTCGATCGTGATCATGGTCGAATCCATGTCGGCGACGAGCAATTGCTTCCTGCGGCCGATCTCGGGCTGAACGACGACATCGACGTTCGGCAGCAGGCCTTCGAGCGCGGCGCGGGCGCCCGCGCGGTCGGCGCGCCCGAACGGGAGATCGGCGGCTAGGCCCTGATCCAGCCAGGCCGCAACGCCCGGCATCGCGCCGATTCCCGCCAACGCGTCGCGCGCGGTGTCGAGATCGGCCGAGGACAGGCCACCGTTCGATGCTATCAAAGTCGCGATGTCCACCAATCGTCCTTCAGAGCTTCCAAGGATCGCGCTCATTGCAGGGCCGACCGCCAGCGGCAAGTCGGCGCGCGCGATCGAATTGGCCGAACGCGAAAACGGCACGGTGATCAATGCCGATGCGAGCCAGGTCTATCGCGACCTCAGGATATTGAGCGCGCGCCCGAGCCCCGAGGAGGAAAAACGGGCTCCCCACCTGTTGTTCGGCTATCGCGACGGTGCGCGGGCCTGCTCGGCAGCCGAGTGGGCCGAGGACGCCAAAGCGGCGATCGCCGCGACCCAGGCGGCGGGGCGGCTGCCGATCCTGGTCGGCGGCACCGGCCTCTATATCCGCACCCTGCTCGACGGAATCGCGCCCGTGCCCGAAATCGATCCCGAAATCCGGGCCGCGGTCCGCGCCTTGCCGGCGGCGCAAGCTCATGCGGCGCTCGCGAAGGAAGATGCCGCCGCGGCCGCGCGACTGCACCCCAATGACACCGCCCGTCTGCACCGGGCGCTGGAGGTGATCCGATCGACCGGCACGCCGATCGCCGCCTGGCGCGAATCGCGCGTCGGCGGAATCGCGGATTCCGCCCATATCGAATTGGAAACAATTGTAACTTCTGTGCCCGAACTTTACGCGCGCTGCGACGCCCGCGTCGATCGCATGATCGAAATGGGTGCGGCGGCCGAGGCGGCGGCACTGCGCGATCGGCGGCTCGATCCCGACCTGCCGGTGATGCGCGCGATCGGCGTACATCAATTAATTCAATATCTTGATGGCGAGATATCGCTCGATATGGCGGTCGCCGCGATCAAACAGGCGACGCGTAATTATGCCAAGCGCCAGCGAACCTGGCTGCGGCACCAGCTTCGAACGCGCCCGGCCGAGGTCTCCATCGTCAATAAATAGCGTAATAATAAAGATAGTTAACGACCATTAGTAAGCTTGTTCGGCGAGGTGTCTTCAACTAGCGCGTCGTTTGCCCGACGTGAGTCGGCGTTCCTTGGGGGGATCTGATGAAGACCAAGTTTCTTTTGCCGGCCGTGGCCGGAGCCGTGCTTTTGTGCGCGATGCCGGCAAATGCCACCGTCGACCAGGCCAAGGCCGTTGCCGGTCTTCAGGCCATGCGCGAGCTGAACCTGATCGTCTTTCAGGATCTGCAGAGCGGTCATGAGGTCGAAGGCAAGGCCTTTGTCGGTGGGAACGTCAGCGGCAATGCCGAGAATTTCGGCGTCGGCAATACGAACCAGGGCGCCGCTGCGAACAATCGATCGATCCTAACCGTCGGCGGCAACATCGTCGCCAACAATATCCAGGTCAATAATGGCTCAAACGGCAATGGCGGGGCGCATGTCGCGGATAATGTGACGAACACCGCGGACGTGGGCGCGAACATAACCGGCAGCCTGGGCCTGAACGTGCAGCCGGGGCATGTCCGTGTCGGCGGATCGTTCAACAACCAGAATTTCAACCCGAGCAGCACCAAGACGGTGGCTTACGGGCAGAGTGCGACCAACCTGCAGCCGCAGGACGCGCCTTATGTCGTGCAGGATCCCAGCCTCGCCGCTCCCGGCACCGGCCTCGCCGCGACGATAGCCGTACAGACCGCGACGCTGCAGGATGATCTCACCAATTTGTCGAACCTGCTGGGTGGGCTGAATTCGCTGGCCACGATCACCGGAACGGGATCGGCCCTCGATTATGCCGGCGCTACCAACGGCGTCGCGGTCTTCACGATGACGGCGACCGCCTTCCAGGATTCGAACGCCAATTTCGACACGCTGTTCACCGGGATGCCAAGCAACGTGGTGACCATCATCAACGTGCTCGGCACTAACCTGATCGAAAACGGCAATCTCAACACCAATGCGATCAATCAGAGCGTGATCTGGAACTTCAATCAGGCAACCACCGTCTCGCTCAAGGGCTTCCACGGTTCGGTGCTTGCACCCAATGCCGTCGTCTCGAATTCAAGTGCGATCGAGGGCTCGATCGTTGCCAAGCTTTTTCAGCAAAATGGTGAGGTTCACCTCGGCACGTTCAATGGCATCACGCCGTTCCAAGTCCCGACTGGCGGCGGAACCGGGAGCGTCCCGGAGCCGGCGACCTGGGCGATGATGCTGCTTGGGTTCGGCGTGACCGGTTCGGCGATCCGCCGGAAACGGCGAGAGGAGCGTCGGGCTGCAGCCTGACGTCCGCGCCTCCCGCGTGCAAAATCCAGAAAGCCGCCTTCGGGCGGCTTTCTTTTTGTCTCCACGGCTCCTCAGAACGTAATAATGTGTCGTAATATGCGATAAGATAGAAACAAAAATTCCGGATATGGTTGACAGGCGCAGCCCGGATCGTTACCCGCGCCGACTTCTTCCAACGAATGAGCAAGCCATGGCCCAGGAACGAACCGGCGCGGACATATTGATCGAAACCCTGAGCGATCTCGGGGTCGAGGTCGTATTCGGCTATCCCGGCGGGGCCGTGCTTCCCATCTATGATGCGATCTTCAAGCAGGATCGCATTCGCCACATCCTGGTTCGGCAGGAAGGCGGCGCCGCGCATGCGGCCGAGGGCTATGCGCGCTCGACCGGCAAGCCCGGCGTGGTGCTCGTGACATCCGGACCGGGTGCAACCAATGCGGTGACCGGGATCACCGACGCCCTGATGGATTCGATCCCGATGGTGGTCATCACCGGTCAGGTCCCGACCGCCTTGATCGGATCGGACGCCTTCCAGGAATGCGACACGGTCGGTATCACGCGTCACTGCACGAAGCAGAATTACCTGGTGAAGGATCCGGCCGAGCTGGAAGGCGTGATCCGCGAAGCCTTCCGGATCGCCACCACCGGCCGGCCCGGCCCGGTGCTGATCGATCTGCCCAAGGATGTGCAGGTCGCCGCGACCGCGGCCAACACGCCGCGCACGAGCATCGGCTATCAGCCGCAGACCGAGCCAGATCCCAAGCTGATCGAAAGCGCGGTCGAGATGATCGCGGCCGCCCAGCGGCCGATCTTCTACACGGGCGGCGGCATCATCAATGCCGGTCCGCAGGCGAGCATGAGTCTGCGCGAACTGGTGAAACTCACCGGCGCGCCGGTGACGTCGACCCTGATGGGGCTGGGCGCCTTGCCCGCTTCCTCGCCTTTGTGGCTGGGCATGCTCGGCATGCATGGCACCTATGAAGCCAATATGGCGATGAACAAGGCCGATCTGATCATCTGCCTGGGCGCGCGCTTCGACGATCGCGTGACCGGACGGCTGGATGCCTTCGCGCCGCATGCGCGCAAGATCCACGTCGATATCGATCGCTCCTCGATCAACAAGATCGTGTCGGCGGAGCTCGGCATTGTCGCGGATTGCGATCGCGCGATCGCGGCGATGATCGCGACCTGGAAGGCGCGCGGCCATCGCGCGGCCGATCTGACGCGCTGGTTCGAACAGATCGATCAATGGCGCGGCAAGCGCAGTCTCGATTTCCCCAAATCGACCAAGGAGATCATGCCCCAGCTCGCGATCCGCAGGCTGTGGGAGGCGACCAAGCATCGTGCGCCGATCATCTCCACCGAAGTGGGGCAGCATCAGATGTGGGCCGCGCAGCATTTCGGCTTCGAAAGCCCCAACAAATGGCTGACCTCGGGCGGGCTCGGCACGATGGGCTATGGCCTGCCTGCCGCAATCGGCGCGCAGATCGGCAATCCCGATGCGCTGGTGATCGACATCGCCGGCGAAGCCTCGATCATGATGAACATCCAGGAGATGTCGACCGCGACGCAATATGAGCTGCCGGTCAAGGTGTTCATCCTCAACAACGAATATATGGGCATGGTCCGCCAGTGGCAGGATCTCACCTATCAGGGTCGCCATTCGCATAGCTATTCGGAAGCGCTGCCCGATTTCGTGAAGCTGGCCGAAGCCTATGGCTGGAAGGGCATGCGGATCGATCAGCCGGATGCGCTCGACGATGGGATATCGGAAATGCTGGCCTATAAGGGCCCGGTGATGGTCGATTGCCGCGTCGCCAAGCTCGCCAACTGCTTCCCGATGATCCCGAGCGGGGCGGCGCATACCGAGATGATCCTGCAAGCGAACGAAGTCTCCGGCGAAATGGACGATGAGGCCAAGGCGCTGGTGTAATCTGTACGTCGCCCCGGCGGAGGCCGGGGCCGCTTGCGGCACGCGACGCTTCCAAATTTCCTGCGGCCCGTCACGGTCACGAACGAGCCGGGCATCCTTGCGCGGATCGCGGGCATGTTCGCGGGGCGGGGCTATAATATCGAGAGCCTGACGGTGGCCGAGGTGACGGAGGACGAAACCGTCAGCCGCATCACCATCGTCACCTCCGCCGCGCCCGCGACGATCGACCAGATCATCGCGCAGCTCGACCGGTTGCCGCCGGTCCATCGCGTCCACGATCTCACCGCCGAGGGCGCGCATGTCGAGCGCGAGCTCGCGCTGGTGAAGGTTCGGGGCACGGGCGATCACCGGATCGAGGCGTTGCGCCTGGCCGAGGTCTACCGCGCGCGCGTGGTCGATGCGACCATCTCGAGCTTCGTGTTCGAGGTGACGGGCGGCACCGAGAAGATCGACAAATTCCTCGAGCTGATGCGTGAGGTCGGGCTGGTCGAAGTGGCCCGCACCGGCGTCGCCGCGATCAGCCGGGGCCACAGCACTTTTTAGTATATCGTCGCCCCGGCGGAGGCCAGGGCCACGCCCATGCGCAGAATCTGCGCGATTCGGGCGTGAAGGAGGTCGCGATCGGCCTGCGTCCCGGCTCGCCGAGCGGCGTCAAGGCGGCGGAAGCCGGCTTCAAGGTCATGCCGGTCGCTGAGGCTTCGGCCTGGGCCGACATCATCATGATCCTCGCGCCCGACGAGCATCAGGCGGGCATCTGGGACAAGGACATCAAGGACAATATCCGCGACGGCGCCGCGATCGCCTTCGCGCATGGCCTCAACGTGCATTTCGGCCTGATCGAGCCACCCGCGGGGATCGACGTCTTCATGATCGCGCCCAAGGGTCCCGGCCACACCGTGCGCGGCGAATATGTGAAGGGCGGCGGCGTGCCCTGCCTGATCGCGATCCATCAGGATGCGAGCGGTAACGCGCATGACGTCGCTTTGTCCTACGCCTCCGCCGTCGGCGGCGGCCGTTCGGGCGTGATCGAGACCACGTTCAAGGAAGAATGCGAGACCGATTTGTTCGGCGAGCAGGCGGTGCTGTGCGGCGGTCTCAGCCACCTGATCATGGCGGGTTTCGAGACTTTGGTCGAAGCCGGCTACGCGCCGGAAATGGCCTATTTCGAATGCCTCCATGAGGTGAAGCTGATCGTCGACCTGATGTATGAAGGCGGCATCGCCAACATGCGCTATTCGATCAGCAACACCGCCGAATATGGCGATTATCACACCGGCCCGCGCATCATCACCGACGAGACCAAGGCCGAGATGAAGCGCGTGCTCGCCGACATCCAGGGCGGCCGCTTCGTCCAGCGCTTCATGATGGACAACCGCATGGGCAATCCGGAGATGAAGGCGAGCCGTAAGCTCCAGGCCGAGCATGGCATCGAGAAGGTCGGCGCGGAGCTGCGCGCGATGATGCCGTGGATTTCCAAGAACAAGCTGGTCGACAAGGCCAAGAACTGATCCGCCACGCGTTCTGCTGAGCGGGACGTCATCCCTATGCGCAGCGAGGCGATCCGGTCGGCCCGGATTGCCTCGCTGCTGCATGTTGCGTGCGGGACTACGACCATTCCACGTTTGTCGGACAATAGAGTAGCCGCTAAGGAGCGAACCTGTTACCGGCCCCTTGACTCAATAGCGCGGACCCCACACTGTTAGCGCTAACACATTGAAGGTGGGAGAGTGAGACGATGACGGCTTTCGCGCCGGCGACGATGCTGGCTGACGATTGGCGCAGAGGTCTTTTCCTCGGCCGGATCGAGACCGCGGAAGGTCCGACGCCCGTCCTGCTCAAAGGCGGCATCCTCTACGACATGAGCCGCGTCGCGCCCACGGTGGCGCAACTGGTCGCCGATCGCGCCTTTGACGTATCGCGTGGACTGGCCCTGGGCGATCTCGAAAGTCTTGATCTTTGCGGCGACGGTGCGCCGAACCTGCTGAGCCCGGTCGACCTGCAATGCGTCAAGGCGGCGGGCGTGACCTTCGCGGTCTCGGCGGTCGAGCGCGTGCGCGATGCTCGAAGGCCGAATCGGCGGGGGCATCCGGGGTCTCAAGCCGGGCTCGCCGGAGGCGATGGCGCTCAAGCAGGCGCTGATCGACGAAGGCATGTGGTCGCAATATCTGGAGGTCGCGATCGGCCCCGATGCGGAGATTTTCACCAAGTCGCCGGTCCTGTCGACCGTCGGTTGGGGCGCCGAAATCGGCGTGCGTTCGGATTCGTCCTGGAACAATCCCGAGCCCGAAATCGCAATCCTGGCCGATAGCCATGGCGAGCACGTCGGCGCGAGCCTGGGCAATGACGTCAATCTGCGCGATTTCGAAGGCCGCTCGGCGCTTTTGCTCGGCAAGGCGAAGGACAATAACGCCTCCTGCTCGCTCGGCCCGTTCGTGCGCCTGTTCGACGCGAGCTTCACGATGGACGATGTGCGGCAGGCCGAGGTCGACCTGCTGATCGAGGGCGAGGACGGCTATGTGCTCAAGGGTCATAGCTCGATGCGCGAGATCAGCCGCGATCCCACCGACCTCGTCGCGCAGGCGATGAGCGAGCATCACTATCCCGACGGCTACATATTGTTCCTCGGCACGTTGTTCGCCCCGACCCAGGATCGCGACGATCCCGGGCGCGGTTTCACCCACAAGGTCGGCGACGTCGTGTCGATCTCGACCCCCAAGCTCGGCAAACTGGTCAACCGCGTGACCCATTCGAAGGATGCCCGGCCGTGGACGCTCGGCATCAGCGGATTGATGCGCAATCTCGTGCAGCGCGGGCTGCTCGGCTGACCGTAAGACAAGGTAAGGACCTATGAAGCTCACCCATTTCATCGGCGGCAAGGAAGTCGAAGCCGACACGCCTTTCACCAGCATCAACCCGTCCAACACGAACGAGGTGGTGTCGTCCTATCCGGCGGGCGGCAAGGCCGAGGTCGATGCCGCCGCCGCAGCCGCGCGCGCGGCTTTCCCCGCCTGGTCGATGGCCTCGCCCGAGCTGCGTTCCGACCTGCTCGACAAGGTCGGCAACACGATCATGGCGCGCGCCGCCGAGCTGGGCGAACTGCTCAGCCGTGAGGAAGGCAAGACGCGTCCGGAGGGCATGGGCGAGGTGATGCGCGCCGCGCGCATCTTCAAATATTTCGGTGGCGAGGCTCTGCGCCGCCATGGCCAGACGCTCGAATCCACGCGCCCCGGCCTCGATGTCGAGGTGTGGCGCGAAGCGGTCGGCGTTTATGGCCTGATCACGCCATGGAACTTCCCGATCGCGATCCCCGCCTGGAAGGCTGCGCCCGCGCTCGCGTTCGGCAACACGGTCGTGCTCAAGCCCGCCAATCCCACCCCGACGATCGCGCACGCGCTCGCCAAGATCATCCATGAGGTCGCGGCGTCGCTCAATGCGCCGGCGGGCATTTTCAACATGGTGCTGGGCCAGGGCGGCGTCGGTTCCGCGATCGTCGAGCATCCCGAGATCAACGGCATTTCCTTCACCGGTTCGCAGAGCGTCGGCGCCAAGGTCGGTCTCGCCGCGATGACGCGCCAGGCGCGTGTCCAGCTCGAAATGGGCGGCAAGAACCCGCTCGTCGTGCTCGATGACGCCGATCTGGATCGCGCGGTGGCGATCGCGCTCGACGGCGGCTTCTTCCAGACCGGCCAGCGCTGCACCGCATCGTCCAAGGTGATCGTGCAGGATGGCATCCACGACCGCTTCGTCGCCGCGCTCGCCGAGCGCGCCAAGGCGCTCAAGGTCGGTCCCGCGCTCGATGCCAGCACGCAGGTCGGCCCGGCCTCGTCCGACACGCAGTTCGAGCAGAATCTGCGTTATGTCGAGATCGCGACCAAGGAAGGCGGCCGACTGGTCACGGGCGGCGACAAGCTCAGCCTCGACACGCCCGGTTATTATATGAGCCCGACGCTCATCGCCGACACCGATCCCGACATGCGGATCAACAATGAGGAAGTGTTCGGACCGGTCGTCTCGACGGTGCGCGCCAAATCCTATGAGGATGCGCTCGAGCTCGCCAATCGCGGCAATTTCGGCCTGTCGGCGGGCGTCGTCACGACCAGCCAGAAGCATGCGCGCCACTTCAAGAAGAATATCCGCGCGGGCATGGTGATGATCAACCAGCCGACTGCGGGCGTCGACTATCATGTTCCGTTCGGTGGTACCCGCGGCTCCTCCTACGGCGCGCGCGAGCAGGGTTTTGCGGCGGTGGAGTTCTACACGAGCATGAAGACCGTCTATGTTGGCGACTGATTTCACCAATCGCGCAATCTATCCAAGTCTGAAGGGCAAGCGCGTCCTCGTCACCGGGGGCGGCAGCGGCATCGGCGAGGGGCTGGTCGAGGCTTTCGCCTGGCAGGGCGCGCACGTCGCGTTCGTCGACATCGCCGATCAGGCTTCGCGCGATCTGGTCGAGCGGCTGTGCGAGGCTCCGCACAAGCCGCTCTATCGCCAGTGCGACATCACCGAGATCGACAATTTCAAGGCGACGATCGCGGAGCTCGAGGACAAGCTCGGCGGGATCGACGTGCTGATCAACAATGCCGCGAGCGACGATCGCCACACGATCGACGAGGTCACGCCCGAATATTGGAATGACCGCCTCAACGTGAATTTACGCCATCAATTCTTCGCGGCGCAGGCGGTGGTGCCCGCGATGAAGCGCGTGGGCGGCGGCGTGATCCTCAATTTCGGCTCGATCAGCTGGCATCTGGGGATGGCGGACCTGGTGCTCTACCAGACGTGCAAGGCCGCGATCGAAGGCCTGACCCGCGCGCTGGCGCGCGACCTCGGCCGCTGCAATATCCGCGTCAACACGATCGTTCCCGGTAACGTCCAGACGCCGCGCCAGATGAAATGGTACACGCCCGAGGGCGAGGCCGAGATCGTCGCGGCGCAGTGCATCGACGGGCGCATCCAGCCGACCGACGTCGCCGCGATGGTGCTGTTCCTCGCCTCCGACGACGCGAAGATGTGCACCGCGCATGATTATTTCGTGGATGCGGGCTGGCGCTGATGACCGAGGTACGCAGCGTCCTTCCGGTCCAGGCGATCTTGGGCGAGGGGCCGGTCTGGGTCGAGCGCGACCAGGCGCTCTGGTTCGTCGACATCAAGAGCCACAAGGTCCATCGCTTCCACCCCGCCAGCGGCGAGCATAAGAGCTATGACGCGCCCTGCCAGGTCGGCTGGGTGCTGCCGGCGGATGATGGTTCGTTCCTCGCGGGGCTCCAGCAGGGGCTTGCCCGGTTCGATCCGCTCGATGGCCGCTTCGACGTGATCGCGACGCCCGAGGCTGCCCGGCCCGGCAACCGGCTCAACGACGCCACGGTCGATCCGGCGGGCCGCGTCTGGTTCGGATCGATGGACGACGGCGAAGACGCGACCAGCGGCCGCCTTTATTGTTTCGATCGATGCCAGGTGCGCGACAGCGGCCTGCCGCCGGTGTGCATCACCAACGGTCCCGCGGTCAGCCCCGACGGGCGGACGCTCTATCATACCGACACGCTCGGCCGCGTGATCCACCGGATTCCGATCCACGACGATGGCAGCCTCGGCGCGCCGTCCGTTTTCGCCGAGATCGACGAGGCGGACGGCTGGCCGGACGGGTCGGTCTGCGATTCCGAGGGCTGCGTCTGGATCGGCCTGTGGGGCGGCTGGCGCGCGCGGCGTTATGCACCGACGGGCGAAATCCTGTCCGAAGTGCGGCTGCCGGCGGCAAATATCACCAAGATCGCGTTCGGGGGGCCTGATTTGTGCACCATATACGCCACCAGCGCACGAAAGGGGCTCGACGCGGCCGCCTTGGACGGTCAACCTCTGGCCGGGAACATCTTCGCCTTCGAGGTGGAGGTTCCGGGATTGCCCGGCAATCTGGTCAGACTAAGCTGACCCGCGACAACAACAGCGTTTCAAGCAGGGAGAGGGACATGGAGCGAGGGGAGAACCAGGGAAGCCTGGGCTTTATCGCAGCGATCGTGGCGGTCGCGACAATCGGCGGTTTATTGTTCGGATATGATAGCGGCGCGGTGAACGGCACGCAGGACGGCCTGCGCGCCGCCTTCGGGTTGAGCGACGCGAGCCTGGGCTTCACGGTCGGCTCGCTGCTGATCGGCTGCTTCATCGGCGCGTTCCTCGCGGGGCGGCTCGCCGACGTGTTCGGCCGCCGCAACGTGATGATGGTCGCCGCCGCGCTCTTCCTGTGCGGCGCGCTCGTCCAGGGCGCGTCGCACGACCATATCATCTTCCTGATCGCGCGCCTGTGCGGCGGTATGGCGGTGGGTACGGCCTCGGTGCTGTCGCCCGCTTACATCTCGGAGGTCGCGCCCGCGAATATCCGCGGCCGCATGACCACGATCCAGCAGGTGATGATCATCACCGGCCTCACCGCCGCGTTCGTGGTCAATTATTTCCTCGCCAAGGCGGCGGGCAAGTCGACCAACATGTGGTGGGGCGGCTTCGAGGCGTGGCGCTGGATGTACCTGATGCAGGCGCTGCCCGCCGCGGTCTTCCTGGTCGCGCTCTTCTTCATTCCGGAAAGCCCGCGCTTCCTCGTATCGCGCAAGCGCGACGACGAAGCCGCGACCGTGCTGACCCGCCTGTTCGGCGCCGCCGAAGCCAAGGTCAAGCTGACCGAGATCAAGGGCAGCTTCAGCAAGGATCACCGCCCGCGCTTCAGTGACGTGCTCGCGCCCGGCACCCTGTTCCGCCCGATCGTGTGGGCGGGCCTGGTCATCGCGGTGTTCCAGCAGCTCGTCGGCATCAACGTCATCTTCTATTATGGCGAGACGTTGTGGAAGCTGGCCGGCGCGACCGAGGATACCGCGCTTCAGCGCAACATCATCTCGGGGCTCGTTTCGATCGCGGCCTGCTTCGTCACGATCATGTTTGTCGACAAGATCGGCCGCAAGCCGCTGCTGCTGATCGGCTCGGCGGGCATGGCGGTCGCTTTGTTCGCTATGGTCTTCGCGTTCCACAGCGGCTCGCTCGATGCGGCGGGCAATCTCCAGCTGTCGGTGCACAATGGCTGGATCGCGGTGATCGCGGCCAACCTCTACGTGATCTTCTTCAACGCCAGCTGGGGCCCGATCATGTGGGTCATGCTTGGGGAGATGTTCCCGAACCAGATCCGCGGCTCGGCGCTCGCCGTCTGCGGCTTCGCGCAATGGTTCGCGAATTATCTGATCGCGCAGAGCTTCCCGGTGATGGCTGCGAAGCTCGGCCTCACCCCCACCTACACGTTCTACGCGGTATCGGCGGTGATCAGCTTCTTCCTCGTGAAGAGCTTCATCCACGAAACCAAGGGCAAGGAACTGGAGCAGATGGAGGGCTGATCCCCTCCATCCCCTTCGGGGACAAGAAAGAGGCCCGTCGCTCCTGTGAGCGGCGGGCCTTTTCGTTCCTGTTCCCCGGCGAAAGCCGGGGCCGAGATCGGCGTGGAACAGGACCCCGGCTTCCGCCGGGGCACAGAGCTCAGTGATTATGCCGCGGGGTCTTGGCCGCGATGCCGCGATACTTCAGCGCGAATTCCAGCACCGCGCCCTCGTGCATCTGGCCGGTCTTTTCGCGGAACAGCTCTTCCCAGGGCGTATGGCTGGGCGGGACAGGTGGCGCCGGCTCCGCCTTGCGCCGGGCAATCTCGGCATCGTCGACCAGGGCGTTGCACGTGCCCGCGTTCAGATCGATCCGGATCCTATCCCCCGTGCGCAGCCAGGAAAGCCCGCCGCCCGCCGCGCTCTCGGGCGAGGCGTTGAGGATCGAGGGGCTGTCCGACGTGCCCGATTGGCGGCCGTCGCCCAAGGTCGGCAGCCACATCACCCCGCGCTGGATCAGCGC
>JAEKMC010000049.1 GCA_019508115.1 Sphingomonas sp.
TAGGCCCCGATCGCCAGCACGTCGGATTTGTGGACAGAGGCGAAGCGCTGAAGCTGCTCAGCGGTGGTTCCGCCGTCATTGGTGAAGTGGCATTCGACGTCGAAACCGTGGCTGGTGAGATAATCGGCCATCGCGCACCGTTCGTTTCCCCTATCGGTTTCGGCCATGTCCTCGTGCGTCACGGTCACGAGATCGAAATGAGCGCCCGGCTCTGCGAGCGCCATCAGGTCGCGCGCGGCGCGCACCGCTTCTCCAGATGGTTTCCAACCGAGCGTGGCGCGGCTTATTTCTGGAAGGCCTTTGTGTTCCGGCAGGAGCAGCAGCGGTGTCCCTGACGCCAGCAGCAGGGTCTCGATGACGTTGCGGCGCAACCAGGCGACGTCCCATACCGACGCCGGTCCGATCACGATAAGATCCACCACGGCCTCACTGTTACGCAATTCGTGCGCGAGCCACGCGATATCGCCATAATAGCCGCCGATCGTCACATGCTGGTCGTCCCCAATGTCGGTCCGGAGCGACAGCATGTCCTCGCGCGCATCGGCACGAAGCTCGGCCTCAGGCAGATACAATCCTCCGAGTGGCGCGATATGGGATGAAATCATGGGCGCGGCCGTCAGCATCGTGACAAGGAGGTCGGCGTCGATCGATCGCGCCGACGCGGCAAGATCTCGCACGAAAATCCGCGCCCTGTCGGGATTATCGACGGCTGTCGAAAGACTCTTGATCATGGTGCGGCTCCTTGTCGGAGATATTAGGTCCGCCCACAGGGGAACCGCACTTCGCAATTCTACCTAGAGGAATCAGAGAGTCTCGCCCGTTTGGCATCTTGGGCATCCATGGAGATTTCCCAGATGGCCAGGAACAAGCCGGCGATGAGCGGCCCAACGACAAACCCGTTGAATCCCATAAGCTCGAACCCGCCCAATGTCGTGATCAGCACGACATAGTCCGGCATTCGCGCATCTCGCCCGACAAGGAGAGGACGCACGATATTGTCGACGGTGCTGATGATGAAGAAGCCGCACAGGAACAACCCGATCCCCTGCCAGATCGCGCCCGTAGCAAGCAGGTAAAGCGCGACCGGCACCCAGACCAGTCCGGTACCGATCGCAGGGAATAGCGAAAATACCCCCATCGCGAGCCCCCAGAGCAATGCACCGGGAAGTCCGAGCACCCAGAAGGTAAAACCGCCGACCGTGCCCTGGAGGATGGCGACAACGATACTGCCTTTAATGGTCGCGCGGATCACCAGCACCATCTTCGCGACGAGAATCATGCGCCGTTCGGGCATGAGCGGCAGAGCTCGCTCGACGCGGGCGGCCAATTCACGCCCATCGCGCAGCAGAAAGAAGGTCAGGTAGAGCGTCACCCCGAGCGCAAGGAAAAAGCCCAGCGTCCCTTGGCCAATGTTGAGGATCCGGCCCGCGACGGATTGAAAGCTGTTCGCCAATCCCTGGCTCAACCTCGCGCGCAGCCCACCGACGTCGCCGAGCCCGATGTCCGCAAGTCCACTCCTCGCCCAGGCGGGCAGGTGACGCTGCGCCTCGATGAACAGCCGACCAAGATCGATCTGACCGCTGCGTATGCGGGCGAAAAAGGCCGATGCCTCGGTCAGAAGCGCGGCACCCAATAATATTGCCGGGACCACCACGACGGTGACGATCACGAGCAGACTGAGCAGCGCGGCGCCGTTGCGGCGCCCGGGCATCGCCCGCAGCAAGCGCATATTGAGTGGATCGAACAGCACGGCCGCGATCACGGCCCACAGGATCGCACCCGCGAAAGGAGTGACGAGCCAGAGGAAGGCAAGCGTAACGATGACGATCAGCGACAGAAAAAAGCGACGTGCGGACGTCTGATCGGGAGACTGGCCTTCACTCATCGGGCGAGGCCGCGATTGCTTCCGGGAATCTGCACCATCTGTCCCATCAACCTGCTGACAAGGGTTTTGCAAGCTTCGAGCAGCAATAGCAGACAGATACCCAGACCGGCGGCCAGCACCATATCCCGCCAAGCGATCGACCCGAATTTCAGCAGGGCTTGCACCGGCGGAGCGAACAGGATCAGAGCGGTGACGGCCGTGATGGCAAGCGCGACATAGCGTAGCGCTGCATTATGGTGGACAAATGCGTCGCCGAGCCGACCGCTGAACGACCTGTTGACCAGAATCAGCGCGCCCATCTCCGCGATCAAGGCGAAAAAGGTCAGCGCGCGCACCTCCATTTCCGGCATTCCCGACCATGTTTCGGTAAGGAAGACCGTCGCGAGCATTGCGAAGGCGAGCCCGCCCTGAAAGACGCTCCAGCCGATCATCGGCAGCGAGAAGAGCGCTTCTCCAGGATCACGGGGCTGACGCCGCATAATGCCTTCCTCTTCACGCTCGGCTTCGAAGACAAGCGCGCAAACCGGATCGATCACCATTTCGAGCAGCGCGATATGGATCGGGCCGAACAATATAGGCAGCCCGAGGAAGAGAGGAAGGAGAGCAAGGCCGGCAATCGGCACATGAACCGCAAAGATGAAGGCCATCGCCTTGCGGATATTGTCATAGATCCGCCGCCCGAGCCGGACTGATTGCACGATCGATCCGAAATCGTCGTCGAGCAGGACCATATCCGAGGCTTCACGCGCGACGTCGGTACCGCGCTTGCCCATCGCTACGCCGATATCGGCGGCCTTGAGAGAGGGGGCGTCGTTGACGCCGTCACCCGTCATCGCAACGATCTCGCCATCGGCCTTGAACGCCTGAACGATACGCAGCTTTTGCTCGGGCATGATGCGGGCGAAGACGGTAACCGCCTTCAGGTGCCTGCGAAGCTGCGCATCATCGAGCGATGCGAGGTCGGTTCCCGTGAGCACCTCGCCATCGGCGATCCCCGCCTGCGCGGCGATCGACCGTGCGGTCGCGGCATAGTCGCCGGTGATCATCACCACGCGAATTCCGGCGCTGCGGCATTCGGCGACGGCGCCGGACACGCAGGCCCGGAGCGGATCGGCCAGCCCGACCAATCCCGTCAGCGTATAACGATAATCCGCCTGGGATGCGGCCCAGTCGCGGTCATGCGCCGTCGCGGTCGCCACGCCAAGCACCCGAATTCCCCGCCTTGCCATCGCCTCGACGGCGTCCGTCATGGCGGCCAGTTGTTCCGGTGGGAGGCAGCAAAGGCCGGCGATCGCCTCCGGAGCCCCCTTGGCAGCGATCGTTAGGCGGCCATCGCTCTCCCATATATTCGACATCGCCAGCAGTTCGGGCCGCACGGCGTAGCCATGCACCATCGTGGCGCTCGTCAGGCTGATCGCCCCTGCCGCATTGCGCACGTCATGCAGTGCGATTTCCATCGGATCGGCTGGATCGGCCGCGCTCGCGAGCGCCGCGGTTTCGAGCAAGTCATGATAGGCGTCGGGGACATTCGAACGCGATCCTACCGCAAAGGCATCGCCCGACGGCAGCCAGAGCTCGGCAACCGACATGCGGTTCTCGGTCAACGTGCCTGTCTTGTCGGTACACAGCACGGTGGCTGAGCCGAGCGTCTCGATTGCGGCGGCACGTCGGGTGAGAACGCCCACCTTGCCGATCCGCCAGGCGCCCATGGCGAGGAATATCGTCAAGACGACCGGGAATTCCTCCGGCAACATGGACATGCCAATTGCGATGCCGGCAAGCACCGCCTCGATCCAGCCGCCCCGCAATAATCCGAACAGAAGCACGACGAGCAGCGCCACAGCGCTGCCACCGATCGCGGACCAGGTGACGATCCGCATCGTTTCGCGTCTCAACCGAGGAGCTTCGGTTTCGAGTCCGGCGAGCGACTGGCCGATGCGGCCGATTTCACTCCTCGGCCCTGTCGCGAGCACGCGGGCGATTCCGCTGCCGCGTACGACGAGCGAACCCGAATAGACGTAAGGCTGCCCTTCGCCTCCCGGGCGAACGTCATCAGCCGAATTCGGGCCCGCCGCGACCTTGCCGACCGGCAGGGATTCTCCCGTCAGCAGCGATTCATCGGTCTGGAGATCCGCCGCCTCGATCAGCACTGCATCGGCGGCTACCCGGTCGCCCTGTTCGAGGACGATCAGATCGTCGCGCACCACTTCGCGCCCCGCGATGCGAATGCGCGCGCCGTTGCGAATGACGAGCGCGCGGGGTGCCGACAAGTCGCGTAATGCCTCCAGCACATGCTCGGTGCGGACTTCCTGGATCACGGTGACAACCACCGAGAAGGTCGCGAAGGCCAGCAAGATCAGTGCCTCGGCGAGATCGCCGAGCAGCAGATAGGCAAAGCCGCCGGCCAGCAGCAACGCCAACATCGGTTCGCGAAGCACCTCGAAGACGATGCGCAGCACCGAACGCCGCCCGGCAGCCGGCAACTCGTTGGCGCCCTCGGCGGCAAGATGTTCGGCCGCAGCGTGCGTCGTAAGGCCGGCGAGCTTCACCTGCACCGCGCCTTGGCTGCTCGCGAAATCGGCTCGGTGTTCAGGCAGAGGCGCATTACATGATTTTGGCGCTCCGTCCGCCGACCGGAATCCGTAAGAACACGTACGCACCGGACGACGGCAGCAATAGCTACGGGATTCTACTGAGCGCGAGAACCGCGATCGAGGTCTAGTCAGCCCACATCAAAGGAGAGGGTCCGATGGCTACCAAGATGCGCGCGGCGATCTTCGTCGAACCTGGCCGGATCATTCTCGGCGAAAAACCGATTCCGGACGTCGGCCCGCTGGATGCGCTCATCCGCATCACCACCACCACGATCTGCGGGACCGACGTTCACATCCTGAAGGGTGAATATCCGGTCGCAAGCGGGCTTACGATCGGTCATGAACCCGTGGGCGTGATCGAGAAGCTGGGATCCACCGTGCGTGGCTATCAGGAAGGACAACGGGTGATTGCGGGCGCGATCACGCCCTCGGGTTGGTCGAACGCCTCGCTCGATGGCTGCCATTCGCAATGCGGCGCCGGCACCGCGCATGGCTGGAAGCCATTGGGCGGATGGCGCTTCGGCAATACGATCGACGGGGCGCAGGCCGATTATCTGCTCGTGCCGGACGCGATGGCCAATCTCGCGCCGATTCCGGACGGACTGACCGACGAACAGGTGCTGATGTGTCCGGACATATTATCGACCGGCTTTGGCGGAGCGGAATCGGGACGCATCCGCATCGGTGATGTCGTGGCGGTTTTCGCGCAAGGACCGATCGGCCTGTGCGCGACCGCGGGCGCGCGTCTGATGGGCGCGTCCGAGATCATTGCGGTCGAGTCCGTACCGGCGCGGGTCGCGCTGTCGCGCAAGATGGGTGCGGATCATGTGGTCGATTTCACGTCCGAGGACCCCGTCAGCGCGATCATGCGCATCACGAAAGGCAGAGGCGTCGATGTCGCGATCGAGGCACTCGGCCGCCAGCAGACCTTCGAATGGGCATTGCGATCGCTCCGGCCCGGGGGAACATTGTCGTCGCTCGGCGTCTATTCCGAGGATCTGCATATTCCCGTGGGCGCATTCGCCGCAGGGCTTGGCGATCACCGGATCGTGACCACGTTGTGCCCGGGCGGCAAGGAGCGCATGCGCCGGCTGATGGCGGTCGTCGGCGCGGGCCGGATCGATGCCAGCGCGCTCGTGACGCACCGCTTCCGGCTCGACGATATTGTCACGGCTTACGATCTTTCCGCACACCAGCGCGACGGTGTACTCAAGATCGCGATCAGCACCTGAGTTCACGCCCTGTCAGATCGGGACGGGATGACGGCGATCAGCCCTTGGGTATGATCTTGGTCGCGACGAGTTCGCTCGCGTCGCCGCCGGCCAGGCTGAGATTGAAGCCCATGTCGCGCTCGACCTGCAGCGCGCCTTCATTGTCTGCCTTCTCGACCGACAGGATTTCCGAATATCCGCACCCGCGCGCGAACCGGATCGCATGTTCGAGCAACGTCCACGAGACGCCCCGATGCTTCCACTCCGGCCGCGTCGCCATCGCAACCTCTGCCTTGCCCGCCTCCGGGTCGCCCGCGACCGTCGCAATCGCGACCAGCAGGCCTGCGTGGAAGGCAAGGAACGTGATCATGCGCGGGACATCGACGATGCAGAGTTCGTTTATACGCTCCTGGTCGACCCGGCGGATCGTGGTCAGAAAGCGGAACCGCAGGTCGTCCGCGCCGATATGACCAAAGAAATCCTCCACCAGCGGCCTGTCGGCCGGTGCGACCGGTCGGATCGAGACGGCTAGTCCCGATTGCGTAAAGAGCTCGGCGGCCCAATTGTCCTGCTGATCGGATTGCTCGGTCACGCGCATGACGTCCTCCACCTGGATGACCGAAGCCTACCCGTTCGGATTGCCGCCCGTAGTTACGTAGACATACTGAATTGGCGGATATTTGGGGGGCCACCTTCCGCCTCCTGCGCCAGCTTGTGCAGGGCTTTGCAGCGCCTTCTGCTTGCCGTGCGTCAAGAACGGTGGCGGAGGGGCGCGGCATTCTGAAAAGCCACAAACAGGCCCAGGCAAGCGAGCCGCCAGCGAAAGTCGAAGCCCGCGAGGCCAAGCCGGCTTCATTTCCCGCGATTTCTTCCCTATTTTGGCGAGGTTGCGACATGGAGACGCGGCATGTTCAGCCTGACAGGCCTCGACGGCAGCAAAATCTACGTGAACGTCGAATCGATCATGCGCATCCGCGCGTCGATAGCCGAGGACGGGCCGCCCGCGACCGAGGTGGAATATGGCGCGGGCTATATCTTCACGCATGAGACGATAGCCGATCTGCTGGCGCGCATCGGAACGACGGACCGTTTCCTCCGGCTGACGACGCGGGGCGGCTCTCCCGTCTATCTGAACGCAGCCGCCATCTCCTCGATCAGAGCCGCGCCGCCGATCAACGCCCCCGGCACGGAAATTAGCGTGGGCGGCCTTTATCAGCATGTGATGGAGACACCGGCGCCGATCCAGGAGCTGCTGACACAGGCGTAGCGGATCCGACAGCGCTTCGGCGCCTGTCCAATTTTCGTACGCCATATGCGTATATTTGCTTGATTAATCAGAACAAATGTGGAACACTCGATTCCATCCTATGGAGTCGCGTATGATTACCTTCACCGAACCCGTGCTGATTGGGCTGGCTGCGCTCATCACGAGCGTGTCGGCCCTGATCTGGTCGATCCGGCGGCGCGCCTGACCGTCCCGAGGACCGGCCTCGGCTGGTCTCATCTCAAGAGGATCATTCCTAACTTATGCGAACCGGAGAGGGGTCGCGGCGTTGAGACGTCGTGACCTCCTTCGAAGGAGAGACGAAATGACCAAGACCCGCATTGAACTTCCAGGAAGCAAACATTCGGCGCCGCCGAACATGCAGCCGATCGGGCGCGTGCCCGAGGACGAGCCGATCACGGTCAGCGTCTATCTGAAGGACCGCAGCGGCGATCCGTTGCTCGATGGTTCGGAGACTCAATTCCATTCGCGCACCTCGCTGCGGGAGGTGCGGGAGCAGCACCACGCCGAGGACCTCGCCGCGATCCGGGCTTTTGCCGAAGATCATGGGCTGGAGGTGAGACATGCCGACACGGCCCGGCGCCTGGTTCAGCTGACGGGCAATGCGGCCGATCTGGAGAAAGCGTTCGGAACGCAATTGCATCGCTACGAGCATCGCGGCCAGGTCTGCCGCGGGCGCAGCGGGGCGCTCCACATTCCCTCCGATATTGCGGACAAGGTCGACGCCGTGCTGGGGTTGGACACCACGCCGATCGCGACCCCGAAATTCGTTCCGCATCGCGGCCCCACCCCGCCCGCGGGATTCCTGCCGAGCGGGGTTGCTTCGCTTTATGGCTTTGGCGACCTGGACGCATCGGGGCAGTGCGTCGCGATCGTCGAACTCGGTGGCGGCTATAATGCCGCCGACAACCAGGCTGCTTTCAAGGCGATGGATCTTCCCGTTCCGGAGATCGTGCCCGTCAGCGTGGACGGCGCGGCCAACAATCCGGACGACGGCAGCGGCGCCAATGGCGAAGTCGCGCTCGACATCCAGATCGCGGGCGGCGTGGCGCGCGGCGCCAAGATAGCTGTCTATTTCGCGCCCAACACGAGCCAGGGCTTCGTCGATGCGATCAGCCAGGCGGTACATGACGATACGAACAAACCATCGGTCATCTCGATCAGCTGGGGTTCGCCGGAGACGAACTGGTCGGGCCAGGCATTGAAGGCGATGAACGGCGCGCTCAAGGACGCCGCGACGCTGGGGGTGACGGTGACCGCCGCATCGGGTGACGCACTCGCGACCGATGGAGAAGCCGATGGAAAGGCCCATGTCGATTACCCCTCCTCCGACCCCTATGTGCTCGGCTGCGGCGGCACCCGTATCGAGGCGACGGGACGCGACCTCACCGGCGAGGTGGTGTGGAAGAGCAATGGCGGCGGCACGGGCGGCGGCGTGAGCAATCTGTTCCCCCTGCCCGCCTACCAATCGTCCGCGGGCGTACCCAAGCCCAGCTCCTCGGGCGGCGGCAGAGGTGTCCCCGATGTGGCCGGCGATGCGGATCCGGACAGCGGCTATCGGATCGTCCTGGCCGGCGAGACCGGGCTCATCGGCGGGACAAGCGCGGTCGCTCCGCTTTGGGCGGCCATTATCGCGGGCCTCAACGCCCGCCGCGCGAAACCGCTCGGCTTCCTCCACGCCAATTTGTACGCCAACGCGTC
>JAEKMC010000050.1 GCA_019508115.1 Sphingomonas sp.
GGAGCGGCCTTGCTCATCATTCTCTCGATCGCGTCGCGCATCGCCGCGATCGGCGCGGGCGTGAGCCCGGCGCTGAGCACGGGGGCCTGGGCGACATTGCTGTTGCTGCCGGTGGCGCTGGTCGGCCTCTCCGCACTGGCCGCGCAGGGTGCGCTCCTGCTGGCATTAAGGCGCGCGCCATGATCCGGCGCGTCCTCAGCCTGCTCGTGATCCTGTGGGGGCTGGGCTTCGCCTGGTTCGCGATCGACCTGCCGCAGCCGGCAGGCGACGAGAATACCGACGCGATCGTCGTGCTGACGGGTGGACCGGGCCGGATCCAGCGCGGACTTGCCATGCTCAAGACGGGGCATGCGCGGCGTATGCTCGTGTCAGGCGTCGACCGGCGCGTGCGGCCCGAGGACCTCGAAAACGCCTTCCACGCCGGCCCGATCTTGCTGTCGCGGGTCGATCTAGGCCGTTCGGCGGTCGACACACGCTCCAACGCGCTCGAGACGCGGCGCTGGATCGCCGACCATCATTACAAGTCGATCCGGCTGGTCACGACCGACTGGCACATGCGCCGCGCGCGGTTCGAGCTACGCCAGGTGCTGAGCGACGTGACGGTGGTGCCCGATGCGGTGAAGAGCGAACCCGATCTGATGGGGCTGCTGCGCGAATATCATAAATATCTGTTCCGGCGGTTCGCGGCCCTGATCGGGCGCTGACGGCTATGCCTCGACTGCCGAACGGGCATCGTCGCTCCGACCCTGCACGCGCCTTCGTACGCTTTTAACGAACATCTCATCAAGGAATCCTTGACAATTGTATGCTTTTTGCATACTGATGGCGGGAGCCAATGAGTATTGATCCATGACGAAGACCATGCCGAGTTCCCGCAATCCGAAGGACTCGAAGCGCTGTTGCCTATCACCCCACGGGCCGGAATGTTTGGCGGGGGCCGCCGGAGACCGGACCCCCTTATCCCCAATATCGCTGCGCTCCCGTCGCCTCCCTATCCGTTCAGCCTTCCCGCGTCGGACCTCGGACCGAATGCCATCGCCAATTTGCTGACGCCCTCGTCCACTACGCCGCCTTTGACGATAGATGCGTTGGCACAAGCTGCCTCCAAAAATGCGCTGCCGGACGGACCGGACATACAATTTTCAGGATATAGCACGAGCAAGCCATCACCGCCGGCCGCCACGCCCCATTATCGCGTGCCTCCGCCGATTTTTAAACCAATCATTGCAACATCGGATTTGTAATCGGACCCAAACTCTTGAAGCATTCACGCATCTTCTCTGGAATTACTTTCCATGTAGACGCGTTTGATTTAGGGTAAATTATCGTAAAGCCCTTAAATGCATGATCAACGTAATATCTCCAGACATATATAACAATCTTTCTGTTTTCTCCTATGTAGGTATACGAGTTCGGCTTAATTATACTTTTGGTCACAGTTACAGTTAGACTATAGTCCGGCACAGCCGGATAACCAGGAACCTTAGCAGGTCGGGCGGAAGGGGTTGTGTTCTCTAACAGAGAATGACTGAGCTCTTTCCGCAAAGTGGTATATTTATCGGAACGCGATTCCAGAGCCACTTCCGCGTCATCCGGACCCATCAACCAGGTGTTGGCCCATTCATCCTTATCGTGATGGACACGCAGCAGATCGGCAGGATAGCACACTTCGGCCTTCAGGTCGGGGTGTGCCCTGTAAATTCGCCAATGATGCCGAGGCGGGGCAGCGGTCGCCGTAGCCGAAAGTAAAAGCAGCCCTGACGCCAGCCCCAATAACGTGCGCATCGCAAATCTCCGGACAATCACGGTCGATCGCTACTTACGTACTCTTTTTGTTCTTAAGTGCAACAGGCTCTGTGATCACGACCTCAACCGAGCTCAATCCGTTGGACTGATTTACTCGTGCGCGCGCCCGAAGTCCGGCCGCTCATCATCCTGACCCTGCTCGATGATCGAGCGGCGAATCGCGCGGGTCTTGGTGAACAGGTTGAGCAACGTGTCGCCATCGCCCCAACGGATCGCGCGCTGGAGTGCGGTCACGTCCTCGGTCAGGCGCTGCAAAATCTCCAGCACGGCTTCCTTGTTGTTGAGGAAGACGTCGCGCCACATCGTCGGGTCTGACGCGGCGATGCGGGTGAAGTCGCGGAAGCCGCCCGCCGAATATTTGATCACCTCGCCTTGGGTCACATCCTCCAGGTCGGAGGCGGTGCCGACGATCGAATAGGCGATCAGATGGGGCACATGGCTCGTCACGGCCAGCACCAGGTCATGGTGCCGCGCGGTCATCAGCTCGACGTGCGACCCGAGCTTCTCCCAGAAGGTCTTGACCCGCTCGACCGCCTGCTCGGGCGCATTCTCCTCGGGCGTCAGGATGCACCAGCGGCCGTGGAACAAGGTCGCGAAGCCCGCATCGGGCCCACTGTGCTCGGTGCCCGCGACGGGGTGACCTGGAATGATGAGCGCATTCGGCAAGGCCGCGCGCATCGCGGCCAGCACGCTCAGCTTGGCGCCGCCCACGTCGCTCACCACCGCCTCGGGGGGCAGATCGTCCGCGATCGCCTCCGCCGCCCCGCCGATCGCGCCCACGGGCACGCACAGCATCACCAGATCGGCATCGATCACCGCCGCGCCGGGCGTGTCGGTCACATCGTCGGCGATATCGAGTTCGACCACGCGCGCGCGCACCACCGGATCGGCGTCATAGGCGGTCAGGTGCACGGTTGGCATGTGCTGCCGCACCGCGCGCAGGACCGACGAGCCGATCAGGCCGAGGCCGATGACGGTGACGCGCGAGAAAGGCAGCATCAGGCGGCCAGCTCCACCATTTCGCGCAGGCCCGCCGCGACGCCCTTGATCTCGTCTTCGGTGCCGATCGTGATGCGCAGGCCGTGGGCGAGGCCCTGGTTGGGCAGCCAGCGCGTGATGTAACCCCGGTCCATCAGGCCCTTATAGGCGCTTTCCGCGGTCAATTTACCCTCGAACAGCACGAGCACGAAATTGGCCTTGCTCGGCACTGCCCGCAGGCCGGCATTGCCCATCGCGGCGATCTCGCCCTCGAACCAGCGACGCCATTTGAGATTATGATCGTGGCTCGCCTGGACGAAATCGTCCGCGCCGAGCGCGGCGATGGCGGCTTCCTGCCCCGCCGTCGACACGTTGAACGGCGCGCGGATCTTGTACATCGCCTGGATCACGCGCGCGGGACCATAAGCCCAGCCGATCCGCTCGGCGGCGAGGCCGTGGATCTTGGAGAAGGTCCGCGTGACGAGCACGTTCGGCTCGGTCCGCGCCAGATCGAGCGCGCCGTCATCGTCCGCCGGCTCGAGATATTCGCTATAGGCTTGGTCAACCACCAGCAGGCAGTCCTTCGGCAGCGCGGCGTGCAGGCGCTTGAGCTCGCTGCGCGACGTATAGGTGCCGGTCGGATTATTGGGATTGGCCATGAACAGCAGGCGCGTCTTCGGCGTCACGCGCGCGAGCAAGGCATCGACGTCGGTCGCATAATCCCGGTCATCCGCCTCGATCGGCTCAGCACCGACGCGGCGTGCGGCGATCGGATAGACCGAGAAGCCGTAGCGCACATAGAGAACCTCGTCCCCCTGCCCCGCAAAGCCGCCGGCAGCGAGATGGAGCACGTCATCCGATCCGGTGCCGTGGATGATACGATCGGCTTCGATCCCGTGCTTGGCGGCAATCGCCTCGCGCAGCGCCGCCGCGCCGGCGTCGGGATAACGGTCGAGCGTCTTCGCGGCGGCGAGGAATGCCTCGCGTGCCTGTGGGCTGGTGCCGAGCGGATTTTCGTTTGACGAGAGCTTGTGGACCTTGCGGCCATCATCGGTCGTGGAACGGCCGGGCACGTAGGGCGAGATCGCCTCGATCCAGGGCTTGGGCGTGAGTTCGGTCATGGCTGCGGGCTTTAGGGTGCGGGTTCATGCTCGGCAATGGCCGCCCGAGAGATCGAAGGGGGCCTGGATTGCTTCTCCCGGCTTTGCCGGGCTCGCAATGACGATCTGCAAAAGACGCCGTCATTGCGAGCCGCGCAGCGGCGCAGCAATCCAGTCCCTGCCTCGCCATAAGCGCCGCCATTGACAATAAGTGCGCCTGCCCCCTAGCCCGCCCCTCCCATGTCCGACGATCCACGCTTCGGCCTTGCGCGCCAAGTCATGCTTCCTGGGCCGCTGCGGCTCGACGGGGGCGGCACGCTCGCGCGGGTCGAGATCGCCTATGAGACGTACGGCACGCTGAATGCCGACAAATCGAACGCGATCCTGATCTGCCACGCATTGACGGGCGACCAGCATGTCGCCTCGGCGCACCCGATCACGGGCAAGCCGGGCTGGTGGACGCGCATGGTCGGCGCGGGCAAGCCGATCGATCCGGCGCGGCATTTCGTGCTGTGCATCAACGTGCTGGGTTCGTGCATGGGGTCGTCGGGACCTGCGAGCGTCGATCCCGCGACCGGCAAGCCCTACGCGATGGCCTTTCCGGTCATCACCGTTCGCGACATGGTGCGCGTCCAGGCGATGCTGCTCGACCATCTCGGCATTCCCGCGCTCGCGGCAGTCGTCGGCGGATCGATGGGGGGCATGCAGGCGCTCGAATGGGCGGCGACCTATCCCGACCGCATACGCTCGGCGATCGTGATCGCGTCGGCCCCGCGCCACTCGGCGCAGAATATCGCCTTTCATGAGGTCGGCCGCCAGGCGATCATGGCCGATCCCAGATGGCGCAATGGCGACTATTATGAGGATGGCGATCCGCCCGCAGCCGGCCTCGCGGTCGCGCGCATGGCCGCGCACATCACTTATTTGTCCGAGGCCGGGCTGCACGAGAAGTTCGGGCGCAAGCTGCAGGATCGTGGCGAGAAGGGGTTCGGCTTCGATGCCGATTTCCAGGTGGAGAGTTATCTGCGCCATCAGGGGATCAGCTTCGTCGATCGCTTCGACGCCAATTCCTATCTCTACATCACGCGCGCGCTCGATTATTTCGACCTCGCCGAGGAGCATGGCGGCCTGCTCGCCAATGCCTTTCGCGGCAGCAAGGCACGCTTCTGCGTGGTGAGCTTCGACACCGACTGGCTCTACCCGACCGCGGAATCGCGCACGATCGTGCATGCGCTCAACGCAGCCGGCGCGGCAGCGAGCTTCGTCGAGCTTTCCTCGCCCTTCGGCCACGATGCCTTCCTGCTCGAAGTGCCCGAGTTGTTCGCGGTGATCGACGGCTTCCTCAAGGCGGGCGAGGCATGAGCGAGATCATCCTGTCCGATGACAAGGCATTGCTCGACGTGCCGCGCATCCATGGCCGGCTCGCGTCGAGCTACTGGTCGCCCGGCATCGCCGTAGATGTGGTCGAGCGCGCCATCGCCGGATCGCACTGCCTCGGCGCCTATCGTGACGGCGTGCAGGTCGGCTTCGCGCGCATGATCACCGATCACGCCACCTTCGCCTGGCTTGCCGACGTGTGGGTGGAGGAAAGCGCGCGCGGCCAGGGACTGGGCAAACGGATCGTGGCATGGTTCCTCGATCATCCCAAGTTCGAGGGCATCCGCCGCTTCGCGCTCGCGACCCGCGACGCGCATGGGGTCTATGCGTCGATGGGGTATCACCCCCTGATCGAACCGAGCATCTATATGGAACGGCTTGCGTCGGATTACGCCGACCGGCTGAAGGCACGGCGATGAGCCTGCGGCCCGATCTTGCGATCATCGCGGGCCATGTCGCGCAAGGGGCACGCGTGCTCGATATCGGCTGCGGCGACGGCGAGTTGATGGCGGAGCTGCGCGACCGCAGCGGCGTCGATGCGCGCGGGCTGGAGATCGACGTCGCCAATGTCAGCCTCGCGGTCGCCCGCGGCCTGTCGGTGGTCCAGGGCGATGCCGATACCGACCTGGTCTATTATCCCGACGGCGCGTTCGATTATGCGATCCTGAGCCAGACGCTCCAGACCGCGCGCGCGCCGGACAAGGTGCTGACCGAATTGCTGCGCATCGGCGACCGGGCTTTCGTCTCCTTCCCCAATTTCGCTTATTGGAAAGTGCGCTGGGGCCTGTTCTGGGGCGGGCGCATGCCGGTGACGCCGGCATTGCCCGTCTCCTGGTACGAGACCGAGAATATCCACCAGCTCACGATCGACGATTTCCGCGCCTTCGTCGCCGAACGCGGGATCTTGGTGGAGAATGCCTGGTTCCTGACCGGCAATCGCCGCATCTCGAACGCGGCCGCCAACCTCCGCGCCGAGCATGCGGTGTTTCTGCTGAGGCGTTAGCTGCTTAGCCCTCTCCCGCAAGCGGGAGAGGGTTGGGTGAGGGTCTTCTTGTTCTTCTTCTAATCAGAAGCCCCCAGCGCCTCGCTCACGGCCTGAAGAACGCCCTCGAAATTCTCCAGCACGTCGTTGTTCCAGAAACGCAACACGCGATATCCCCGCCCTTCCAAGAAGCGCGTGCGATGGGCATCAACAACCTCGTCGTGCTGCCCGCCATCCAACTCAACGATCAGCATCTTCTCGATGCAGAGAAAATCCACGACGTAGCTGCCGATAGTTGCTTGCCGCCGGAACTTCGCGCCCGCCAACCTGCGATCACGGACCGCCAGCCAAAAGCGTTGCTCGACGTCCGTCTGCTCGCGCCTGAGACGCGCGGCGTGCGGGCTGATCTGACGACGGACTGGAGGCATGGCCGCAGGATAGAAGAAGAAAGGCCCTCACCCAGCCCTCTCCCGCAAGCGGGAGAGGGCTTGAAGGAAGTCTAACCTCTCAACCGCGCCCCAGCCTTGGCTGCCGCGGCGACGATCTTGTCGGAGATCGCCTTGAGATCGGCTTCGGTGAAGCTCTTCTCGCTCGGCTGCAGCGTGACCGCCACCGCCAGGCTCTTCTCGTCCTCGGCCAAACCGGGGCCGGTGAAGACGTCGAACAAGGTGACATCGACGATCGCATCCTTGTCCGCCCCGCGCACCGCGCGCAGCAGCGTATCGGCAGCGGCATCCTGCTTCATCACGAAGGCGAAATCGCGGGAGACAGACTGGAGTGCGGGGGGTGCATAGGCCGTCCGCATCCGCCCCGTTTCACGCTTGGCGGGAATCGCATCCAGATAGATTTCCGCCGCGACCGCCGGACCATCCAGCCCGAACGCCTTGAGCGTCGCCGGATGAAGCTCGCCGAATTCGGCCAATATCGTCTTCGGCCCCAGCCGCAGCGAACCCGAACGGCCGGGATGCCAATTCGGGGACACGGCCTCCATCACCTGCAGCCGATCGATCGGCGCGCCCGCCGCCACGAGCAAGGCCATCGCCTCCGCCTTGGCGTCATAGGCGTCGATCCGGCCCTTGCCCGATCGCCAGTCGCGCGCCGGCTCGCCGGCCAGCACCAACCCGAGCGTCGGACGCTCTCCTCCGGCCAAATAGCGGCGGCCAACCTCGAACAGGCGGATCTCGCCCGCGCCGCGATCGGCATTGCGCCGAGCGGCCGAAAGCAGCCCCGGCAGCAAGGACGGACGCATCGCCTTCAGATCCTCGCTGATCGGATTGGCGAGGATCCACGCCGCGCCGCCGAACTTGTCGGCTTCGGCCTCGGGCAGAAAGCTCCACGTCACCGCCTCGTCGAGACCGCGTGCGGCGGCGGTACGGCGGATGATGCGTTCGATCTTCTGCTCGGGCGTCGCGGTGGGCCGCGCAACGCCATCCGGACGAGGCAGAGCCACGGCCGGAACAGTGTCGATCCCCTCGATCCGCACGATCTCCTCGACGATATCGGCGACGCCTTCGACGTCGCGCCGCCAGCTCGGCACGCGGATCGTCCACGCGCCATCGACGCCGAAACCGAGGCTGCTGAGGATTTCGCGCTGCCGCTCGGGTGTGACTTCGAGCCCGCCCAGTTTCTCGACCGCCTGCGGATCATATTTGAAGGTCGGATGGCCAAGCGGCGGCTGTCCGGCTTCGATCGCTTCGGTCGGCTTGCCCCCGCAAATCTCGACCACCAGCTGTGTCGCGATCGCGAGCCCATCGCTCAGGAACGCCGGATCGACGCCGCGCTCGAAACGCTGGCGTGCGTCGCTGGTGAGGCCGAGCTTCTGCCCGGTCCGCGCAACCGCCTCCGGCGTGAAATAGGCGCATTCGATCAGCACATCGGTCGTGCTCTCGGACACGCCTGAATCCTCGCCGCCCATGATCCCGCCGATATCGCGCACGCGCGCATCGTCGGCGATCACCGTCATGCTGGAATCGAACGTATAGTCCTTGCCGTTGAGCGCGGCGAGCGTCTCGCCCTCCCTCGCCTTGCGCGCGACCAGCGGACCGCTGAGCTTGGCCACGTCATAGACGTGCAGCGGCCGGCCATGGTCGAGCATCACATAGTTGGTGACGTCGACCAACGCCGGGATCGGGCGCTGGCCGACGGCTTTCAGCCGGCGCTGCATCCATTCGGGCGAGGCAGCATTGGTCACGCCTTTCACCACCCGACAGAAGAAAGCCGGGCAGCCCTCCGGATCGTGTGTCGCAACGTCGATCGGCGATTTGCCGACGCTTTTGATCGTCGGCACGTCGAGCGGCTTGAGCGTGCCATAGCCGCCCGCCGCCAGATCGCGCGCGATCCCGCGCACGCCCATGCAATCCTGCCGATTGGGCGTGATCGCTATGTCGATCACCGGATCGGAC
>JAEKMC010000051.1 GCA_019508115.1 Sphingomonas sp.
ACCATCCTCTGCCTCACCTTCACCAAGGCAGGTGCCGCGGAAATGGCGGAGCGTATCCAGTCGCGGCTCGCGGCGTGGGTGCGGATGGCGGATGCCGATCTGCGCAAGGAACTGGATGCGCTCGACGAGCCTTTTGACGATCAGGCGGTACGCAAGGCGCGGCGGCTGTTCGCGCGCGTGCTCGACGCGCCGGGGGGCGGTCTTCGGATTCAAACCATCCACGCTTTCTGTCAGACATTGCTCGCCGCCTTTCCCGCCGAAGCGGGCCTCGCGCCCGGCTTCCGGCCGCTCGAAGGGCGCGCCGAGGCGGCGCTGGCCCGCGCGACGCTGGCGGAGATGCTGGTCGAGGCCGAACGCGGCGGCGATCTCGGCCTGGTCGACGACATCCAGAAATTGAGCCGCCGCCTGGGCGAGGAGAAGGCCGAACGCTATCTGTCTCTCTGCGCCCGCGCACCGGATGCGCTGGCCGCGCTCGGCTCAAGAATTGGCATCGAGGCGCGCGTCCGCGCCGCGCTCGAAGTGCCGCTGGGCGATGTCGAGGACGCGATTGAAGCCATGCTGACCGATGATGTCTTCGATCGCGACTTGTTGCGCCGTATCGTGGACGCCAATCGCACCTGGGGCACCAAGACCGGTCTCGATCATGCCGGGACCGGGGCAGCCTTCCTTGCCGCAGATGCCAAGCTACGGGCGGCCATGCTGGAGGATCTGATCGGCATCGCGCGCACCAAGGCGGGCGACCCGCGCTCCTTTACCGCCAGGCTGCTCGATTGCGATCCCTCCCACAACACCAATTGCGCGGACTTGGCTGAGGCGATCGACATATTGCTCGGCATGCGCCGCCGCGCCGAACTGTCCGCGCTTCTCGCCGCCGGGCTGCGCGCGGGGCAGGCTTATGCCGCCGCTTATGCCGCCGCCAAACGCGCGCAGGGGGCGGTCGATTTCGACGATCTGATCCGGCTCGCCACGCACTTGCTGCTGCGTCCGGGCGTGGGTGCGTGGATCCGCTACAAGCTCGACCGTCGGACCGACCATATTCTGGTCGACGAAGGCCAGGACACCAATGCCCGGCAATGGGCGATCGTGCGGGCGCTTGCCGAGGAATTCTTCGTCGAGGAGCCGGTCCGCGAACGCCGCGAGCGCACCATCTTCGCGGTCGGCGATTTCAAGCAGGCCATTTTTGGCTTCCAGGGGACCGATCCGATCTTCTTCGCCGCCGCGCGCGAGCGCTTCGACAGTGCCGCGCAGGAGAGCGGTCGCACCCTGCGCCGCCTTTCGCTCGATCGCTCGTTCCGCTCGACCCGGACAGTGCTGGCGGTAGTGGACAGGCTGATCGAACAGATCGGCGCCGAACGGCTGGGGCTGCTCGACGCGGCCGAGCCGCACCAGAGCGCCCGGGGCGATCTTCCCGGTGTGGTCACGTTATGGAAGCCGGTTTCGCTGGAAGGCGGGGCCGCCGCCGAGGATGAGGGCGAGGAAAGCTGGATCGATGATGCCGCGCGCGATTTCGCGACGCGACTTGCGCGGCAGGTGCGCGATTGGCTGCGCGAGCCCTTGTGGCTGGCCGGGCGGGGCAGGGCGCTTCGCCCCGAGGATGTGCTGATCCTGGTGCGCAAGCGTGGTGACCTTGCATCGCTGATCGTCGCGCGTCTCCATGCCGAAGGCGTTCCCGTCGCCGGCGTCGACCGGCTGCGGCTCGATGCACCGCTCGCGGTGCGCGATCTGATGGCGGCGATCCGGTTCGTGCTGCAACCGGAGGACGATCTTAACCTCGCGAGCCTGCTCGTCTCGCCCTTGTTCGGCCTGTCGCAGGACGCGCTCTACCAATTGGGGTTCGGGCGCGGCGGCAGCCTGTGGCAGGCGGCCGCGGATCATCCTGTCTCCGCCAGCCTGCGCCTCCTGCTTGCCCGTGCGGACCTCACCAGCCCGTATCAGTTTCTTGAGGAGATATTGTCCGGTCCGCTGGATGGGCGCCGCAAGCTGATGCGCCGCCTGGGTACCGAGGCGCGCGACCCGATCGAGGAATTGCTCAACGCCGCGCTCGCTTTCGAAGGCGAGGCGACGCCCACGCTTCAGCTGTTCCTCGACTGGTTCGATCGCGACGAGGTGGAGGTGACGCGCGATCCTTCCGCGCCGCTCGACGCGGTGCGCGTGATGACGGTGCACGGCGCCAAGGGGTTCCAGGCGCCGCTCGTCATCCTCGCCGATGCGACCGGGGATCCCGATTCTTCGCGCACCGGCACGATCGACTGGCAGATCGAGGCCGATGGCGATCCGCTCCCCGTCTTCCGGCCGCGCAAGGCCGAACTTGCGGGCTCGCTCGCCGAAGCCCTCGCCCGCGTCGAGAAACGGGAGCGTGAAGAGCATTGGCGCCTGCTCTATGTAGCGGTCACCCGTGCGGAGGAGCATCTGGTGATCGGTGGCGCGCTCGGGCCGCGCGCCAGAGGGCAGCCGCCCGCGGAAAGCTGGTATGCTGCGCTGGACGCGGCCTTGGCCTCGCTTGGCGCTGAGGAAATCGCCGACGTCCGCTGGGGCGGGATGCGCCTTCTCGCGGACGGCGCCGATCAGGAACCACGGCGCCGCGCTTCGGGCGCGCGCGAGCGGGCCGAATCCGCGGTGCCGAGCTGGCTGCATCGGCTCGCCCCTGCGGAAAGCCGGCCGCCGCGCCCGCTCGCGCCCTCGGCCTTGGGCGAGGACCGTGTCGCTGATCCGCCGCCCGCGCCGGCTTTACGCGCTGCCGCGCGGCGAGGGCGCTTGCTCCACGCGCTGTTCGAACGCTTGCCGGCCGTGCCCCCTGAAACGCGCATCGCGACGGGTGAACGCTGGCTCGAACATTCGGGTGGGGTGGAGGATGCGGGCGAACGCGCGGCGCTGGTGCGCGATGTCTGCGCAATCATCGCCGATCCGGCGCATGCCGCGATCTTCACCGCCGCCGCGCTGGCGGAGGCACCGATCGCAGCCGTGCTCGCCAATGGCCAGGTGGTCGCGGGCACGGTCGACCGGCTGCTGGTGGAGTCCGATCGCGTCGTCTTGATCGACTTCAAGACAGGCCGCCGCGCGCCCGCAAGCCTCGATCAGGTGCCCGAGCATCACCTTCGCCAGATGGGGGCTTACGCCGCAGCCCTGGCGGTGATCTTTCCGGACCGGCAGATCGAGGCGGCCTTGCTCTACACGTCCGGTCCAACCCTTATCCCGCTGCCGCGCGCGATGCTGGAGGCGCACAAGCCAGGCTTGGGCGGGGCGGAGCAAATGCTTGAGCTGGATGGTTGAGTGGAGCGGCCCTCCTGCCTACATCCTGCACGTAACGAGTTTCATGGAGATTCCCTCATGGCCACCAAGAAGATCACCGATGCCTCCTGGGAAGAAGAGGTGCTCAAGGCCGATGGCCCGGTGCTGGTCGATTTCTGGGCGGAGTGGTGTGGACCGTGCCGGATGATCGGCCCCGCACTCGAGGAGATTTCGGACGAACTGGGCGAGAAGGTCACGATCGCCAAGATCAATATCGACGAGAATCCCGACGCGCCGGGGCGCTACGGTGTGCGCGGGATCCCGACGATGATCCTGTTCAAGGGTGGCGCGCCCGCCGCGACCAAGGTCGGCGCGGCGCCGAAGAGCCAACTCAAGGGATGGCTCGAAGCCGAACTGTGATCGCGCGTTTCGACGGCGAAGCGCACTGAATTCGAGGTCGGCGGTTGAAAGAGCCGCCGACCTTTGCATTTTTATTATTGACAAGCTGCAATTGACGGATCGCTCGATTGGTCTCGGGCGTTATCCCTGATGGGCTCAGGGAGCATGTGTTCGTGCCTGTCCGTGGCAATCAGAAGCTGGGCTTGCTCGCAGCCATCGGCATAACCCTGCTCGTCCCGGTCTCGTCGGTTCTCGGCGAGCCACCCGCAGCGGATTCGACACCGGCGTCCAGGCATTGGACGACGGGCGCGGTACGCGAACTGATCGCCCTGATCGACGAATCGCGCGACGAAGGACTTCGTCCCGGCGATTATAACCTGGGCGAACTCAAGCGCATGCTCGCAGGCGGAGAGACCGGCGCGCTCGATGTTCTCGCCACGGCTTCCGCGCTTGCGCTGGCGCATGATTATTATTTCGGTCGGGTGTCCGACCGCTCCGGCATGCAGTGGCTGATCGAGCGCTCGCCTTATGAGGCTGCGCAGCTCCCCGCCCGGCTGCAATCCGCGATCGACGACGGCAAGCTGCGGCCATTTTTCCATGCGCTGTTGCCGTCGGACCCGCGTTACGCCGCGCTACGTGCCCAGTTCGCGCAGGCAAAGGCTGGTGCGGAGCGGGACCGACTGCGCGTCAATATGGAGCGCTGGCGGTGGATGCCGCGCACGATCGAGGCCAATTATCTGTATGTGAACGTGCCCAGCTACACATTGCGTGTCGTGCAGGACGGTGTGCAATCCTTCTCCTACGACGTGGTGGTCGGCGCCAGGGACACGCCCACGCCGCAGATGGTGAGCCTGACCAGTTCGCTCGTCGTCAATCCCGCCTGGTATGTTCCCGCGAGCATCGCGCGCAAATCGGGGCTGCGCGCCGGGCGCGGCGGCTTTGTCGCGCGGCGTCTTGCCGATGGCAGTATCGCGATGATGCAGCCGCCGGGTCCGCGCAATGCGCTGGGGCGGATCAAATTCAATCTGGACAATGACCAGGCGATCTACCTGCACGACACCAATGCGAAATCGGTCTTCGATCGGGAAGAGCGCGCGCTCAGCCACGGTTGCGTGCGGGTCAAGGATATCGATCAACTCGCTGCCGAATTGATGGAGCGGGGTGGGGATGATGCCGCGCTGGAGGAGGCACTTGCGAGCGATCAGACCGCGACCTTGCATCTGCCGCAGACCTGGCCCGTCTATTTCGTCTATTTCACCGTGGATACGGACGAAACGGGCAGTCTGGTCACCTACCGCGATCCTTATGGATATGACGTCAAGGTGCTGGCCGCGCTCGACGGCAAACCGATCGAGATCGCGTCGAACTGACCGGCGCGAGAGGGCATAGAAAAAGGGCCGCCCGGAAAAACCCGGGCGGCCCTTTTCCTAATTCGACGCTAGCGCGATTATTCGGCGTTGGTCGTATTGCCGCCCATCATGCTGTCGGAAGCGTTACTGCTGTTCATGTCAGCAGCCGACATGTCGTTCATGCTGCCTTCCGCGTTCATGTCGGTCATCGACACGTTCTCGGTGGTGTTCGTGGTCTCGCTCTTGCAGGCCGCGAGGCTCAGGGCAGCGGCAGCGACCATCGCAACTGCGGTGGTCTTCTTGATGATGTCTCGCATGTCAGACTCCCTAGAATTTCGATTTGGACCGGGCTTTGTTGACCATTACCCAAATCAGAACCGACCTTACCATAAAGTGCCGACGCCTCAAGCGTGAATGACGCGCTGGTCAAGCGATTGAAGAAACTGGGGAAATCCCGCGGCAAGTGCATCGTCGAGCCTCTCCGGCGACGGGTCGCGCCGCAAAGCGGCTAGGCTGGTGACCGGATATTCCGCGATTCCACACGGCACGATCGCGTCGAAATGGGTCAGATCCGGATCCAGGTTGAGCGCGAAACCATGCAGCGTAACCCACCGCCGCACACGCACGCCGATCGCACCGATCTTGGCTTCGCGGCCCGCCAGATCATCGGTCCAGATGCCGATCCGGCCCGGCGCCTTGCGCGCGGATACGCCCAGCCGGCCGAGCGCGCCGATCAGCCAATCCTCCAGGCTCGCGACATAACGGCGCACGTCGCGTCCGCGCGCTTCAAGGTCGAGCAGGACATAGCCGACCCGTTGCCCCGGGCCATGATACGTATAACGCCCGCCGCGGCCCGCGCGATGAACCGGAAAGCGCCCGGGCTCGAGCAATTCGCCCTCGGTCGCGCTTGTGCCGCCAGTGATGACGGGCGGATGTTCCAGCAGCCACACCAGTTCGGAGGCGGTGCCCTCCCGAATCGCGGCGGCGCGCGCCTCCATCTCGGCGAGCGCCCACGCATAATCGGTGAGGTCGGGCGTCACGCACCATTCAATCTTTTCGAGGGGAGCCGGCATGGAAGCGACCATGTGGCGGCGGACAAGTCCGCATGCAAGCAACGCCTCGATTGCCTTTGCCCTGATGCCCGACGATAAGCTGTGCCAGCAGGGAGGAATTTGCCTAGTGAAGTCGCTTTCGATCGAAGATGCGTTTCAGTGGACGCAGCGCCTGGTCGCGCGGGAATGGAAGCTGCTGCTGCCCGTCGCCTTCGCGTTCATGGCGGTGCCCCAGCTTGCCTTCAACCTCTTGATGCCGGCCGCGATCGCCGATTCCTTCGCCAAGGGCGATCCGCAACTGATCATGCAGCTGCTGGAAAAGGCGCCATGGGTAATGCCAAGCGCGATCGGGGTGCAGGTGATCGCGCTGGCGGGCGCCTTATCCATCGCTGCGCTGGCGCTGGTCCCGCGGATCAGCGTGCGCGAAGCGATCGGCCTTGGTCTGCAGCGCCTTTTCGTGCTGGTCGTGGCGATGCTGCTTCTGTTCGTCGCGGTGGTCGTCCTCGCCTTCCTGGTCGCGGCGCTTCTGCAAGTGCTGCGGCTCAACTCCGCAGGCCAGAAAGTGATTCTGGCGGGAGTCATTATCGGCAGCACGTTCGTGATCTGGATGCGACTTATAACCTTGGCGGCGGTTGTCGCGATGTCGCGCGCCGGGCCGGTCGCCTCGATTCGGTTGGCGTGGGAGCTCAGCGCGGGCGCCTTCTGGCGTATTCTGGGCTGCGTCCTGATCTACAGTATCGGCGCGCAGGTCGTTGTGCTCGCCTCCACCTTCGCGCTCGGTGCGATCTTCGTCCTGACCTGCTCTGCCATCGGCGCACCCTCGCTCGGGCCAGTCCTGTCGATCACCTATGCCACGCTTGCCAGCGCTGCGTTCTGGGCAGGATTCCACGTGCTGGCGGCGGGCTTCTATCGTCAGCTCGGCGGATCGATCAGGGGCGCCTGAGGCGCCGCATCGCGCGGCAAAATTCCGATCAATCGAGGATCGGCGAAGGTTTCGACCGCACGCGCGAACGGCGTGAAGCCATGGCGGCGATAGAAAGCGAGTGCGCCTGGATGGTCGAGCGTGCAGGTGTGGACCCATAAACGGTCCACATCCTTGCGCCAGCCGAGCGCGAGGGCCTGCGCCATCAGCCAATTCCCGTGGCCCTTGCCGGTCAGCTCGGGCACCAGGCCGAAAAAGCCGATCTCGCATGCGCCCGCCACGCGGAAATCGAGTTCGAGCATCCCGATCTCCACCCCGCCACGGTCCACCACTGCAAAGACGGCGACCGCCGGATCGCGGATGATCTCCAACAGCGCCTCATCGCTCAGCATCAGCCGGGAGAACCATAGCCAAGGCGTACCCACGCGCCGGAATAACGTACGATAGCCGTCGGCCGTAGGCTCGGGCCATCGGGTCAGCCGCAGCGGCGAGGCGGGGAGCGGTCTGGGCTTGGGCCGTTCGCGCATTTCGAGCGAGGTGACGACCGCGGCCAGCTCGCCCGCCACGACCGGCGTCAGCACGGAATCACGGCCATGTCGCGACCGGCGGCAGGCTCATCAGGATCGCGTCGACGTCGCCGCCGGTCTTGAGTCCGAACAAGGTGCCGCGGTCATAGACCAGGTTGAATTCGGCATAGCGCCCGCGAAAGACGAGCATCGCCTCACGATCCGCCTCGGTCGCCGGCCGCCCCATCCGCCGCCGCACAATTTGGGGGAAAATATCGAGAAACGTCTCGCCCACCGTGCGCACGAACGCGAAGTTGATGTCGAAATCACCCTCGAGATGGTCGAAGAAGATTCCGCCCACGCCACGATGCGTCTTGCGGTGGGGGATGTAGAAATAATCGTCCGCCCATTGTTTGTAGCGCGGATAGTCGCCCGGTCCAGGATGTGCTTCGCATGCGGCGCGAAAGGCGCCGTGGAACTCCTCGGTATCCTCCGCCACGGGCAATGGCGGGTTGAGATCGGCGCCGCCGCCGAACCAGCGCTTGGTCGTGACCAGAAAACGGCAATTCATATGCACCGCAGGCACGTGCGGATTGGCCATATGCGCGACCAGGCTGATTCCGGTGGCGAAGAATCGCGGATCGTCGCCCGCGCCGTGGATCGTCTTGGCGAATTCGGGTGCGAAGCTGCCACCGACGGTCGAGACGTTGACCCCGGCTTTCTCGAACACCTGCCCCTTGATCAGCCCACGCACCCCGCCGCCGCCGCCCTCGCGCGCCCAAGGCGTGAATGAGAATCGGGCCTCGCTGCCGGCCTCGCGTTCGATCTCCTCGAATGCCGAACAGATCCGGTCGCGCAGGCTTTCGAACCAGTTGCGGGCCTGTTGCTGCTCGGCATCGAGCGTGATTCCGGAGGGCGTGTCCATAGGCGCAGCCGATGCCCGCACCGGGGCCATATGACAAGCATGACAGGAGATGAACAAAGGATGCTTGGCAAAGGCCGGGAACCCCGTCTATCAGCGCCGCGTGTCGCCGCTCGTCCGGCGGGCTTTGTGGTATGCGTCTGCATCCGCAAACAGGGTTTAAAACGCAAAGGGTCTCTCGCGAAATGGCGACGTCCGAATATGTCGACGATCCCAATCAGCGTCCGCCGGTGATCGGCGACGAAGTGGTTCCGCTGGTCAACCAGATGAACCCCTCGGCCGACGTGCTCGCGCTCGCCTCGATCGAGGTGGACGTCTCGAAGATCGCTGAAGGGTCGGGTATCAAGGTGGCCTGGCGCAAGCAGCCGGTGTTCGTGCGCCGCCTGACGGCCAAGGAAGTGTCCGAAGCCAATGCGGTGCCGGTCGGCGAGCTGCGCGATCCGCAGACGCTGGCGCAGCGCACCAAGCCGGGCAAAGAGAATTGGCTGATCACGATGGCGGTCTGCACCCATCTGGGTTGCGTGCCGCTCGGCATCAATCCGGGTGAGAATCGCGGCGATTTCGGCGGCTATTTCTGCCCGTGCCACGGCTCGCAATATGATACGGCGGGCCGTATCCGTAAGGGGCCGGCGCCGAAGAACCTGCAGGTTCCCGAGTACAGCTTCAAGTCCAACACCGTCGTCCAGATCGGCTGAGGTAAAGATAGATGAGCTTCCCCTGGGCTGAGAATTACGCACCGAAGAACCCGCTGATGAAGTGGCTCGACGCGAAGCTTCCGCTGCCGCGCCTGGTCTACAATGCCGTCGGCGCGGGCTATCCGGTGCCGCGCAATCTCAATTATTTCTGGAACTTCGGCGTTCTGGCGGGCGTCGCGCTCACGGTGCAGATCGTGACGGGCATCATCCTCGCGATGCATTTTGCGTCGAATTCAGACATGGCGTTCACCTCGGTCGAAAGCATCATGCGCGACGTGAATGCGGGCTGGCTGCTCCGCTACATGCACATGAACGGCGCGAGCATGTTCTTCATCGTGGTGTATATCCACATCTTCCGCGGCCTTTATTACGGATCGTACAAGGCGCCGCGCGAGATGGTGTGGCTGCTGGGCGTGGTGATCTTCCTGCTGATGATGGCGACCGCCTTCATGGGCTATGTGCTGCCATGGGGTCAGATGAGCTTCTGGGGCGCACAGGTGATCACCGGCTTCTTCTCGGCGATCCCGATCGTCGGCGACCCGATCCACACCTGGCTCTTGGGCGGATTCGCGCCGGATAATGCCGCGCTCAACCGCTTCTTCTCGCTTCACTACCTTCTGCCGTTCGTGATTGCGGGCGTGATCGTGCTGCACATCTGGGCGCTGCACATTCCGGGGTCGAACAATCCGACCGGCGTCGAGGTGAAGGGTCCGCAGGATACGGTGCCGTTCCATCCTTATTACACGGCCAAGGACGGCATGGGCGTGGGCGTGTTCCTGATCGTGTTCGCGGTGCTGATATTCTTCTACCCGAACATGCTCGGCCACCCGGATAATTATATCCAGGCCAACCCGCTCTCGACGCCCGCGCATATCGTGCCCGAATGGTATTTCTGGCCTTTCTACGCGATCCTGCGCGCCTTCACCGTCAACTGGCTGTGGATTCCGGCGAAGCTTTGGGGCGTGCTGGCGATGTTCTCGTCAATCCTGCTGCTGTTCTTCCTGCCCTGGCTCGACAATTCGCCGGTCCGCTCGGCCAATTATCGCCCGGCCTACCGCATTGCTTTCTGGGTGCTGGTCGTGGACGTGCTGATCCTCGGATGGATCGGCAAGAGCTTCCGATCATCGCGGCGGTGGAAAAGACCAAGCCATTGCCCAACTCGATCTCTGAATCGGTGCTGCACGGCGAGGCTGAAGAGGCTGCGCCGATCGGCGTCGGCGCGGCGCATTGATCGGCCAAGGGGGACTATAAGAAATGCTTCGTTTCCTGGCTGGTCTGGTCGGTGTCGGTTTCGTCTCGGCGCTGCTCATCGCTTTCCTGATGCCGCGCGAAAAGGTCGAACCGACCGCGGCGTCGGTCTATCATCTGCCCGAGAAGGAGGTGAAATTCTCCTTCGACGGCCCCTTCGGCAGCTATGACCGGGAGCAGCTTCAGCGCGGCTTCCAGGTTTATAAGGAAGTCTGCTCCGCCTGCCATTCGCTGAAGCTGGTCGCCTTCCGCGACCTCGAGGACATCGGTTTCACCAAGCCCGAGGTCAAGGCGATCGCCAAGCAGTGGGCGGTCGAGGTTCCCTCGATCAATCCGGATACGGGCGAGGCGGCGACGCGCAAGGCAATCCCGAGCGACTATTTCCCGTCGCCTTATGCGAACGAGACCGCGGCGCGGGCTGCCAACAACAACGCGCTGCCGCCGGATATGTCGCTGCTTGCCAAGGCGCGCGAGGGCGGGGCCCATTATATCTATTCGATCGTGACGGGCTATCAGCCGCAGCCGGCCGATCTGCTCAAGCGTTTCCCGGATGCGAAGACGCCTACCGGCCTGCATTACAATCCCTACTTCGCGAACCTGAACATCGCGATGCCGCCGCCTTTGGTGGCGGATGGCCAGGTGACCTATGCGGACGGCAAGAAGGCGACGGTCGACCAGATGGCGCAGGATGCCGCCGCGTTCCTGATGTGGGCGGCCGAGCCGAAGCTCGAAAATCGCCACCGTTGGGGCTTCGTAGTGATCATCTATCTGCTGATCGCGACCGCTTTGGCTTATGGCGCCTACCGCAACATCTGGCGCGACAAGAAGCACTGAGGATCAAGCGCATAGCGCGTGATGCTCAGTGCCCCGGCGCCGGCCGGGGCCTGGACAATGACGAGAGCGCCGGCCGGTGACCGAGCCGGCGCTCCTTTCCATCTCCATGCTCGCGGTCCTGGCGCTCGTGCTGGGCGGCGGCTGGGTGATCTTCAAGCGAGGCGAGAAGAAGCAGGGCGTGCTGATGCTGATCGCCGCCCTCGTCCTGCTCGGCAACGTGCTGATCTGGGCCTGGCCGGCGAAATGACTCTCCCCTCCCGCTTGCGGGAAGGGGCGGGGGAGGGCATTTTGCGTTGGCCTTTTCCTCCCCTCCCCAAACCCCTCCCGCAAGCGGGAGGGGCTTAAGAGAGTCGCTATGTCCGACATCGACGATGCCACTGCAGCCGCCGCCTTCCGCCGGCTGGTCGCGCACCTCCAGCACCGCACCGACGCGCAGAATGTCGATCTGATGGGGCTGGCGGGCTTCTGCCGCAATTGTCTGGGCGACTGGCTGGCCGAGGCGTCAGGCGGCGCGCTGACGAGCGCGGAGGGCCGCGAACTGGTCTACGGCATGCCTTATACCGAGTGGAAAGCGCGCCACCAGCAGCCGGCGACGCCCGAACAGCTTCAACGGATGGAAGAAAGCCTCAAGCGCAACCCGCCCGCCTGACGGTCAGACGATGTCGCGCCCGGTCACGAAGGAGGGCAGCACGGTCGACGGATGTTCGTCTTCCGCGCCGAGCCGGCCGATCACCAGCTGGCACACCGCCTCCGCGCGCGTGGGCTTGGGATCGCCGTGCCGGGCGATCCAGGCGTCGATCGCGCGGATCTGGTCCGGCCCGAACTCGACCGTGAGTGACGTCTTGGGGTGCGATTCCGACATATCCACAGGTTGGTGCGCCAACGCGGCCCGGTCAAGCGTATCAGCCCTTCCGTTCGGGTAGCCGCCGCCGCTAAGCCTGTATCGTGAGCGGCGAACCGACCCCGATGATGGCGCAATATCTGGCGCTCAAGGCTCAGGCACCCGATTGCCTGCTCTTCTATCGCATGGGCGACTTCTTCGAACTGTTCTTCGAGGATGCCAAGGCTGCCTCCGCCACGCTCGACATCGCGCTCACCGCGCGCGGCGAACATGACGGCGAGCCGATACCGATGTGCGGCGTGCCCGCGCACAGCCACGAGGCCTATCTCGCGCGACTGATCAAGGGCGGCCACCGCGTCGCCATCGCCGAGCAGACCGAAACGCCCGAGCAGGCGAAGAAGCGCGGCGGCAGCAAGGCCCTGGTCGCGCGCGGCATCGTCCGCATCGTCACGCCCGGCACATTGACCGAGGAAGTGCTGCTCGACGCGCGCGCTGCCAATTGGCTGGTTGCGGTCGCCAGGGCCGGCGGCGCTTTGGGGCTGGCCGCGGCGGATATCTCGACCGGGCGCTTCGAGATCATAGCGGTCGGCCCCAATATGCTCGATGCAGAGCTCGCGCGTCTCGGCCCGGCCGAGGTGGTCGCGCCCGAAAATTTCGACCTCCAGACCGGCTATCCGCTTACGATAGCAGGCGGGTTCGACAGCAATGCCGCCGAACGCCGGCTCAAGACCCAGTTCAATGTCGCCACGCTCGACGGCTGGGGCGAATTTAGCCGCGCCGAATTGTGCGCGGCGGGCGGCCTGCTCGCTTATCTCGAACGCGCGGGGCAGGGGGCGCTGCCGTTCCTCCAGCCGCCGATCCGCCGCGCGGTCAGCGATCATATGATGATCGACGCGGCGACGCGCGAAAGCCTCGAAATCGTCAACACGACCAGCGGTAGCCGTAAAGGCAGCCTGCTCGACGCGATCGACCGCACCGTCACTGGTGGCGGGGCGCGCCTGCTCGGCAGCGATCTGGCGGCGCCGCTGACCGATCGCGCCGCGATCGACGCGCGGCTCGATCTGGTGGGCTTCTTCCATGATGATGGCGATCTGCGCGCGCGCCTGCGCGCTGCCTTGCGCGCGCTTCCCGATATCGGCCGCGCACTCGGTCGCCTGGCCGCCGGACGGGGAAGCCCGCGTGATCTCGCCCAACTCCGCGATGGGCTCGACCAGGGCTATCGCCTGCACGACATGCTCAAGGTGACGCCGCGTCCCGCGCTTCTGGAGGCGCTGCTGCCCGCCTTCCTCGGCCATGGCGAGCTGGTCGACCGGCTCCAGCGCGCGATCGTCGCCTCGCCGCCGATCGACACCAACCAGGGCGGCTATATCGCGGAAGGCTATGACGCCGCGCTCGACGTGCTGCGCATGCGCGGCGGGGAAGGGCGGCGCGCGATCGCCGCGCTTGAGGCTTCCTATCGCGACAAGACCGGGATCAACCAGCTCAAGATCCGGCACAATAATGTGCTCGGCTATCATATCGAGGTTCCCGCCAAGGTCGCCGATCCGCTGATGCGCGCCGAATCCGGCTTCACCCATCGCCAGACGCTGGCGGGGGTCGTCCGCTTCAACGCGCCGGAGTTGCACGATCATGCGAGCGAGGTCGGGCAGGCGGGCAGCCATGCGCTCGCGGCCGAGGCCGCGCATCTCGAGGAATTGACCGGGTTCACGCTCGCCCGCGCGCGTGAAATCGCCGCCACCGCCGACGCGCTCGCCCGGCTCGACGTCGCCGCCGGCCTTGCCGAGCGCGCGGCGGAGGGTGGCTGGTGCCGGCCGGCTCTGGTCGAACGGCCCTGACTCGAAGTGCGCGAAGGGCGCCATCCCGTGGTCGTAAACGCGGTATCGGCCGCCGGCGGCCGCGCGATTCTCATCCTGGCCCAGGCTGGAAGCTTCGTGCCGGCGGCCAGCGCGACACTCGGCCTGTGCGATCGGCTGTTCAGCCGTGTCGGTGCGTCCGACAATCTCGCGCGCGGGCGATCGACCTTCATGGTCGAGATGGTCGAGACCGCGGCCATCCTCGCGCAGGCGACCGAGAACAGCTTTGTCATCCTCGACGAGGTCGGGCGCGGCACCTCGACCTATGACGGCCTCGCCATCGCCTGGGCGGTGGTCGAGGCGGTGCACGACATCAACAAATGCCGTTGCCTGTTCGCGACCCATTATCATGAGCTGACCCGGCTGGCGGAACGGCTCGACAGCCTGAGCCTCCATCATGTCCGCGCGCGCGAATGGAAGGGCGATCTGGTCCTTCTCCACGAACTCGCCACCGGGCCTGCTGATCGCAGCTATGGGCTTGCCGTGGCGCGGCTCGCGGGCTTGTCGCCTGCGGTGGTGGGGCGCGCCAAGGATGTGCTCAAGCGGCTTGAAGCCGGGCGGGCCGCTACCGGCGGTCTCGCCGCCGGTCTCGACGACCTGCCGCTCTTCGCCGCCGCCGCCGCGATCGAGCAGGCCGCACCCGATCCTTTGCGCGAGGCGATTGCCGAGGTCGATGCCGACGTGCTCACCCCGCGCGAGGCGCTTGATCTGGTCTATCGTCTCAAGGGGCTGCTCGCCGACGGTTCATGAGGCTGCAAGCGGCCGGAGCGCATGGCATGAGAATGGAGCGGCCCACCCATATCCTCAACGCGGCGTCGAACCTGCTCGGCATCGCCCTGCTGATCATTGCGGGGCTCAATGTCAGTCATATCGCCGACAAGAGCTTCGCGGACGAGATCGCCTGGCTGGCGGCAGTCTGCCTCGCCAGCTCCTGCCTGCTATCCTATTTGTCGCTTCGGCATAGCCAGCCTGGCCGGCACTTCGAGGACTGGGCCGATCGGGTGTTTCTGATCGGCCTAATCATGCTGATCGGCTCGATCGTCGTGCTCGCGATCGGCAATCGCTAGCCTGATCGTTTTTGGCGGAAGCGCTTCGCGCGTCCGCCGAAAGCGTGAATCAGGCTCTGTTCAAGGTCTAGGTGGAATCGACATTCAGCACCAGAAGCTGAGTGATGCGAGATAGAGGCAGGCGAGGTAGTTTTGGGGGATGCGATCGTATCGTGTGGCGATACGGCGCAGTTGCTTGAGCTTTCCGATGGTTCGCTCGATGCGATTGCGCAGCTTGTACTTGGTGGAATCGAAGGCTCGTTGGCGCTTCATGCAGGCGCGTTGCGGGATGATGGGTTGGGCGCGCTGCGCCTCGATATGATCGAGGATGGCGTAGGTGTCGTAGGCCTTGTCGGCGAGGACATGGCTGGCGGGCAGTCCGGTCAGGAGCGGGATGGCCAGCTTGGGATCGCTGGCATTGCCGCCGGTCAGGATGAAGCGCACGGGGCGGCCGAACGTGTCGACCGCGATATGCCATTTGGAGGTCAGTCCTCCTCGGGAGCGCCCCAAAGCCTGGTCGCAGATCCCCCTTTTTGGCCCGTCGCCGCTTGGGCATGAGCGCGCACGATCGAGCTGTCGATCATCAGATATTCGTTGTCCCGGTCACGAGCGAGGAGGGTGAAGATGGCCTCCCACACTCCGGCGCGCGCCCAGCGGGTGAAGCGCTTATGTATGGTCTTGTATTTACCATAGCGCTCCGGCAGGTCCGACCAGCGCGCCCCAGACCGCAAAACCCACAAAACGCCGTTTATAAACAACCGGTTGTCGCCGGCCGTCCGTCCCGGATCGGACGCCTTGCCCGGCAGCATCGGCTCAATCCGACACCACTGCGCCTCGCTCAACTCGTATCGCTTGATCCCCATGACACCTCCGCATTTTGCGGAAACTCATGAATCAGACTTCGGCCCGATTTGGAATCCTGAATGTCGATACAACCTAGACCTTAGGCGGAGACTTTTTCGCCCGCGAGCAGAGCGTCGGCGACAACGCGCAGCGGCTCGACATCCACCTCGCTCTCGCCCGCCGCGATCAGCTCGGCGAAACGGGCATAGAGGCCGGGATATTCGCCGCTCGACGCGTATTGCTCTGGGCCGTCATCGACCCGCAGGACCGCGCCGCCCTTGGAGAGCGCGAGGCGCGTGCCGGCCTTGGTGGTGAGGTCGATCGTCCATTGCTCGGTGCCGCGATAGCGCCATTGAACCTGACATGGCAGCCTTCCGACCCTTCGGCCGAGGCGCTCGCTTCGATCGGCGCGTGGATCGCTGCCGAGAGGCTGGAAAATGTGCTGCCGCCGCTGAACCTCGATGTCACAGCTGAAAGCTGGCCGATCGAGCGCGCCGACGCGGTGATCGCCATCAATATGGTGCACATCAGTCACTGGGCCGCGACGCTGGGCTTGCTTCGGCACGCCGGGGCTCTGCTCCCCGCCGGAAGCCCTCTTTTCCTATATGGGCCGTATCAGCGAGAAAATGAGGCGCTGGCACCCAGCAATGCGGCCTTCGACGCGGACCTTCGCGCGCGCAATCCCGCATGGGGACTCTGCTGTTTGGAAGACGTCACGCGAGAGGCGGAGGCCGTGGGCCTAAAGCTGGATCGCGTTGTCGCCATGCCGGCGAACAACCTGTCCGTCATATTCGTGCGAACTTGAGCGCGACCTTCCGCTAACGACCAGCCGTCGCCATTGCTGCGACAAGTTGGAATGGTCGCTTTCAAACCAGAGCGGCATTTACGGCGAAATGTTTTGGGGACGCGACTGGAGTTGAACCAGTATTCTCTCAGGCGTATCTAGCGACGTCTACATCACCGAATATTTGAAACCTGAGCGCTCTATCCATTGAGCTGCGCGTCCAAGACCTCTTCTGCCCGAAGCGAGTGAGCGACGGAGCGGATCGGACTTCGCAAGAATGGAGGTTAGTTCTCCGCCGCGATCAGATTCAGGACTTCGTCCACCGCACGCGTCGCGTGCACATCCTCCGGCACGTC
>JAEKMC010000052.1 GCA_019508115.1 Sphingomonas sp.
GATGGAATCCAGCGATTGACGTCGATAGCTGGCGAAATCGGGAAAATATTTTTCCGGCGGTTTTTCCTTTAAAATCAAAAGCGTAACTTTTTGACGGCCCGTGCGTCGGCTTTTGCCCATCACTAGCCGTTATTTTGTAAGCATTTTCAACGGGTTATGATCGATTTAAACAATCGAGTGGGAATGACGGCGGAGTCGGTAGAGCGGGCGTAGGCGATCGTTCGCGGGCGATTCCGCAGGAACGCGCCGCCGAAAAGCGTGAATCAAGTCTAAGCGACGAAACGGACCACGCCGCCGTCCACCCGCAAAGCGGCGCCGGTTGTCGCCGAGGCCTGCTCCGAGCAAGTATAGACGATCATATTGGCCACCTCATCGGTGGTCGCGAAGCGTTGGATGAGAGTGGTCGGGCGCATCGCCTTCAGGAAGCCTTGCTCGGCTTCCTCCAGCGTGATTCCATTTGCCTCAGCCTGCTTTGCCATGAAGTCGCCCAGGATCTCGGAGCGGGTAGGCCCCGGCAGGACGGCGTTGACGGTGACGCCCGTGCCCGCGACCGCCTCGGCAAGCCCGCGCGAGACCGCGAGTTGGGCCGTCTTGGTCATACCGTAGTCGAGCATTTCCTTGGGGATGTTGACTGCGGATTCGCTACTCACGAAAACGACGCGGCCCCAGCCTTTCGTCACCATCCGCGGCAAATAGTGGCGGGACAGGCGCACGCCGCTCATCACGTTCAATTGGAAGAGGCCAAGCCAGTCCTCGTCGGGTATCTTCGCAATGTCCTCAACCCCGCTATAGCTCCGGATGTGAGCCGTACCCACGTTGTTCACCAGGATATCGGCGTCCGGCGCCCGCGCGATCAGGGACGCGGCGCCCTCCGCTGTCGCAAGATCGGCAGCGATGCCGGAGATGTCGCTGCCGGGAAAGGCCTGCCGCATCTGCCGTACGGCCTCGTCAACACGGGCTTCGCCACGGCCGTTGACGACGACCGATGCGCCGGTACGGGCCAGCCCCTCCGCAGTCGCGCGGCCGATACCGGCGGTGGATCCGGTGACAATCGCCTTGCGGCCCTTAAGGTCTATATTCATGTTAACTCATCTCTAGATCATAGGTGAACGAGGCGATCGATCGATCGATCCAGGCTGGAAGTGCGGATTGTCGCCCGTCGGATATCATGTCGATGGATCCCGCTCGGCAAGAAGGATGTCGCCGGGGCCGCAGCCGAGAAATTCGCAAATCCGGGCAAGGGTATCGAAACGCACGCCTTTCACCCGTCCTTGCTTGAGGAGCGATAGATTGGCCTCGGTGATACCCACATATTCGGCCAAGTCTTTTCCCTTTGCCTTGCGGCGCGCCATCATGACATCAAGGGTCACGACGATCCGCAGCCGTTCATTCGCAGGGTTGTCCATCAGACGAATGCCGCATTTTCTTCGGTCAGTTCCTGGTTCCTGCGCTCCATGGCGGCGGCGATGCCGAGGGTGCGCGCAAAGGTCCAGGTAAAGCCGGAAATGACCGGGATCGTCAGGCCTCCCGTACTGATCCTGATCGGGAAATCCATACCTGCGGCACTGTCGTAGGTTAGCCAGGAACCTATGATGGGCGTCATAATGGCTCCCACCAAAACCGAAATCACCCCGGCGCTCCCAAATTTTTGCAAACCCAGGATGGCTTTGGACGAAAATATTTCGCCGCGAGCAAAGCACCGGAACGACGTTCTGATTTGCATCAAGCCATAAGCATAAATCGCTGCCGGAACGCACATCAGCAGGAATACCGCGATGGCGCGCCCATGATCGAAGCGCACGGTCGGTACGTCCAGTCGTAAGGCGAGACTGGACGGGTTCATGGAACTCCATTGCCAGATCGAACCGCCCAGGAATACCAACGCCGCGATAACGCAAATGTGGGACATCACCGTGCTCCATCGGCGTATGACGGCCAGATCTTCATCCTTCATGGCAACCTCTCTAACCGACACGCTGGCCTCCTTGTATGTGGGATGAAACCGCTTCTAGCAGTGCGTTCGGGATCGTGTCGTCCATGGCATCGCTACGCAGTGATAAATTGTTGCTAGACGATAATTAAATTCCACATTACAGAAACTTCCACCCGGAAAGTAGGCCGGGCTTGGCGGGCATGTCCCTCCATCGGATCGCGAAGAGGAGGTTCTGTGAAGTTTTCAGTTGTTGCCACGTATGCGGTTCTCGCTTTGTCGGCGAGCCCGGCTTCAACTCGGCGGCGCTTTTCGTTTTTGACCGTCCTTCGCCCGTAGCGAGCCCCCACCCCAAGGCGACATGAGAAGACCGATGTTGAATATTAAACCACTGGCTGGTGCGATCGCCCTTGCCTTGATTTTCGGGCTGACCGGTTGTGCCACCGACATCATGCGGGGCTATATTGGACGTACGCCTCAGGACGTCATGGCTCGCTATGGGCGACCGGACAATGTCTTCGACATGCCCGATGGGCGCCGCGCCTATCAATGGCTCCAGATCTCCAAATCGACCTCGGCCGGCTCCGAGGAAAGCCGCACGCGCTGGGTAGAACGGCGTGACGGGCGCCGCGAGCGCGTCACCACGACCCAGGTCAACCCGCCGGTCAGCGAGACGAAGAAATGTTTCTATACGATGTATGCGCATCGCGGCCCCGCAGGCGACTGGATCTTCGACAGCTTCAAAGAGCCGGAATTTGGATGCTGACCACGCCGCACATGGGATCGCCGCGGCGCGGGGTCACCTCGATCGACGGCTTGACCGCCGCCATCCGGATGACCGACGTCGCGGGATCCAATGTTTCCGGCCAATCACATGGTCGTGGATCGATCACTGCTCCTTCTTGAACAAATCCTGGAAAATAAGCCGGCCCCAGGTGCGGCCGCGTGCGTGTACCAGCGTGCCACCCTCGTCGAGCTTTCCCAGATTGAGGGGTGCGAACCCGAGTTGCTTGGCCAAGGCCGCCACGGGAGCGATCGCATCCTCGTCGTCGCTCGACAGAAAGACGAGCCGGTGGCCGCCCTCGACGATCGGATCGGCGGCCAGGGTGGCCGCGACCAGGTGGTTGAAACCTTTCACCAGCTTGGCGCCGGTGAAGGCCTTCGCGACGAAGGCGGAGGATGGGAGGCCGTCCAACTCTTCAACGGGAACTCCAAACGCGTTCGTCGCGTCGATGACCGTCTTGCCTTCCCAGCTCGGCAGGGCCTTCGCAACCTCGCGATGCTCCCCGAACGGGACGGCCAGAATGATCGTGTCGGCCGCAAGCGCGTCGCGCAGCGACTTGGCGACGATTGTGGGGCCAATCGCCCGGGCCTGCGGTGCCAACGCCTCGGGCGGCCGGCGGCTCGCGACCGCCACCTCGATGTTTTTACGGGCAAAGGCGTGTGCGAGCGCCTGGCCCACCGCGCCGAACCCTATAATCGCGTAACTCATGATATGTCTCCGATCGTGCCGATATTGATTTCCTGGCCGTTCAGATGGCCGAGAAACCGCCGTCGACGGACAACTCCACCCCGTTCACGAAGCTCGAATCGTCCGAAGCCAGAAACAGCGCGGCGGCTGCAATTTCCTCGGGAAGACCCATCTTTCCGCGCGGGATCAGGGATTCGAACATCTGCTTGGCCTCTTCGGTGAGAACCTGATCCTGCATCGGCGTGGCGATCGGCCCTGGGTGCAGCACGTTCACCCGAATGTTCCTGCCCTTCAACTCGTTGAGCCAGCCGCGCGCGAATGCGTGCAGCGTGGCCTTGCTCGCCGCATAGACGCTGTAACCAGGGAAGCCTTTGATCGATGCAACCGACCCGGTCATGAAGATGGATCCGCCATCGTTGAACAGCGGCAACGCCTTCTGGACCGTGAACAGCGTGCCGCGTGCATTCAGGCCGAAGATCGCGTCGAAATGCTGCTCGGTAATCTCGCCCAACGGTAGGGCTTCGCCCGTGCCGGCGCTCGCATAGAGGATGTCGATCTTGCCCTTTTCCCGTTTGACTGTGTCGAACAGGCGATCGAGATCGTCGAGATTGGCCGCGTCGCCGCGCACGCCGGTCACGTTCCGGCCGATCAGCCTGACGGCCTCGTCGAGCGTCTCCTGCCTGCGGCCCGTGATGAAAACATAGGCGCCTTCTTCAACGAACCGCTTTGCGCTCTCCAGCGCCATGCCGCTCGATCCACCGGTGACGACTGCGACCTTACCTTCAAGCTTTCCCATGATTTTTCCTTCCAAAGTCATTCGGGGATGTCCCCGAGGCTTGAACATGGGTCCCCGCCAGTCGGGCGTTGAGTGCGGAAGCGTGCACATCGGTGGTGCAAAATCGATCCGGTTGTCGGCCGGAGCTGCCGCGATGATCGTTGTCTGAGCGCACCGCACGGTGCAGGATTGCACCATGATCGACTGGGATGACGTCCGCTATTTTCTTGCCGTGGCGCGCAGGGGCTCGGTGCGGGCTGCCGCCGAGAGCCTCGGGGTCAATCACTCAACCGTGCTGCGACGCATTGCACAGCTGGAACAACGCCTCGGGGCGCAGATGTTCGAAAAACTGCCGTCGGGTTACCGTCTGACGGCTGCGGGTGAGGAGGTGCTCGAGCTCGCGAACCAGATGGAAGCCTCGTCGCATCAGCTGGAGACGCGCGTATTCGGTCGTGACCAGAGCGTGCGCGGGCTTTTGCGGGTGACGCTGCCGCCGCCGCTCGCGACGCACCTCCTCATGCCGGACTTCGCCGATTTCGCGCGTCTGCATCCGGACATCGAGATGGACATCCTGTCGTCCGGCGAGCTGGCAAACCTGACCAACCGGGAGGCCGACGTCGCGATCCGCGTCGTCTACGACCGCAAGACCCTGCCGCTCAACCTTCACGGCCTAAAGGGGCCGGAACTGTTCGGCGGCGTCTACATATCCCGCGATCGACTGGCGGCGTGGCGGGCGGGTGCGCCTGATTCCATGCGGTGGATCGTCATAAGCATGCATGGAATTCCGGAATGGGCCAGTGAGGGCGAGGTTCGCATCACGGGGGTTCCCTTCAGAACCACGGACGCAGAGGCGCAGATCGTTGCCGTACGGCAGGGGCTCGGCGTCACGACACTGCCGTGTTTCGTCGGAGATGCCGACCCCTTGCTGGTTAGGGTGCCGGGCACTGAGCTGCACATGTACGGAACGCTCTGGCTTCTCACCCAGGGGGAGACACGCAAGACGAAACGCGTGCGGCTCTTCACGGAGTTCATATCCCGCCGGCTCGCCGTCTACGCGCCGCTTCTCGGCGGGCTGTCCATATCGCGCGACTGACGCCCGGCCGCTTGTCACACGGCGCCGGACGCGCTGAATATAGGCAGGGGAGGGAGGAACATCATGCGGGTCGCCGGAGGCCGCTCGGAGCCGACCTCCGCCAAGCTAGGTCCGGTCAGGCAAAAAGTAGAGCATGGACCACGGCACCCATCAGGACAGTGATCGCCAGGAGGGAGACGGCAAAGGCGATCGTCCGCCAGGGCTGCATGGCCTTCAGATAGACGATCGAATGCACGATCCGGGCGATCGCAAAAACCGCGAAAATGGGAATCGCGATTGCCGCTTTTCCGCCCGCTAAAACGAAGAGCAGGCCCAGCAGCAGGAATGGATAGATCATAGCCTCGGCATTGCGGTGCGCGCGCAGGAGCCGTGCGACCTTCGGTGGGTCGAGTTCCGACACAGGGACACCGTAGCGGGCGCCATCCTCCGGATTGATCGCCACGCCAGCCTTGGCGCGGATCGCCCCGCTGGACGTCCAGAGCGTCACAAGATTGAGGCATAGGATGATGCAGGTGACGGCATAGGCCACGAAAGCCGGATGCGCCGCAGTCCAGATCGATTGCTGCATCGTGAGATTACCCGCCGCTGCCCGGAGCGGCCGAGCGCGCACGGGATGTCCCTTGCGCTATCCCGCCGATATGTGCGGCGAGATTGTCCAGCGTCTTGCCCGTTCCGGTGTCGATGCCCATTGCCAGATATTGCTCGAACCGCTCCGCCGATCCGCACTCGATCCGCACCGTCAGAAGCGTTTTACTGCCAGTCTCGTCGAGCATGACGCGTCCGATCGCGCCCATTGCTTCGAAGACGAGATGCCGCGGCGGCGCGATCTCGCGATAGACGCCCGCGAACGGCGGCATGCCGGGGGGATGCCGGTTGACGAACCTGAAACCGCCTCCCGGACGCAGGTCGATCTCGCATTCTGCCAATGGTTCGCCTGACGGGTCCCACCAGCATGCCACATGTTCGGGCCGCGTCCATGCCTCGAAGACCTGTTCGCGGGGCGCCGCAAGCAGGCGCGTCAGAATGATCGTGTGCGTATCCCGGTCGAGGATGATGTCGGTTTCGGCGATGCCAGCCAGCATGCTACTTTTCCTTCTTGCTCATTTTCGCAAGGTGGCGATCCAGATTGCCGAGCCTGCCTTCCCATTGCTCGCGGAAGGGCTCCACCCAGTCGGCGACATCCTTGAGAGCCGTCGTCACCAGCTTGCGCGGTCGCCGCTGCGCATCGCGCCCGCGTTCGATGAAACCCGCATCCTCCAGGACCTTGAGGTGCTTGGAGATCGTGGGCTGGCTGAGTTCGAACGGCGCCAGCAGTTCCGACACCGTCGCTTCGCCCGTCGAGAGGCGGGCCAGGATTGCCCGTCGCGTGGGATCGGCGAGCGCCGAAAAGGCCTTGCTCAACCGGTCGCCGGTTGGTTCGTAAATTACCATTTGGCTATATAGCCATATGGCGATTAACGAGTCAAGGCTTCGCGAGCGCAGCCGAAGTTCGCGAGACGGTAGTTCCCGGCGATGGGCAGCGATGTCAGGTCCGGGTAACCGCCACCATTCGCGCATTGCATCTGCCGGCGACGTATCCTCGCGCCGGGCTCGTCCGTCTTAGCTCTTGATAGGGCGGTCATCCCCGACGTCGCCCTCCCAAACGGATGGAGCGTGACCATGAACAGCAAGCAGAGCCTGGCGAACAAGATACATTACGAAACGCTCACGGAGGCTTGGCGCAGCGGTCAGGAATCGCCGCAGGACGCCTCCGACTGGTCCGCCTTGACGGCCGAACCGGACGGCGTCGATTATGTCGAGACGACCATCGATGACAAAAGCATGCTGTGGGTACAGCCAGAAATGGCGGCCAAGGATCGCGTCATGCTTTATCTGCACGGCGGTGGTTATCTTGCCGGATCGATCTGGACCCATCGCAAGATGGTCGGACACCTCGCCAAGGCGATTGGCTGTCGCGCTTTGCTTGCGACCTACGATTATGCGTTTCAGAGCAAGTTCCCGCGCCAGATCGAGCAGGCCGTGACCGCGTTCGAGTGGCTCATCGAACAGGGTGTCGAGCCGAGGCATATCGTAGCCGCAGGCGACTCCGCGGGCGCAGGCCTGATTGTCGCGGCCGCACTGAAACTGCGTGATGCGGGTCGTCCGCTGCCCGCCGCAATCCTCAGCATCTCCGGTTGGCACGATCTGTCGGCGAGCGGGCTATCCTACGAAACCAATCGCGAGAAGGATGCCTTCTTCCAGAAGGAGGCCGTGGTGATGCTGGCGTCGCAAGTCCTTGGGGAGACCGATCCCCGGCATCCATTGGCCAGCCCGATCTTTGCCGATCTCGAGGGGCTGCCGCCGATCTATTTGCAGGCGGGCGGAGACGAAACCCTGCTCGACGACAGCCGAACGCTCGCCGATCGGGCGCAGGCGGCCGGAGTCGAGGTGCGTTTGGACATATTTCCGGGGATGCTGCACTCGTTCCAGATGATGGCTGGCCGCGCGCCCGAAGCCGACGACGCGATAGAGCGGTTCGCGCAATGGGTTCGCCCCAGATTGGGTCTGATTACAGCCACCCAGACCCGCAGTGAAACGCAAGAGATGGCATGACATGACGGACGTCTTCCGCCAGACCACGTCCGAGGAAGCGCGGAGCCCGCCGGTGGGCGAACTTCACACGATCGTTCGGGGACGGCTGTTCCTGGAATCGCCGCGGTGGCGCGACGGCGCGTTGTGGGTCGCCGACTGGGGCGCTCATGAGGCGCTCAAGATTGGGCCGGGTGGCGCAGTCGAGGTGGTCGCGAGCACGCGCTCTTTTCCCATGTGCTTGGAACATCTGCCGGATGGGCGGTTGATCATCGTGGACTCTGCCGCCCGGCGGCTCGCCCGTGTGGAGCCCGACGGCACGCTCGTTACCCACGCTGACCTGTCCATGCTTTCCGAGCGGCGCGCGATCGGCAACGACATCGTCGTGGACGGCCGTGGCAACATCTACGTCAATGACGTGAACTTCGATTTCCCGGGGGGCGAGCCGCGTCCGGGATGGGTCGCGCTGGTCACGCCCGAAGGGCAGGCGCGACGCGTGGCCGAGGACCTGATGTTTCCCAACGGCATGGTGGTCACCCCTGACAATCGCACGCTGATCGTGGCTGAGTCCTATCGCCGCCAGCTCACGGCTTTCGAGATCGCCGCTGACGGCAGCCTGGGCGAGCGGCGGGTCTGGGCCGGACTGGACGGGCCCCCGGATGGCATATGCCTCGACGATGACGGCTGCGTCTGGGCGGCCTTTGTGCCCGACCGGAGCTGCATGCGCATTCGGGAAGGCGGCGAGGTCACGCATGTTGTCGAGACGCCGCGCGGAGCGACGCTCTATATCGTTGGCCAGGATTGGCGTGGCCCCGACGCGCTCGCCGAGCTCGGCGCGACCGGCGAGGTCTGGGCGATCGAGGCGCCGGCCGCCGCGGCGGGTTGGCCATGAAGTTGCCTGAGCAACCGAGCGGCCTGTTCGATGCGCGGTATCGATCCTTCCTCGAGACGGTGTCGCACGTCCGCGCCCAGCTGCATCGTTACTGCGCCCGCATGACCGGCTCACCGCTCGACGGCGAGGATCTCATGCAGGAGACGCTGTTCGAGGCTTATACGAAGATCGAGACGCTCGACGATGCCGGCAGGTTGAAAGCCTGGTTGTTTCGCATCGCGCACAATCGCTGCATCGATTTCCTGCGGCGGCGCGCCGCGCGCGAGCGCGCGGAGCGCGCCAATTCGGTCGAGACCGACGGCGT
>JAEKMC010000053.1 GCA_019508115.1 Sphingomonas sp.
TATGTCTGCCTGCCCAATTCGATGCACAAGGAGTTCACGATCCGCGCCGCCAAGGCCGGCAAGCACATCATGTGCGAAAAGCCGATGGCGGTCTCGGTCGCCGAATGCGAGGCGATGATCGCCGCGTGCATGGCCGCCAATCGCAAGCTGATGATCGGCTACCGCTGCCATTTCGAGGCCTACAACCTCGAAGGCGTGCGCCTCGCCAAATCGGGTGCGGTCGGGAAACACAAATATTTCCGCTCCGAACATGGCTTCACCCAGGGCGATCCCAGCCGGTGGCGGCTCAAGCGCGCGCTCTCGGGCGGCGGCTCGCTGATGGACATCGGCATCTACGCGCTCAACGCATCGCGCTACATGACGCAGGAGGAGCCGGTCGCCGTCTATGCGCACGAGTTCACCGACACGTCCGACCCCCGCTTCCACGAGGTCGAGGACCGGATCGAGTTCGAGCTCGAATTCCCCTCCGGCGTGATCGGGTCGTGCATGTCGATGTACAGCGCCAACCAGAATCATATCCTTCTGATCGGCGACAAGGGCCGGATCGATATGGAGCCCGCCACGCGCTATTCGGGCAATCATATGTGGACCGGCCGCGACGGCCGCGAGACCGAGATCACGCCCCCGCCCGGCCCCGGCGCGACCCAGTTTGCGGGCCAGCTCGACCATCTCGTCGACTGCATCCGCGAGAATAAGGAGCCCATCACCGGCGGCGAGGAAGGCCTGCGCGACATGCGCCTGATCGAAGCCATCTACCGCTCCGCACGGGAGAAAAAGCGGATCGTGCTCTAAGCCAATCATCCCGTCATCCCAGCGAAAGCTGGGATCTCAGGAAACAGAATACTGACTTCAGTACCCTTTCCCGTCATCCCCGCGCAGGCGGGGATCCACCGGGAGGCCAACGCCAAGCCGCTGGGTGGATTCCCGCCTTCGCGGGAATGACGAATTAAGCTAGCGACCCAGCCGACGCCCCAAGGAGACTCCCCACGTGATCCTCACCCGCCGCACCCTCCTCGGCTCTGCCGCCGCACTCGCCGCCCTTCCCGCCTTCGCCGACGCCCCGGGCGAGGTCGCGCCCGCAATCCGCCGCCTCTCCCCCAAGCTCGGCCGCATCATCCCGGCCGATGCGAAGGTCGAGGTGATCGCCCGCGACATCAAATGGGCCGAAGGCCCGGTGTGGGTGCGCGAGGGCGGCTACCTCCTCTTCTCCGATCCCCCCGCCAACATCATGCGCCGCTGGAGCGCGAAGGACGGCGTCTCGATCTTTCTCGAACCCTCGGGCACCGCGGGTCTCGATCCGAAGCTGGTGCGCGAAGCGGGCTCGAACGGCCTCGCGATGGACCATCACGGCCGGCTGCTCATCGCCAATAGCGGCGGCGGCTCGATCGACCGCCTCGATCTCGCGACCAGGCAGCGCACGACTTTGGTCTCCAAATATCAGGGCAAAAGGCTGAGCAGCTGCAACGACATTTCCGTGTCGAAATCGGGCGCGATCTACTTCACCGATCCGCCCTACGGCTTCACCCAGGGCGATGCCTCGCCACTCAAGGAGCAGAAGCAGAACGGAGTCTATCGCTTCGTCGAGGGCGGCGAGGCGCAATTGGTCGACGGCAGCCTCACCCGCCCCAACGGCATCGCGCTCACCCCCGACGAGAAACGCCTGTTCGTCTCGAACTCGGACGAGAAGGACCGCAAAATCGTCTATTACGATCTCGGCCGCGACGGCCTTCCCACCGGCCCCGCCAAGCTTTTTCTCGACGCGAACGGGATGCGGGGGCCCGGCAATCCCGATGGCATGAAGATCGCCGCCGACGGCACCATGTTCTGCTCCAGCCCGGGCGGCATGTGGGTCCTGTCCCCCGAAGGCGAGAAGCTCGGCCTGATCGAAGACGGCGCCCCGATCGCCAATTGCTGCTTCGGCGAGGATGGCAAGACGCTCTTCATGGCCTCGAACACCCGCATCCTGCGGCTGCGTCTGGGGATCAACGGCTGGCGGGCATGACAAACCGAAACAAAAGCCCCTCCCTTTGACGGGAGGGGTCGGGGTGAGGCCGCGCCTCGAACACTCGGCTCAGGCGGAAGCCTACTTCGATCCGCGCTAATCCTGCCCCCCGTCGGCGGCCTTTGCCCCACGTGTGCGGCCTGCCCGCCGCGCCGGACCAGGCTCCTTCCCCGGCATGATCGACGCGCTCCCGCTCGTCACGTCATGCTGCAAGTGATTCAGCTCGGCCATATGCAACGATGAAAGCCGCAAATGCGCGTCCGCCGCGGCCTTGGACGGAGCCACCATTCCGGCGTCGAACTCCTCCATCGCCCGCCGCGAATGATAGGGGATGTTGCTCATGATCCGACGCTCCGCTCATCTTTGGATTCGACGAATCGCACTCTAGGCGCGGCCGGCGTTGGTGAAACTCACCTATGTTAGAGCGTGTCAGAGCGATTTCGAGCCGACGGACTCACCCGGCATCCTTGACCCGCAACACCCAGATCGTGGCAGGCCCTTCGCGCGCCGGCACGGCCACGAATAATGTCCTGAGCGCAGGTGCGAAAAGGCCGGTGCGCGCGCCTTTGCCGGTCTCCACCGTCGCCGCGACGCGGTCGTTCCGCACGATATCGACATGGCCGGCGCCGCAGACCACGATTTCGCGATCGCCATCGACGAACAGATCGTCCGAATCTCCGCAGATCGATACGCTCGCAAGCGCCTGACCGGTCCGCGCATCCAGCCGCATCAAGGTCGCGGGCAACCGGTAGGCGATCAGGATCGAGCGTCCGGACGGGTCGAGCGCCATCGGGAAGTTCAGGCGGTGGATTCCTGTCGGCCAGCGCGCCGCCACCGTCCGCGCGTCGCGATCCACGGCGAGAATTGCGCCATCGTCGGGCACGTTGACGAAAGCCCGTTCGCCGGCCAGCGCAAACCCTTCGGGATGTCCTTCGAAAGTCACGCGGCTGACGATCCGGTGCGTCTCCGGATCGATCGTCGCGAGACCGCCCGATCCATAACCGATCACGACCTGTCCATTGCGCTCGTCCACGCGCATGTCATCCGCGTCTCTCCCCAGCGCGACTGTTGCAATCGCGCGCCAATCCTTTTGATCGTAGAAGCGGACGCTGCCGTCCTGGCAGGCGACGACGAGCTGCTTGCTCTTTGGAAGCCACGCCACGCCTTGCGGTCCCTTGAGTCCGGCGATGCGATACGCGACCTTGCCCGCCTTCAGATCGACTATGTCGACCGTGCCGTTCGCGACCTCCGCCACGAACAGCTGCGCGCCGACCGGGTCGATCGCGAGATGATCGATCCGCCCCCGCGTGGCGGGCAGCGGGATCGTCCGTTCGAGACTGAGGGGAGATTGGACATCGGTCGCGTTGAAAGACGGCGCCGACGCGGTGCAGCCTGCCGACGCCAGCATCAGCGGGGCCAGCGCAAACAGGCGGCAAGCGGCGCCCATCGGGACTATCCTCCTCACGCGACAAGGATCCGCGCCAGGCCCGCGACCGCGCATAGCCCGAGGATCGCGAATGTCCCGAGACGAAACCGGAATATGGCGACCAGCGCGGCGATCGAAAGCAGCATTGCGAATCCATTGATCGCGCCGGGATCGATCACCGGCAGCGCGATGCCCCCCCAGCGCCGCTCGCCGACGGTTCCGAACCAATAATGAAGCGCGAACCAGAGCGCGAGGTTGAGGATGACGCCGACCACGGCCGCCGTGATCGCCGACAAGGCAGCGGACAATGCGCGATTCGTTCGCAGCCGCTCGACCAGCGGCGCCCCGGCGAAAATCCAAAGGAAACAGGGGACGAACGTCACCCAGGTCGTGAGCAGCCCGCCCAAGGTCCCCGCAAGCAGCGGCGACAATCCGCCCGGATGGCGATAGGCCGCGAGGAACCCGACATATTGCGTGACCATGATGAGCGGCCCTGGCGTACTCTCCGCCAGGCCCAGCCCATCGAGCATCTCGGCCGGGGTCAGCCAGTGATAATGCTCGACCGCGGACTGCCCGACCCACGACAGCACGGCATAAGCGCCGCCGAACGTCAGCATCGCCATCTTCGAAAAGAACAATCCGATTGGCGCGAAGGCGCTATCGGGCGGCGCGAAAAGGACGATCAGAACAAGCGGCAGCGCCCAGGCCAGGACGAGGGTCACGGAGGCGACCACGGTCGACTTGAAACCCGCGCGCGCATGGTCCGGAATCTCGACGCCGAGCGCGCTGTCCTCATCGCGCACCCCGCCCGATCTGGCGGGGCCGTGCCCACTTCCACCGAAAGCCTTCACGCCCGCGCGCGCCGCGATCCCGCCGATTGCTCCCGCCGTCAGGATGACGACCGGAAAAGGAATATGAAGGAAGAACAGGGCAAGGAAAGCGAGAATGGCGACCATCCACTGCGTGGCATTGCCGAGCGCGCGCGAGCCGATCCGCACCACCGCCTGGAAGACGATCGCGACCACCGCGGCCTTGAGGCCGAAGAACAAGGCAGCGATCGGGGCCGCCCGGCCGAACAGGACATAGACCCACGACAGCGCCATGATCGCCACCGCGCCCGGCAACACGAACAGCGCGCCCGCAACCAGGCCGCCCTTCACGCGATGAAGCAGCCAGCCGATATAGATTGCCAGCTGCTGCGCCTCAGGCCCGGGGAGCAGCATGCAGAAATTGAGCGCGTGGAGGAAACGCTCCTCCCCGATCCATTTCTTCTCATCCACCAGGATGCGGTGCATCACCGCGATCTGGCCCGCGGGGCCGCCGAAGCTCAGCAAGGCGATGCGTATCCAAACGCGAACGGCGTCACGAAACGATATGCCGTGCGTCGGCTCCGTGCCCATCGAGCCCATCCGCAAACGCTATCCCGCGCTCGACAGCACGGCAACCTGCGCGGCCTTCGACCCGCCCCCTCTCCCCTTGGGGAGAGGGAGGGGCCCACCGCGCCAGCGGTGGGAGGGTGAGGGCACGCGCACTCTCAGTCTCGTCATGCCGGACTTATTCCGGCATCCACCGCGAGGTTGTGGTCAAGCTGCGGAGTGGATCCTGGAACAAGTCCGGGATGACGAGGGAATGATGCTCACAAACCGCCCCTGCGAGCCGCGAAGCGGCGCGGCAATCCAGGCCACCGCTCTCCTCCCGCACGAGCCTGGACCGCTTCGGCCGCCGGCTTTCGCCCGGGGGTCCTCGCGATGATGATCATTAGGCAAACCCTCTCCGCTGCCGCGGGCCGTCAGGACTGCTGGGGCAGCGTCTTGCCCGTCTTGCGGTCCAGGCCGAGCGCGGTGATTACGTCGACCGCGGTCGCGGCGACGACGAAACCGACCGAGGCCCGCAGCGCCTTGTTGCGCGACGCCCGCCGCGCCAGCGCGCCCAGTGCCGCGAGGTCCATCGCATCGCCGGCAACCCGGTTCCATATGCGGGTGCCATGCGCGGGCGACTGAAGAATTGCGGCGCCGGCAGCCATCTCCCGCGCACCGAAAATCTTGATCAACCCTTCGGAACCTTCGGCCTCCAACGCCTTGCCGATGCGCCGCGAGGCGAGCAGCTCCGCCGTACCCAGACCGAGCGAGAAAAAGCCGAGGCCCAGGCTGAGCTTCTTGAAAATCATCGCACGCCTCCTTCGCGGAAAAGACCAGAGAACGTGCGCGGAACGAGGCGCGTTCCGTGGCGGCGAGACCAATTTTTCAATCTTATCATAGATTAGTCGGCATCACCGCCTTGCCTTGGCATCCGATCTCCTCATGCCCAAAACCGTCCTCGCCCGGAGGATAAGGTGCCCTGACTCGGCTACCACCTCACCGTGGCGCGCTGTCTGCTAACTTCATCAACGCGGCACCGTCTCCACCACATGGGCGACCGTTTTCGCCAAGGCGACCGCAACCGCCTTATCCGGATGCGGACTGTGCAACGCCTTTACCCGTTGCAGGGCGGCGCTTCCTGCGGCGGAGAATGCGGTACCGCCGAACCGCTCGAGCACATGATCCCGCGCGGCGCGGCCCATCGCCGCGAGCGATTCCGGATCCTTCAGCAACGCGTGCAGCATGCCGGCCAAAGCGCCCGCATCGCCGGCAGGGACCAGGCTGCCCGTCCGGCCCGCGTGGATCGAGTGCGGCAGCTCGCCCACGGCCGACGCCAGCACGGGCAAGCCCGCCTGCATCGCCTCGTGCGCGGCGATGCACAGCCCCTCCCGGCGCGAGGGCTGGAGGTAGAGGTGCAGGCCGCACAGGAAATCGCTCGACTGGACATAGCCCACGAACCGCAGGTTGGGGATGCCGAGCGCCGCGGCCTGGGCATTGAGCTCACCGCGCAACGCGCCGTCGCCAGCAATCTCGACTTCGATCGGGACCGGCGGATCGAACCCCTCCGCCCGCAGCCGCGCCAGCGCCTGGATCAGCACGTCATACCCCTTGCTGTAATGCAGCCGCCCCAGCGATCCGATCCGCACCGGCTGGCCCTGCCGCCAGGGTGTCGCCTGCGGGGCGTCTGCCTCCGCGCAGAAGAGCGGCCAGAGCGCGATCCGGTCGCGTTCGATATGCAACCGCTGGTGGGTGAGCTCGGCCACGCAGTGCGAATCCGCGATCCAGGCCATCGAGCGGCGCTGCCGCAGCCGCAGCAGCCACCGATTGGCGCTCTTGAGGAACGCATTATGCTGCCAGCTCACCACCGGAATGCCGAACCGCTGGCCGACGATCTGGCCGAGCAACGTAGCCCTGGTGAGCGAAGTCCAGATCAGGTCGGGCTCCCAGTCGCGCACGCGTGCGCCAAGCCAGTGCAGTGCCGAGAAATGATCCTTTTCGCCGCCCGTCCGCACGACCGTGGGAACCCCCGCCTGCTCGAGCGCCTGCATGCCGCGCATGTCGCGCGGGGTGAGCGCCAGTACGCGCAGCGCGCAGCCCTCCGAACGCAGAATTCGCGCAACGGGTGGAACCGCGCTCGCCGCACCGCCGCCCTCCAGCGAATTGATCACATACGCTATCCGCATCGCCGCCTGCCCTTTGGCTAGGGAACGCCCTCGAATGTCCGCTAAGCCCTGGATAAGACAGGACTATGAAGCCATTGGGCATCTCCGAATCTTGAAAAACAACCGATCACGCCCCTTCCAACGGATCGCGGCGCGATTACCGTCGACGGAGGGTGCGAATTGTCAGTCGGCGCGATCAGAGCCGGCCGCCTCCTGCTCATGGCCGGCCATTGCCCACGCCTGTCCGCAGGCGGGGATGCTCCGCCGGTTCGTGTGTCGCGTTCGCGCGCCCCTGGCCGGTCGTTTTTGCGCACCGGACATGCGGTCGACCAACCGATCGGCAGTTCAAGGCACAGCGACAGCGGCAATCTCCTTTGGGGGCCTAACGCAGCATAAGCGCGATCGGGTCCCGACTTGCGGACTGGCGGCACCGGGCTCACAAGATCGCCATCATCCGAACCCGGAAAGACAGATATTGATGCGCCTTTTCGCTCTCGCTCCCGCTTTCGCGTTGGGCGGCACCCTGGTCGCCACGTCCGCCCTCGCCCGCCCGGATTCTCCCGCCCCGATCCTGACCGCGCCCGAGGCGCGTGACACGCTCTCTTATGCCAGGCCGCAGGTCGCGCGCGTGACGCATGTCGATCTCGATCTCACCGCCGATTTTACCGCTCACGTCATGCGCGGCACCGCTTCGCTCGATATCCTCGCCAGGCCCGGCGCGAAGGAGATCGTCCTCGACGACAATGGCCTCGTCATCGGCAAGATCACCGACGCGGCGGGTCATCCGCTCTCCTGGTCGGTCGGCGCCAACGATGATTATAAGGGGGCACCGCTGACCGTCCGGATCGGCGCCACCCGCCGCATCACGATCACCTATCGCTCCAGTCCCGACGCAAGCGCGCTCGGCTGGCTCGCGCCCTCGCTCACCGCGGGCAAGACGAAGCCCTATCTCTACAGCCAAGGCGAATCGATCAACAACCGCAGCTGGATCCCGACGCAGGACAGTCCCGGCATCCGCCAGAGCTGGACCGCGAAGATCACCGTTCCGTCCGATCTGGTCGCCGTAATGAGCGCGGAGCGGCTGACGCCGAAGGGGCTACCCGCCGGTAAGGGCTGGCACAGCTACCGCTTCCGCATGGACCACAACGTCCCGCCCTATCTGATCGCGCTCGCGGTCGGCGATCTCGCCTTCCGCCCGCTGGGCCCACACACCGGCGTCTATACCGAGCCCTCGATGCTCGACCGCGCCGCGCGCGAGCTGTCCGACACCGAGAAGATGGTGCGCGCGGCCGAGACGCTTTACGGCCCCTATCGCTGGGGCCGCTACGACATCCTCGTCCTGCCGCCTTCCTTCCCCTTCGGCGGAATGGAGAACCCCACCCTCACCTTCGCCACGCCCACGATCATCACCGGCGACAAGTCCAACGTCGACGTGATCGCGCACGAATTGGCCCACAGCTGGTCGGGCAACCTCGTCACCAACGCGACCTGGTCCGACGTGTGGCTCAACGAGGGTTTCACGACCTATTTCGAGAACCGCATCGACGAGGCGGTCTAGAAGAGCGCGCCCAATGCGGATGCCACCCGCTTGCACGGCGCCCCCGAAGGGACCCATGGCGAGCTCGATTATTACAAGGGCTCGACCTTTCTGCGCACGATCGAATATACGGTCGGCCGTGCGCGCTGGGACGCTTATCTGACCTCCTATTTCAACCGCCACGCCTTCCAGCCGCAGACCAGCGCGGGCTTCCTCTCGGATCTGCGCGCCAACCTGATCAGGGGCGACAAGGCGCTCGAAGACAAGCTCCAGCTCGACAAATGGGTCTATCAGCCGGGCCTTCCCGAATATGCCGTTCATGTGAAATCGGCGACGCTCGCGCGGATCGACGAGACGCTCGAGCGCGTGAATGCAGGCGCGCCGATCGCCTCGATCGATGCGAAACATTGGTCCACCCAGGAATGGCAGCGCTTCCTGAACGGCCTGCCGCGCAAGCAGACCGCCAATCGCCTTGCCGAACTCGACAAGGAGCTCGGCCTGTCCACCTCGATCAATGCCTATGTCCGCTCCGCCTGGCTCGTGCTCGCGGCGGAGAATCGCTACGATCCGGCCATCCCCTCGATGGAAGAATATCTTCCCCGCATCGGCCGCG
>JAEKMC010000054.1 GCA_019508115.1 Sphingomonas sp.
GCGGAAATAAGGGCGTTGCGATCGACCGTCTATAGCGCGGCAACGGAGACGGTTTGTGCGATCAGCACGGCCTGCCCATAAGAGGTGAGAAACGGTATTTCGGCGGCGTCGCGGCCGACGCCGATCTTTGCCATGGCCCCAGCTTCCGCCATGCCCGTCGCGTCGACAAGGTGCCATGCACCGTCGAGGAACACGTCCGCCACGGCGTGGAAGTCCTGCGGTTCGACACCCAGCGCGTAGACGCTCGCCATCCGAGCCGGGATGCCGGACGCGCGGGTCAGGGTGATCAGCAGATGGGCGTAGTCGCGGCACACGCCCGTGCGGCGGACGAATGTTTCCTGGGCGGTCGTTCCGGACGTGCTGACGCCCGGTTGGTAGCTCAGATTGTTCCGGACCCAATCGCGCATCGCCGCGACCCGCGTACCCCCTTCTACCCCGCCAAATTCGGCATCGACGAAGGGCTGGAACTGGTCCGACGGGCAATAGCGCGACGGCATGAGATATTGCACCGTCTCCCCCGGAAGCTGGTGCAGCGGCGTTCTCGGAAGCGTGGCACAGTCAGCGAGGATGCGGTCGATCTCGACCGTGGCGCGATATTCCACGATCAATCGCTCCTCGGTCCTCAGCCAGATCCGCTGGCCGATCCCGTCCTGCGCAGGAACGCGCGCGAGGTGCGCCGCGCCCGTCAGCGTGAATAGCGGGTCCACCACCCGCTGTTCCGGGATATCCGCTGCTTCCAGTTGCAGCAAGACATCGGTCGGACCGGCAAACCGATAATCGAGGGACGCTTGCACGAAGAGCTTCATGAGGGGGCAACGTCCGGTACCGCCATTCGGCGACAGCCGCCATGAGTGCCGCTCAATTCGGGTGGTGGACCCAGTCGAACGTCTCGACGGGCACCCATTGATAGACATAATTGGCGTAATAGAGGCCGAACAGCACGGCTGCGACGAGCGTCGTCCACTTCGCGGTGCGCGCGAAGCTGAACAAAGGCGGCGCGCTGGGGGCCTGGCCGGGCACCACCCGATCCTCGCCCGGTCCGCGCAGGCGGAAGGGCAGGACCAGAAAGAAGCTCATCGCCCAGAAGAGCGTGTAGATGGCGGCGATCGAGCTCCAGCGCATCGGGATGCCTTAAACGCGGATCACCGAAACTTCGACTATGGGTTTCTTGCCGGTCCAGCTGGTCGCGGTGCGGCGCACGCCCAGGCGGATCGCCTCGCGCATTCCGGCTTCATCCTTCTTTCCGGCCTTGACCGCATCGGCGGCGGCGCGCGCGGCCTCCTCGATGAAATCTTCCTTGTCTTCCTCGACCGGCACGCCCTGCAGCGCGATGGCGGGCTGGCCGCGCAGCCGCCCCTTGTCGTCGAGCGCGACCGTCACCGCGATCAGGCCGTGAATCGAGATCCTGCGCCGCTCGTTCATGGTGGTGCCATCGGCGGGCAGGATCACGTCGCCATCGAGGATCAGCCGGCCGGCGCGCTCGTCGCCGATCTTGACCGGCCCCTTGGGCGCAAGGCGGATCAGGTCGCCATTGCCCTGGACGATGCCCTTGGGCACGCCCAACGACAAAGCGAAACGCTCCTGTTCGGCCATGTGGCGCATCTCGCCATGGACGGGCAGGATGATCTCGGGGCGGATCCACTTGTACATCAGCTCGAGTTCGGGCCGACCGGGGTGGCCCGAGACATGGACGTGCGCCTGACGGTCGGTGACCATCGCCACGCCCTTCGATGCGAGCATGTTCTGGATGCGGCCGATCGCCATTTCGTTGCCGGGGATCTGCTTGGAGGAGAAGACGACCGTGTCGCCTTCGCTCAGCTTGATCGGATGGCTGTCGAACGCGATCCGCGCCAGCGCCGCGCGCGATTCGCCCTGGCCACCGGTCGCGATGACCATCACGTCGCGCGGCGGCAGCCGCATCGCCTCATCGAAATCGATGACGGGCGGGAAATCCTCGAGATAGCCCACGCTCTTGGCGACGCGGATGATGCGGTCGAGCGAGCGGCCCGCGACGCAAAGCTGGCGCCCGCAATCGCGCGCAACCTCGCCCAAGGTCTGCAACCGCGCGGCATTGGAGGCGAAGGTGGTGACGACGACCCGGCCGGTAACGGCCTTGATCACGCCATCGAGACCTTCGCGCACGGCGGCTTCGGAGCCCGAGGCGCTGTCGTTGAAGACGTTGGTCGAATCGCAGACGAGCGCGAGCACGCCCTTGTCGCCGATCTCGGTCAGCTCGGCGGCGGTGGACGGCGTCCCAAGCAACGGCTCCTCGTCCAGTTTCCAGTCGCCGGTGTGGAAGATATTTCCGTAGGGCGTCTCAATCAGCAGCGCATTGCCTTCGGGGATCGAGTGGGCGAGCGGCACATAGGTGAAACCGAACGGCCCGAGCGTGAGGCTGCTGTCGCGTTCGATGATCTTGAGCTCGACCTGTTCGGTGATGCCCTCTTCCTCAAGCTTGCCCTTGATCAGCCCGGCGGTGAAGGGCGTGGCATAAAGCGGCACTCCCAGATCGGCGGCGAGATAGGGGATCGCGCCGATATGATCCTCATGGCCGTGCGTCAGCACGATCCCGATCAGATCGTCGCGCCTTTGCTCGATGAATTCGAGGTCTGGCAGGATCAGGTCGATGCCCGGGTAAGCGGAATCGGCGAAGGTCAGGCCGAGGTCGACCATCACCCATTTGCCGTCGCAGCCGTAGAGATTGACGTTCATGCCGATCTCGCCCGAGCCCCCAAGCGCGAGGAACAGCAATTCTTTTCCAGGACTGGTCACTAAAATTCCGATTGTTGGCGGGCCTCGCGGGCCCGCTAATCGCGCCGTGCGGCGCTGTGTCGCCATGCCATGTAGAGATTGTACGCGGCGCCGCAAGGTAAAGGCCGGCCGCGCGCGGTCCTGTCGACGCAGGGTGATGCCTACAGGCCTCCCCATGCGACCGGTACGCTCCCGGAGCCCGCGAGTTGGCGCCGACGGCGCCCGATTTCGACCTGGACTATTCGCTATCGTCGCCTTTCCGGCCGTCCTGCTTTTGGCAGGAGCAGCCGGGCTTCGACTTGCGCTCGACCTTCGTCGTGGCGAATTCCTTGGGGTTCAGCCCGCCTGAATGATCGGCGTCGGCCTTGGCGAACTTGTCTTCGGCCTTGGCCGCATATTCGTCGAAGCTGAGCACGCCATCATTATTGATGTCGAGCTTGGCGAAGTTGCGGCGGCGCGCGACGAGGAATTCGTCGCGGCTGACCATGCCGTTCTTGTCATGATCGGCGCGCGAGAATCGTTTCTCCTCACGCGTTTTGTCGTCGGCCGCCGGCGGCTGAGGCGGCGTGTCGATATCCTCGCCATCACCCGGTTTGTCGGCGGCGGCCTGCGGCGCGCTGGGCAGGCCATGCTTGGCCGCCGCCGTGCTGCGCCAATAAGATACGCCACCCACCACCAATACCAACGCCGCCAACGCACCGACCCAATAGCGCCACATCGCCCCGTCTCCTGCCCCGTTTGAGCGCAGGCTAACGCCCCGTCAGCCGAAGCGCCAGCATCCGTAGCATCCGATCCGGACGCCCCGGCGCGCGCGTGATGGCGGCCGCATCGCGGCGGGCGAGCACGAACAAAGCGGCGAGCGGACGCGCGGCCGGTGCCCAGTGTCCTGCCGGGAGGTCGGCCACGCGCTTTCGCGCCTTGGCGAGCGCGCTTTTCCGGACCTCCGCATTCGAGTGGCGATAGCCGAGATCAACCAGCGCCCAGATCTCACCCGCCGACGGCAATCGCGGATCGTCCGCCCCGAGCAAGGCGGCGGCGGCGCGGAAAAGGTTCACGCCACGCTCCTGGCCATGGCGTGCGATCGCGGCCTCGTCGGGCTCGCCGTCGATCAAGGCCGCCCAGCCATCCTCGATCGCAGCGAGCGCGGTACCGGTCACGCCGTGCGGGAGCACAAGATCGGCGAGCAGCTTCAGCAGCGGTTCGGCAGGCGCCGGATGCTGGTCGAGCTTCTCCAGCGCCTCGCGCCACCAGGCGAGCCGCATCAGTCCAATCATCGGTTCGCTGGTCGAAGCGACGATCGCGCCGAAACGCTCGTCGAGCGCGAACAAGGCGGCGAGCGCGGAGCGGACAGGTGCGGGCGCGTGGGCGACCGCGAGCGCGCGTTCGGGGTCGGCGAGTTCGTCAGCCAATCGATCCTCCCCTGCAAGGGGAGGTGGCACGCGCAACGCGACGGAGGGGTGTCATCCGACGGAAAGCGGGACACCCCTCCACCGCCGCCTTCGGCGGCGGTCCCCCTCCCCCTCCGGGGGAGGATCGGGATCTCAGCGGTAGCAGACCTTCTTGGCCGCCGCGACGACCTGATCGGCGGTGATCAGCGCCATCTTTTCGAGGTTGGCGGCATAAGGCAGCGGCACGTCGACGTTGGTCACGCGCAGCACCGGGGCGTCGAGATCGTCGAAGCCGTCTTCCATCGCGATCGCGGCGATTTCGGACGCGATCGAGCAGGTCGGCCAGCCCTCCTCGACCACCACCATGCGGTTGGTCTTCTTGAGGCTGGCGAGCACGGTGCCGCGATCGAGCGGACGCAACGTGCGCAGATCGATCACTTCGGCGTCGATGCCTTCTTCGGCGAGATGCTTGGCGGCTTCGAGGCAGACGCCGACGCCGATCGTATAGCTGACCAGGGTCACGTCCTTGCCCGCTTTCGCCACGCGCGCCTTGCCGATCGGCAGGACATAATCGTCGAGCTTGGGCACGTCGAACGACTGGCCGTAGAGCAATTCATTCTCGAGGAAGACGACCGGGTCATTCGAGCGGATCGCGGCCTTGAGCAGCCCCTTCGCGTCGGCGGCCGAATACGGTGCGATCACGATCAGGCCGGGAACGGCGGCATACCAGGGGCCGTAATTCTGGCTGTGCTGCGCGCCCACGCGGGCGGCGGCGCCGTTGGGGCCGCGGAACACGATCGGACAGCGCATCTGGCCGCCCGACATGTAATTGGTCTTCGCGGCCGAGTTGATGATGTGGTCGATCGCCTGCATCGCGAAATTGAAGGTCATGAACTCGACGACCGGGCGCAGGCCCGCCATCGCCGCGCCGGTGCCGATTCCGGCAAAGCCATATTCGGTGATCGGCGTGTCGATCACGCGCTTGCTGCCGAATTCCTCGAGCAGGCCTTGGGTCACCTTGTAGGCGCCCTGATATTCGGCGACTTCCTCGCCCATCACGAAGACGCGCTCGTCGGAGCGCATTTCCTCGGCCATCGCGTCGCGCAGCGCGTCGCGCACGGTCATGCGGACGAGCTCGGTGCCTTCCGGCACTTCGGGATCCTCATGCGTGTCGGCGACATCGGCGACGAGCGCGCGCGCGGCAGTCTGCATCTGCTGCGGCGTGTCGCCACCTTCGGCCGCTTCGACCTTCGGCTCCGCCTTGGGAGCCTCGGCCTTGGGCGCCGGCGCGGCCGAAGCGGCGGCGGTCGCATCCTCGTCCTCGCCAGCGATGAGTGCGATCACCGCACCCACCTTCACGCCATCGGTCCCTTCGGCGACCATGATCTTGGCGATCGTGCCTTCATCGACGGCTTCGAATTCCATCGTCGCCTTGTCGGTCTCGATCTCGGCGAGCACGTCGCCGGACTTCACCACGTCGCCTTCCTTGACGAGCCACTTGGCGAGCGTGCCTTCCTCCATCGTTGGGGAAAGCGCGGGCATCTTGAGTTCAATCGGCATGTTCTCTCGCGCTCAATAAGTGTCGACGAGGACGTCGGTATAGAGTTCGGACGCTTCAGGCTCGGGGCTTTCCTCGGCGAAGGCGGCGCTGTCGGCGACGATCTTGCGGATATCCTTGTCGAGCGTCTTCAGCTGGTCCTCACCGATGCCCTTCTCGGCCAGGATCTTGGCGAGATGATCGATCGGGTCGGATTTGTCGCGGACCGACTGGACCTCCTCGCGCGAGCGGTATTTGGCCGGATCGGACATGGAGTGGCCGCGATAGCGGTAGGTCTTCAGTTCGAGCAGCACGGGCCCCTTGCCCGCCTGGACCCATTCGAGCGCGGTCTCGGCCGCGCCGCGCACCGCGAGCACGTCCATGCCGTCGACCTGGATGCCGGGAATTCGGAAACTTTCGCCGCGCTTGTAGAGCTGGTCTTCGGCCGAGGCGCGATTGACGCTGGTGCCCATCGCATATTGGTTGTTCTCGATCACGAAGATGACGGGCAGCTTCCACAGCTCCGCCATGTTGAAGCTCTCATAGACCTGGCCCTGATTGGCCGCGCCGTCGCCGAAATAGACGAGCGCTACGCCGCCATCGCCCGCATATTTATGCTTGAAGGCGAGTCCGGCGCCGATCGAGACCTGCGCGCCGACGATACCGTGACCGCCGTAAAAGCCATGCTCGACCGAGAACATGTGCATCGAGCCGCCCTTGCCCCGGGAGATGCCGGCCGCGCGGCCGGTCAATTCGGCCATGATGAGGTTGGGATCGATGCCGTAAGCGAGCATATGACCATGGTCACGATAGCCGGTGACGACCGAATCGCGCCCGACCTTGAGCGCAGATTGAAGGCCGACCGCGACCGCTTCCTGACCGATATAAAGGTGACAGAAGCCGCCGATCAGGCCGAGACCGTAAAGCTGGCCGGCTTTCTCCTCGAACCGGCGGATGAGCAGCATCTGCCTGTAAAATTCGAGCAATTCCTCCTTGGAGGCGTCGTACGGCTTGGGCTCGGGCGGCCGTTCGCGATTGGGAATAGCAGGCGGCGTTGCTGCCGGCGCACTGGGCGCGGCGGATTTTGCTGCTCGAGCCAAGACGGATCTCTCTCCAGAGGGACGTTTCGAAAACGCGCCCCTATAGGCGGGACAAACCCGCTCTCGCAACGGCCAGTTCCGCGATTGCAATTGCAAGAAACGCAATCGCGATCGCGCATTCCGGAACCGTGAGGAGCTTTTGATGAGGCTGCACCGGCCCGCGTCCCCACCCGGCATCCCATTCAGGATATGCTATTGGGAGGCCGGGTGGGGGTGTGCGCCGGTGCCGGTCTCGCCAAGAAAGTTCAGTTGACGGGGACGATCACTTCGTCGGGGCGGATCTGTCCGGTCTGCTTGCGTACCGTCTCTTCGGCATAGTCGGGGTCGACATGGCGGGGATCGAGCAATTCGGCGTGATGCGCGAGACGATCGCGTTCGGCCTGCAGCGACCGCAATTGGGCGAGATGCTCGGCGCGTTGGTGGCGATAGCCCGCGAGCGAGAACAAACCATTCTGCCCGACGATCGCCGCGCCCGCGAAATAGAGGATCACCGCCACGGCCACGGTGGGCCAGAAAGCGGTGCGGATCATGGACAAGGCGGGGCGACGCGTCACGTCATCCGAAGAATCACGATCCTTCAAAGGCTTCAAGCGGAAACCGGGTATGAACGATGAAACGTGCAAAAGCTGAGTCAGGCGGAGACGCATTGAGTCTTCAGAAGAATCTCGGAATCGGGCGTGGATGCGGCGTCATCCGGTCCGACAGGTCGAAATCGACCTGGTCGACATAGCACCAGCCCCAGCCTTCGGGCGGGTCATAGCCCTCGATGATCGGGTGAGAGGTTTCGTGGAAATGCTTGGTCGCGTGGCGATTTGGGGAATCGTCGCAGCAGCCGACGTGCCCGCAGGTGCGGCAAATCCGCAAATGCACCCACCAGGACCCGGTCTTGAGACATTCCTCGCACCCGTCCGCGCTGGGCGTGACGTCGGCGATCGAATGATAATGCGGGCAAGGGTCGGCCATCGCCGCAGCCTACCCCTCCTCTTCGGGCGGTCAACGCTTTGCGAGCACACGTGGGAAATTTATGTGAGGATTGGGGTCTGTCCCTGTGGTCGTCATCGCGACCCCCGCGAAAGCCGGGGGAAGTAATGTAGGCCCGAAACCTCGATCGCGTTTCGGATCCAAAAGCAGACTTTGACGACGGCCTGATCCATGAAATTATCGCGGAATGCACATGGCGGCATTCCATTCGGCTTGGGTCCTCGACGATGAGCCACCGACGGGCGCCGGTGCGTCCCTTGAATGCTTCCCCTGGTGGAGTTTCACCAAGACCGTGCTGGCAATTGCCGCACTCCGTCTGGTCGAAGCCGGAAAGCTCGACCTCGATGCGCCGCGACCGCATAAGCCTTATAGCTTGCGCCAATTGCTTCTGCATCGTGCCGGCATTCCCAATTATGGACGGTTGGAGGCCTATCACGAGGCGGTCGCGAGGGGAGAAGACGCCTGGCCGCGAGCGTCGCTCCTGGAGGCGGTGCGCGCTGACGCGCTTGATTTCGAACCCGGCACCGGCTGGAATTACAGCAATGTCGGTTATCTGTTCGTCCGCGATGCGATCGAGGAAGCCGCGGGTCTGCCGCTGGTCGAAGCCCTCGACATGTGGGTTCTGGCTTCCCTGGACCTGGAGTCCGTTCGCCTCGCAACCAAGCGCGCCGACTTCGAAGAAATCTTTTGGCCCGCTCTCCGGGTTT
>JAEKMC010000055.1 GCA_019508115.1 Sphingomonas sp.
AATCGGTGTTGGCGGCCTGCCGGATTTCGCCGTTCACCGCGAGACTGAGCCCGAGCTTGTCCGGATTTTTGATCTCGTCAGGAGTGACGAGCCATGGCCCCACCACGCAATAGCCATCGGGCGATTTGCGATAGCTCGGGACTTCGGCACCGCGCACCGTCATATCAAGGCCGACCGTATATCCGGCGATATAGCCGAACGCATCGTCACGCGAGACGAGGCGAGCCGTCTTGCCAATGACCACCACCAGTTCCACTTCATGGTCGGTCCGGCGATCTGCAAAAGCCAAGCTTATTTCGTCCTCAGGACCGATCAGGCTACTGTTCGCCTTCAGGAACAAGCCATAAGCCTCCAGCGTCGTGTACGTTCGGCCGGAATTAATCTCGCTGTCGGCGTTCGCTTCGGCGATGTGCGCGTGATAATTGACAGGCGCGCCGATGATCTTGTTCGGGTTGGCTACCGGACTTTCGAGGCGCACGTCCGCAAGCTGCACGACCGGCATTTTCGCGAGGTCTATGCCGTTTGCATGGACGGTAGGAAGCTGGGCGATGATTGTATCGCCCGCTGCGGTGGGCCATGATAATTGTCGGTCGAACAGGCTGGTGACATCATGGATCAGCTCGCCCTGGACAACGCCAATTCGATCATTGTTGAAACGGCAGAATTTCATGGGATTAGCCCTTGCTTTCGCGCCAGAGGCCGAGCTTTTCGTAGACTGGCTGGTCGGAGAAGACGAACAGGACCGTGTCCTCCAACGCCTCAAAGACCTGGGACGTCCAGCCGGGCATCGCGAGAATGTCGCGCTCGCCGAGCTCGATCCGCGTGTCGCCGACCGTGGCCGCGGCCCTGCCTTCGACAACCACCGCGACCGCGCCGGCGATTGATTTATAGGGATTTGTCGAGAACCCAGCCGGCAGCAGGCGCATACTCGCCGCGATCGTCGGAATGGCCCAGTCGCCATTGGTTGGATTGACGTATTTCAGTGCGAAACCATGATACGGATCGGGCGCGCCGCTGCGGGAAGTGCATTCCAGCGCAGCGCGTGTCCGCGCATAGGGATAGTTGAAGATTGGCGAGGTCACGCGCGTGCCGCAATCGATCGGCAGCAGGCCCGCGCCGTAGCGCGCGTCGGCGTCGCCTTCGGGGCGGGTGACATTCTGCGCTAGTTCGTAATGCTCCTCGCGAAAACCCGCGCCCAGAAATCGCACCAGCGGCACATCTAGACCATCCATCCAGACCACAGGTCCTTCCCCTTCATGGCCATGATCGTGCCAGGTCCCGGCGGGGGTGATGATGAGGTCGCCGGGATGCATAGTCGTGCGTTCGCCATCGACCGCCGTGAACGCGCCTTGCCCCTCGATTACGAAGCGCAGTGCGGACTGGCTATGCCGATGGGCAGGCGCAATTTCACCCGGAAGGATCAGCTGGAGCCCGGCGTAAATCGTGTCGGTGATCTGCGATGCGCCCGGTAGGCCGGGGTTCTGCAGGACCAGAACCCGACGCTCGGCCTCTTCGGCGGAAATGAGCAAACCCGCTTCCATGAGGCGTCGCCGGACCTCAGCATAGCGCCAAGCATAGGGAACGGCTTTCGGGCGGGGCTCGCTCGGCACCAGGCCTTTCAGCGATTCCCACAGAGGACCGAGGTTTTCCCGGTCAAGCGCGTCGTAAAATGCGTGACGGTCCGCCGCGCTCCCAGCGGCACAGCCCGCGGCCATGCTCATGCCATCTTCCTGTTAGCGGGCAGCGGCGGCCGAGCCGGGAACTTCTGTAGCCGAAGAGTGGCATCGACCCTCATGTGTTCGATCAACCTCCAGGCAACTAGTATCGGGGAAGACCATTCTGTGTCGGGATCTAGCCTCTCATACGCTCATAAAACTTACTTTCACGTCAGTCAATACCAAGTCAGCGCTTCACCTTTTATGCGCCGAACCTCGGCTCGTTCATGAAGAGTCCGAACCTCGGCGCTGCGCCAGAAATCGTCTCGCCTGCGCTAGACTCGCGACCGCATCACTTGCCAGGTCACCGAAGGCCGACCACCCGATCCGATCAACTCCTGCAGCAAGAGCCGTGACCGTCGCGGCAACGCCCGCACAACGAGCAAGACCGAGGCAATCCCGCCGAGATACGGGGCCTCCTCGCATTGCCTATCGCGAATGAGCGACCATATTTGCGACATGGACATCTCAGAGACCTACCGCCGCAACGCCGCCAAGGAGCGCGCGTTCGCCGCCGCGTGCGAGCTTCCGAACCGGCGCACCATGTACGAAAAGTCGGCCGAGACGTGGGAGGCGATGGCGGCCGCTGCGGAAGAGACTGCGGACATGGCGATAGCCAATGCGGCCGCGAAGGCAGCCGCCTGATCGTGCTAGCGGGCCGTTGGTCTTCACCGCCTCCCATGAGGAGGTCTACGACTTTGAGAGTATTGGCCCGAACGAAGGGCAGCTTTCGGGGTCGCACAGGGGCGTTCCGAATTACCGATATCGGGCGCGAAGCGATCTTGAATGCGCACGGCCGTCCTCAGGATCTCTCAGTCCATGAGAGCCCCTTTTATGCCCTACGAAATCGTCATCCGAGGCGGCGGAACACGAGTACCTCCCCGCCCTTGCGGAGGTCGTCCAGATAGTCCGACCACCACTGGGCCATCCTCACTCGTTCCGCCCAATGGGTGCCGCGATGATAAGCGGACCTGACATGATCACGATCCTGATGGGCGAGAGCTCGTTCGATAGCGTCGGGATGCCATAGGCCCGACTCGTTCAGCAAGGTGCTAGCAACCGCTCGGAAGCCGTGGGACGTCATCTCGTTCTTGCTGTAGCCAAGCCGCCGTAGCGAAGCATTGAGCGTGTTCTCGCACATTGGGCGTTGCGACGTGTGGAAGGCGGGGAACAGGAAATTCCCGGCGTTTCCGATCTCGCGCAGAGCTTTCAACATCCGGAGCGATTGCGAGGACAGCGGCACGACGTGCGGCTGTTTCATCTTCATGCGTTCGCCGGGAATGCGCCAGATTGCCGCCCCGAAGTCGATCTCTGACCATTCGGCTTTGCGTAACTCCCCCGGTCGAAGAAATAGATGCGGCAGTAGTTGAAGGGCGATCTTCGTCTCGGGCCGCCCGCTATAGCCGTCGATTGCGCGCAACAGCGCGCCGACCGCGGTGGGCTCGAGAATAGCGGCGTGATGCTTGACCCGGGGAACGACGAGGGCACCGCGCAAAACGTCTGCGGGATTTCGGTCGGTCCGGAGCGTCGCAATCGCGTAGCGGAACACGCGCCCCGCAAAGGCCCGGATCCGTTGCGCAGACTCATGATGACCCCGACGCTCGACCCGCTTCAGGGTGTCGAGCAACTCGTGTGGTGTGACCTCGGCAATTGGCCGCCGACCGATAGAGCCGTGCAATGCGTCCCGAAACCACCGCGCCTTCTTGATGGTCGCGGGGGACTTGCCCTCGTGCTGCATCTTTTCGATGAACTCGTCGGCGACGACACTGAACGTTGTCGCCGCTGCGATGGCAGCCTTGAGCGCTTTCTCCCGCTTGTCGGCAATCGGATCGATCCCCTCGGCCAGCATGGCGCGCGCTTCGTCGCGTTTCTCGCGGGCGCGCTTGAGCGTGACTTCGGGATAATGGCCGAAGGAGAGGGTCCGCTCGACACCATGGAAATGGTACTTCAAGCGCCAGATCAGCGTGCCGGTCGGCTGCACCAGCAGAAAGAGGCCTTTCTCGTCGCCGCGCTTATAGGCTTTGGAGCTGGGTTTGAGGGCTCGAATCTCGACGTCCGTAAGCATGGGGACACCTCGTCAGGACAATTTCGTGTCCCCCAAAATCTGTCCCCAAATGCCCCGGATGTGGGCGGATTTGGCCGGACAAACCCGGACGACCGTGCCGCCTACAGGACTCGAACCTGTGACCCTCGCATTACGAATGCGATGCTCTACCAGCTGAGCTAAGGCGGCGCGCTGGAAGCGGGCCGTTACCAGCGGTTCCGCTGCCTGACAAGCATCGCCTTCAACGGCCGCATTGATTCACCCTTCCTAAACCTCCCGGGCGCAATGCTCCGGATGAAATGAGACAGGGAGGTTCCATGACCGGCGCCGGCACGATCGCGAAGCCCATCCCGGCACAGCTCGGCGATGAGCCCGTTTTCGCCTTCGGGCGCGAGCGGCGCATGCATGCGCGCGCTTATGATTATTGGGTGTCGTTGCTCGACGGCCGCCGCATGCCGCGCGTGCGCGACATGGATCAGCGCAAGATGACTTCCTTCGCCGATCGCAGCGTATTGATCGATCTGCCCGAACGCGGCGGCTCACCGGTGATCGCGTATCTTGGCGAGGAATTGCGGACCGAAAGCGAGATCGTCGCCGCCCACCCCACCATCGCCGACATAGCTTCCGGCACGCTGCTGGGCGAGCTGCTACGCCGTTTCTCCGATATCGTGGCGCACGAGGCGCCGGTCGGCTTCGAGGCGGAATTCGCCGGCCGCGCCGACACCCGCCTGCTCCATCGCGGCATCCTCCTGCCTTTCTCGGACGACGCGGGCCGCCTGAGCGCGGTCTATGGCGTGATAAGCTGGAAGCAGGTCGCCGCGGTCGAGTCCACGCCCGACATTGCCGCCGCGATCGGCAGCGTGACGACGTCGCGCCCGAGTGCCCCTGGGCCGCGCTCGCCGCGACCGATCGCACGCGCGGCGACGCCAGCCTCAATGCCGCGCTCGGCGCCGCTTATGATTATATGCTCGCGGTGCGCGACGACACGCCCACCCCGCGCAAGTTGGTGCGGATGGTGTTCGGGGCGGATATCCGCCGGATCGACCGCATCCGCTTCACCGCGACCTTGAGCCACGCCATCCGCCTTGGATTCGGGCCGGGCCGCCTGCCGGCCTGGCTCGACAGTCAGGATGGCGGCCATATCGCGGTCGCGCTCGCCGAACGCCGCGCACGCCGATCCGAACGCCGCGCAGCACTAGCGGGTGAGCAGCGCGACTGGGTCGACGCGCAGGCGACCTTGGGTCATATCGAGCTCGCGACCGATCAGGACCTGATGCTGCTGATCGGCCGCCGCGTGCCACGCGGCATCGAGGTGATCGCCCCCGTCCCGGCAGACGACGACTTCACCGAAGCCGCGGTCGAGCGCGTCCGCCGCGCCGGCTGAATGCACTTTCCGGCTACGGTGCCGGCCCGCTCCCCCGCCCAACCTCTCGACAAGATATGCTGGATCGGGAGGTTGGGCGGGGGAGCGGGCCGGCACCGCATTCTCAAAAAAGCACCCGGGTTGTCCCTCGCGTCACAGAAGCGCATAGGTCCGGCATTAACCAAGATACAGCGCACGAAAGCAGTCGCTTAAACGTGCCGGAGAGCAGGATGACGAATACGGATTTGGCCACTCCCACGATCCGGGAGGAGGCTGCCGCCGCTATTGGCGCGGCGCTGGTGGCGGGCGCACTGCCCGGTGAAACCGACAATTTCGACGACAATGCCTATCGTGACGCGGTCGCCTTCATGGCCACGGTCGCGGCGCAGCGCATGGCCGGCAAGCCCGCGATCGCGCTGGAATCGCTGGGTGGCGACAGCGTTCATCGGCGCATGCGGCTCGGGATCGTCAACGACGACATGCCCTTCCTGGTGGATTCGGTCGCGGCCGCGCTCGCGGCGCAGAATGTCGACATCCACCGCTTGCTCCATCCGGTGCTGCCGGTGCGGCGCGGCGCCGATGGTGCGCTCAGCGCGATCCTCCCCGCCGGGGCGAGCGGCGAACGGCGCGAGTCCATGATCTACATGGAGGTCGACCGCGTCGACGCGAAGCACCGCCGCACGCTTGAGGACAGCCTCGCCCATGTGCTCGCCGACGTGCGCGCCGCGGTCGAGGATTGGCCGAAGCTGCAGATCGCGCTGCGCGACGCCGCCCAGGGCCTGCCTGACGGCGAAGGCGCCGCGCTGATGCGCTGGTTCCTCGAAAAGCATATCACCCTGCTTGGTCACCACGTCGAGCGCCGCGATGGATCCTCCGATCCCGGCCTCGGCATCCTGCGCGACGATAGCGAGCGGCTCTGGTCCGATGCCGCGCGCGCCGCCGCCTTCCGCTGGTTCGACGAAGGCGGCGAGGCGCCTTTGGTGGTCAAGAGCGATCGCATCGCCACCGTTCATCGCCGCGGCCCGCTCGACCTTCTGGTCGTGCCCGTGCGCGACGGCGGCCAGATCACCGGCCTCTCGATCACCGCCGGCCTTTGGACCAGCGCGGCGCTGCGCGCGCCGTCGGACAAGGTGCCCGTGCTGCGCACGCGCCTCGCCCAGATCGAGAGCAAATACGGCTTCGATCCCTCGTCGCATGCCGGCAAGGCATTGCATCACGCTCTGTCCGATCTGCCGCACGACATCCTCACCACCTTCTCGGCGACCGTGCTGGAAGAGGTCGCGCTGACCGCGATGAGTCTCGCCGACCGGCCGCGCCCGAAGCTGGTGCTCGCGCCTGGGCCGCTCAACCGCCACCTGTTCGCGTTCGTCTGGCTGCCGCGCGACGCGCTCTCGACGCGCCAGCGCATGGCGATCCAGACCATGCTGGAACAGGCCGCCAATGCCCCCGTGACCAATTGGGCGCTCGATCTCGGCGAAGGCGATATCGCGCTGTTGCGCTATACGCTCGACATGCCGCTCGGCGCGGCTTTGCCCGACGCGGCCGCACTCGATGTCCAGATAGAGAAAATGCTGCGCGGTTGGACGCCCGCTATCGAGGCGAAATTGCTCGAAAGCGTCAATCCGACGCGCGCTGCGCGCCTGGCGCTCGACTGGGCCGAGAAGTTTCCGGCCGAGTTCCGCACCCGCTCCACGCCCGATGAGGCCGCCGCCGATATCGAGCGGCTGGCGGGGCTTGCGGATACGGATGATCGCGCGGTGCGCCTGTGCCGCGCGGCGGACGACACAGGTGCGCGCCTGCACCTCAAGACCTATCGCCTGGGCGAATTGATCCCGTTGTCCGAAGCGGTGCCCGTATTCGAGAATTTCGGCTTTCGCGTGCTGGAGGAAATCCCGACCCCGCTCGACGGCGGCAATGCGGGCTTCATCCACGAATTCCTGCTCGAGGCCGACAGCGGCGAGGCAGCGGATGCCCTGCTCTCCCGCGCCGATGTCGCCGAAACCGCGATCGCGGCGGTGCTCGCCAGTCACGCCGAGGATGACGCGTTCAACGCCTTGATCGTCGGCGTCGGGCTCGATCCGCGCGAGGTGGTGCTGGTCCGCGCCTGGTTCCGCTATCTGCGCCAGACCGGCCTGCCTTACGGCCTGCAGACCGTCGCCGACGCGCTCCACCGCGCGCCCGACGTCGCGCGCGCCTTGATCGCCCTGTTCGATGCGCGCCACGATCCCGCGCGCAAGGCCGACGAAAAGGCGGCGGCCGCCACGCTCGAAGCCGCGCTCGCGCGGGTCGCCTCGATCGAGGACGACCGCATCCTGCGCCGCATGACGGGCGTCGTCCGCGCGATCCTGCGCACCAATGCGTTCGCCCCCGCCGCACAAGAGGCGCTCGCCTTCAAGATGGATTCGGCACTCGTGCCGAACCTGCCCAAGCCGCTGCCCTGGCGCGAAATCTGGGTCTATTCGCCGCGCGTGGAGGGCATCCATCTTCGCGGCGGCCCGATCGCGCGCGGCGGCCTGCGCTGGTCCGACCGGCGCGACGATTTCCGTACCGAGATCCTCGGCCTGATGAAGGCGCAGGTGGTCAAGAACGCGGTGATCGTACCGACCGGCGCCAAGGGCGGTTTCTATCCCAAGCAATTGCCCCCGATCGCCAACCGCGACGCGTGGCTCGCCGAGGGGACCGAAAGCTACCGCATCTTCATCCGCGCCTTGCTGTCGGTCACCGACAATTTCGTCGAGGGCAAGGTCGTCCATCCCGCCGGCGTCACGATCCATGATGGCGACGATCCTTACTTCGTGGTCGCGGCCGACAAGGGCACCGCCACCTTCTCCGACATCGCCAATGCGATCGCGGTCGAGCACGGCTTCTGGCTGGGCGATGCCTTCGCGTCGGGCGGCAGCAACGGCTACGACCACAAGGCAATGGGCATCACCGCCAAGGGTGCCTGGGTCTCGGTCCAGCGTCACTTCCTGGAGCAGGGCATCGACGTCCAGAGCGATCCCGTCACCGTCGTCGGCTGCGGCGACATGTCGGGCGACGTGTTCGGCAACGGCATGCTCTTGTCGCGCACGATCCGGCTGGTCGCCGCGTTCGACCACCGCCATATCTTCCTCGACCCGGACCCTGATGCGGCGAAAAGCTGGGCCGAACGCGCCCGGATGTTCGCTCTGCCGCGCTCTTCCTGGGCCGATTACAATCCCGAATTGATCTCGAAAGGCGGCGGGATTGTCCCGCGCACGCAGAAATCGATCCCGCTTTCGCCCGAAATCAAGGCGGTTCTGGCGCTGGATGTCGACGAAATCGATCCGTCCGGGCTGATCGCGGCAATCCTGAAGGCGCCTGCCGACCTCCTCTGGTTCGGCGGAATCGGCACTTATGTGAAGGCCGCTGCGCAATCCAATACCGAAGTCGGGGACCCCGCCAACGACGCGCACCGCGTCAACGGTGCCGATATTCGCGCCAAGGTCATCGGCGAAGGCGCCAATCTGGGCGTGACCCAGGCAGGCCGAATCGAATTCGCCGAGAGCAATGGGCGGATCAACACCGACTTCATCGACAATAGCGCCGGAGTCGATTGTTCGGACAACGAGGTGAACATCAAGATCGCATTGAACCGCGAGATGACCGAAGGTCGCCTATCGTTCGAGGATCGCAATGTGTTCCTCGCCGAGATGACCGACGACGTCGCGCATATCGTGCTGGAGGATAACCGCCTTCAGACGCTCGGCCTGAGCCTGGCCGAACATGGTGGCGCGGCGGCGCTGCCCGGGCAATTGCGCGTGGTCGAGATGCTCGAGGCTTCGGGCCGGATCGATCGTTCGGTCGATGGGATCGAGAGCAACGCCAACCTGCTGCGCCGCGCGCAGGAAGGCCGCGGCCTCACCCGGCCCGAGCTCGCGGTGATCTTGAGCCATGGCAAGCTCGCGATGCAGGCGGCGATCGAGGCATCGAACGTCGCGTCCGACCCCCTGCTCCGCCCGATCCTGCACGCCGCCTTCCCGCCGGCGATGCAGGCGCGCTTCGGGCAGGCGATCGACGACCATCGCCTGCGTCCCGAGATCATCGCGACCAAGATGGCGAACCGCGTGGTCAACCGGCTCGGCCTGGTCACGCCATTCGAGCTGGCCGAGGAGGAAGGCGCCGCGCTGGCGCAGGTCGCGGCGGCGTATTTCGCCGTCGACGCCATTTTCGGGCTGGAGGGACTGTTCGAGGCGATCGAGCGCGCGACTTTGCCCGAAACGGCGCGCTTGGCCTTGCTTGCCGCGGCGGGATCGGCCTCGCGGCTGCACGTTGCCGACGCGATGCGCGCCTCTGCCGGCGAGATCGCGCCGGGCAAGCTTGCCGGCGATCTGGGGCCGGGCGTCAAACGGCTCGAATCCCGCCTCGACAGCCTGCTCAAGCAGGAAGCGCGCGCGGGCGCGGCCGCACTGCGGGCGCGGCTGGGCGCCGATGGCGCGGGCAACGAGATCGTCGATCGGATCGTGCGGCTTTACGAGCTGGACGGGGCAATCGGCACGGCCAGCCTCGCCGCGCGCATCTCCGCCGATGAGCTTGCGGTGACGCAGGCTTATGTCCGGCTGGGTGAGGCGCTCGGGCTCGACTGGGCCAAGGCGGCGGCCGTGCGCTTCGTCTCGTCCGATCCATGGGAACGGCTGCTCGCGGCCGGCCTGGCGCGCGATTTCGAGCAGCTCCGCCTCGAATTCCTCGCCCGCGCCAATGGCAGCGATCCGCAAAAGGCGGTCGATACCTGGCTCAAGACACAGGCGCCGCGCGTCGCGCAATTGATGCTGGCGCAGGTCGCGGCGCAGGCGCGGGGATTGCTGGCGCGATAAGATCCTCCCCATGCAAAGCATGGGGAGGATTGATCAACGCACCCTTCGAAACGACCAGGGAATGGTGGCGCCCGTATCGGGGGCTTCCAGCGTCACCACCAAGGCCTTGGAGGGCCGCGGGCGGCCGGCGCCGTCGATCCAGATACTGTCTTCCAGCGCGAGCGTGCCCGCACGCGTGCGGAATTGCCAGCCGGTGCCTTCGTCCGGGCGAAGCAAGGCGCCCTGCCCGTCGGTGGTAAGCACCGTCTCGATTCCCGGCGCGAGATGGAACCACAAGGCGAGCGGCGTGCTCGGGGCGGTCTTCTTGCGGCCCTCAGGCGTCAGCTTGTCCTCGCCCTCGAGCGAGCGGCCATCGGCGGCGAGGCTCAGCCGGCGGCGATGGCTGAAGCCGAAACGTTTGACATAGCCGTCATGCGCGGCCTCGATCCGGCGCGCGTCGGGCGTTTCGGCACGGATCAGCGCGACCTCGGTGACGCCGCGCCCCATCGACCCGTCGGGGTGGATCGCGGTCGAATTGGTTTCCGCCAGCACCAGGGTCGAATGCGCCGCCGTGGTGCGCAGGCCCTTGGCGAGATCGGGCGCCAGCCCGGCCCCGCCCCCGCAATTGACGACCAGCCGGTGGCCTTCGTCGGACATCTCGAACGCAAGCGTCGATGCGCAGGCCCCGCGCGACAGCGCCGCCGCGGGCGGGGGCGCCGCGTCCATGATCAGCTGCGTCTCGCCGCAGACCAGTTTCTGATAGCCCCAGTCGCGGGCATCGTCGCGCGCGCCGCCGCGGAAATTGACCGCGGCCAGCGCCGCCGCGACGCGGGTTGCGCTCGCCGGCCCTCCACCCTGCCAGCTCGACAATCCGCCGTCGCCCAATGTGGCGCTCGCCAGCACGGGGACCGCCTGGGCAAGCGCCAGGGCGACAGCACCACCTGGCGGCCGCGCGCGCACCTCATAGACGCCACGCAATTGCGCGAGCAGCTCGACCAGCGCCAATTGCTCGATCGGGGCGCGCGAAATCAGCCCGCCGTCGGCATGTACCGCGAGCGCCAGCGCGCGCGTCATCCCCGCCTCGCCGTGGGCCGTGCGCGGATCACCGCCGGGAAAGAGCAGTCCCGCCGCGATCACGCCCGCCCAGGCCATCACACGCGGCAGGCCTTGCGGCGCGGTATCGGCGGCGGTGTCGAGATGGCGGGCGCCACGCGCCAGTGCGTTGAGCACTTCCTTGCGATACTCGCCGTCGCGCGTGTCGAGGATGTAAGGGGCGTAAGCGGTCCAGAACAAGATGCGGCGACCCCACAGATCGGGCCGCCAGGCAGGCTCGGTCACGGTGCGCGCATGCGTGGCCAGCCATTGCCGCATCAGCTCTCGCCGCCCGCGATCATCCTGCCGTCGAGCAAGGCGCGCCCCGCGCGGACGCTGCCGGGGATCGGATCGGCCGGCACGTCGAGCAATTGCAGCGGATACCGTCCGCGCAGGCGCAACTTATGCACCGGAGTACGGAAGCTCAGTTTCTTGATTGTGCGCCCCAGCGTTTCGCTGAGCGAAGAGCCGGGCCTTTGTCCCGCGCGGTGCTGCCTGCCGTCGGGAGTGCCGCCGCCCTGCTCGGGCCCGTCTGCCATCAGCGCGCCTCGCGCAGCGCGGCCACGTTGGCGGCATAATGGTCGGGGCCGCCCTTGAAGGTCGCGGTGCCCGCGACCAGCACATTCGCCCCCGCCGCGATCGCCTTGGCGATATTCTCGGTGCCGATCGCGCCATCGACCTCGAGCCCGATGTCGCGACCGGTCGCGTCGATCCGCTTGCGTAACGCCTCGATCTTGCGGAGCTGGCTGTCGATGAACTTCTGGCCGCCAAAACCGGGATTGACGCTCATCACCATGATCACGTCGACATCGTCGATGATATAATCGACCGCTTCGGCCGGCGTGGCGGGGTTGAGCGCGACGCCCGCTTTCTTGCCCAGCCCTTTCACCGCCTGGATGCTGCGGTGGAGATGCGGCCCCGCCTCGGCATGGACGGTCATCAGGTCGGCGCCGGCCTCGGCGAATGCCTCCAGATAGCGATCCACAGGCGCTATCATCAGGTGGATGTCGAGCGTCTTGGTCGTATGCGGACGGATCGCCCGCACCATTTGCGGCCCAAGCGTGATATTGGGCACGAAATGACCGTCCATCACGTCGATATGGATCCAGTCGACCCCAGCCTGGTCCACCGCGCGGATCTCGTCGCCCATCCGCGCGAAATCGGCCGACAGGATCGAGGCGGAGATGAGGATGGGGCGCGCCATGGGGTAAAGCTCTAGTCCGCTTTCGCGCGATGGGGAATCCGCTTTATGTAGGTCCGCGACGGACGCAATCGCCCCTGTTCTTTGTCCGGATCACCACCTTACGGTCCCGACGTCGCAGCTTCATTGTGCGGACATCTTATGGGAGAAGCAGGCCATGAAGGATTATCTGATCGAACGGCACATTCCCGGCGCGGACGCGCTGACGCCGGACCAGTTGAGGGATGCCGCAGCGCATTCGAATGCGGTGCTCGCCCAATTGGGTCCGGGCATCAAATGGGTGGATTCGGTGATCGTGAAGGACGGGACCGTCTGCCATTATCAGGCGGAGAATGAGGATCTGATCCGCGAACATGCGCGGATCAGCGGTTTCCCGGCCAACAAGATCACCGAAATCAAGGGTGGTTTGAGCCCCGCCTCGGCAAGCGCATGACCATGGGGGCGCCGACCTCCGCGCGGCGCCCGCTCGATGTCACGGTCGTGCTGTTCGACGACGGGCTTTCGTCGACGGCGGTGATGCCGATCGAGATCTTCTATGCGGCGGGCAAATTGTGGAACATTCTTCACGCCAAGCCCGAACGCCCGCCGTTTCGGGTGCGCACCGTCACGATCGACGGCGAGCCGGTGCGCAGCCCCTATGGGCTTTCGATCCGGCCCGAGACAGCGATCGATGCGGTCACGCATAGCGACATCGTCATCGTGCCGACCTCCGGCCTCGATCTGGATCTCAAGCTGGTGGAACATAGCGCCCTGTTGCCCTGGCTGCGCCGTCACTATGCCGCCGGCGCCTATATCGTCGGCGTGTGCATGGGCGCGGCCTATCTGGCCGAGGCAGGGTTGCTCGACGGGCGGATCGGCACGACGCATTGGGCGGTGGCGGGCGATTTCGTGCGCCGCTTCCCGCAAGTCCGCTGGCATCCAGAACTGTTCGTGACTGAGGATCAGCGCGTGCTGTGCAGCGGCGGGGTCGGCAGCGCGATCGACATCAGCCTCTATCTTGTCGAGAAATTCTGCGGGCACGAGGTTGCTCTCCAAACCGCCAAGGCGCTGCTGCTGCCAATGCCGCGCCTGCACCAGACCCAGTCGGGTTATGCGGTGCTGCCCGTGTCCCGGGCGCATGAGGATGCGCGCATCGGCCAGATTGAGGCATGGCTTCTGGAGAATTTCCGCGCCGAAATATCGACGCAGCAGCTCGCGAGCCGCGCAGGGATGAGCGAGAAAACCTTCGTGCGCCATTTCAAGGCCGCGACCGGCAGGCTCCCGGCCGCTTATGTCCAGGCGCTGCGGATCGAGGCCGCCAAGGTCCTGCTCGAACATGAAAACCGGCCGGTTCAGGTGATCGCGGAATCGATCGGCTATTCGGATCTCGCCTTCTTCCGCAGCCTGTTCAAACGCGCGACCGGCATGACGCCGCAGCAATATCGCGCCGCCTTCGCACCGATCAGCGTGCGCGGCCATGCGCCGATGGAATTTCACGTGGCCCCGATCGCGGCCCTTTAGCCTCGCCCGGATTACGCTAAACACGCCGCGTAATGCCGGGAGGATCAGGTGAGCGCGTCCGATTATGAGGTGCTGGACGAGGATTTCCGGCGCAAGATCCGCTTCAGCGCGTCGGTCGAACGGCTATATACCGGCTGCCGCTGGACCGAAGGCCCCGCTTATTTCCCCGCGCATCGCTGCCTGATCTGGAGCGACATTCCCAACGATCGCATGCTGCGTTTCAATGAGGCCGACGGATCGGTTTCGGTCTTCCGCAGCCCATCCAATTACGCCAACGGCAACACGATCGACCGGGAGGGGCGGCTCGTCACGTGCGAGCATGGCGGTCGCCGCGTCACCCGCACCGAACATGACGGATCGATCACGATTTTGGCTGATCATTACCTGGGCAGACGCCTCAACAGCCCCAATGACGTGGTCGTGAAGAGCGACGGATCGATCTGGTTCACCGATCCGACCTACGGCATCGATTCCGATTATGAGGGCCACAAGGCCGATCCCGAACAGGACGGATCGCACGTTTATCGCATCGATCCCGACGGCGGCATCACGCGCGTGCTCGACGATTTCGAGAAGCCCAACGGCCTCGCTTTCTCGCCTGACGAGAGCCTGCTTTACGTCGCCGACAGCGGCGCGACCCACCGGCCCGATGGCCCGCGCCACATAAGGCGCTTCCGCGTCGACGAGCAGGGCGGATTATCCGGCGGCGAGGTGTTCGCCAGCCTGACCGATAGCCTGTTCGACGGCTTCCGCCTCGACAGCGATGGCCGCGTCTGGACCAGCGCGGGCACCGACGTGCATTGCTATGAGCCCGACGGGCGCCTGACCGGCAGGATCCGGATCGGCGAGACCGTCGCCAATCTGGTGTTCGGCGGACCCAAAAGGAACCGCCTGTTCATTTGCGCGACCAGCTCGCTTTATTCGGTGATCGTCGCAGTCAACGGCGCGAAGACGTTTTAGACCCCCGGAAGCGCGCGACGAAGAAGCCGTCCACGCCGCCCTGCTCGGCCAGATCGCCCGGCAGCACGCGTACCTGGCCTCGTGCGTTGGGCGTGAGCCCGGCGGGCAGTTCCTGCATTGTGATCGGATCGACGGCGAAACCCGAATGGCTGGCGAGAAAAGCCTCCGCGACCCGCTCGCCCTCTTCCGGCTCGAGCGAGCAGACCGAATAGACCAGCAGACCGCCCGGCTTCACCAGGCTCGCCGCGCGCGCCAGCATCGCCTGCTGGCGTTCGGCCAGGGTGGCGACCGCGCGCGGACGTACGCGGTGGAGCACATCGGGATGGCGACGGAAGATCCCCGTCGCCGAGCAAGGCGCGTCGAGCAGCACCACATCATAGGGATCGTCGCTGAAGGTGAGCGCGTCGCCGCTGACCAGCCTCGCCTTGAGCCTGGTCCGCGCCAGATTCTCGCGCACGCGCTTCAGCCTTTGGTCGGCCATGTCGACCGCGGTCACGTCCCAGCCGGCCGCGGCCAATTGCATCGTCTTTCCACCCGGCGCCGCACACAGATCGAGCGCGCGGCCGGGGCCCCTGCCGATCAGCCGCGCGGGTAAGGAGGCCGACAGATCCTGCACCCACCAATCGCCCTCCGCGAAGCCGGGCAGTTCGGTCACGCGTCCGCCCGCGGGCAGGCGCAGATGGCCGGAGGCGAGGCTGACGCCTTCGAGCCCGGCAACCTCTCCACTTTTGAGCGTCAGGTCGAGCGGCGGTGGCGCCGCGATGGCGCGCCGGGCCGCCTCGACCACGTCCGCACCCCAAGCCCGTTCCCAGCGCTCGGCGACGCCCTCGGGCAGGCTCGGCAGATCGGGCAGTTTGGCGCCCTTGCGGTCGAGCGTGCCGAATACGCCATGCACCAGCTTGCGCGGTCCGCCATCGACCAGGGGCAGGACGGTCGAGATCGCGGCATGCGCGGGGGTATTCAGTTGCAACGCCTGGACGAGCGCGATGCGCAAAGCGGTCCGCGCCTTGGCGTCGGGCGGCAAAGGTTTGGCGGTGGCGCTGTCGAGCAAGGCATCGAGATCGGGCAGTATTCGCAGCACCTCCGCCGCGATGGCATGGGCCAAGGCGCGGTCGTCGGCGCGCTCCAGCCCGCGCGCCGCGTTATCGAGCGCGCTTTCGAGCGGCAGCCCCTTGCGCAGCACCGCATCGAGCAGCCGCAGCGCCGCGGCGCGCGTGGCCACGCCGGCGCCATCCTGATCCCGTCTTGTCTGATCGTTCATTGCCGCCCACATGGGCCTGAACCTGAAAAGCCGCAACGCCCATGACCGAACCCTCCAGACGCCCGCCCCACGTAAAGCCGCCCGCGCATTGGTCGCCGAGCTCGCCCGTGCCTGAACCCAAGGCGGCGGAGCCGGACAAGGATCCAGCCGGCCTCTCGCCCGTGCGCTACGGCGATTGGGAGCGCAAAGGGATTGCGGTCGATTTCTGACGCACCCGCGGAACGACCCTGCACCCGGGGCGTCTGATCGCGATATGGATGCGGCGGCGTTCGTTCAGCGGCACCGCCGCGCCCTGATCGCGATCGTCGGTGCGGTCGCGGCCTTGCTCTTCCTGCTATTGCTGATCCTGACTTATGGCTGGGCGCATCTGCGCGGGCCGCTCGAACGGCATTTCTCCCGCGAATTGGGCCGACCGGTGACGATCGGCGCGCTGCGCCGCGTCGACCACAGCTTTTTCAGCCCCGAAATCCAGATCGGCAACATGCATGTAGTGCAGCCCGATTGGGTCGGCGGCGGCGACATGATCATCGTGCGCCATGCGACGGTCCAGCTCCCCTTGCTGCCCTTGTTGCTCGGCCAGGTGCATCCCCGCTCCGTCACGATCGACGGCCTGACTGTGGCGCTGGTCCGGCGCGATATGGTCCATGCGAACTGGAAGGGATTTCCCAAGCCCGGCCAGGCCAGCCGATGGCTGCAGCATGTGATCATCCGAAACGGCGTGCTTACGTTCGACGACCGCAAACGCGACCATCAACTCACCGCGTCGATCGCCGCCGATGATCGTGGTTTCGTCGTGGCGGGCAAGGGCAAGCTGGCGGGCCATCCTTCGACGATCCGGCTGATCGGGCGCCCCCTGGTCGGGGCGGCATGGCCGTTCCGGCTGGACTATCGCTCCACCATCGCCAGCGCGACGCTGGTCGGGCGCGCCGATCACCCGCTCGATCTCCGGCATTTCGGCGCCAGGGCCGAAGGCTGGACCGACAATCTCAAGCATCTCGACCTGCTGATCGAGGCCGGCCTCCCCGGCAGCCAGCCCGCGCACGCCATCGCCGATATACGCCGCGACCGCCCCGCATGGACGATCAAGGATCTGCGCCTGCACGTCGGCCGCTCCAATTTCGAAGGCAATTTGACCGTGACGAAGGTCGCCGGCCGCTCGAAGCTGGATGGCGCGCTGACCTCGACCGCGCTCGATTTCGACGATCTCTCCTCGAACGAAGGCCTGGCCCGCGCCGCCGCGAAGCGCGCGGCTACGGGCCCGCGCCTCTTCCCGGATACCCAGATCCACCTCGAGCATATGCAGCGCACCGACGGATCGGTCCGCTTCGACATCCAGCGGCTGCTGTTCAAGCGACCTTCGGTCTTTCAGGGAATCATGACCACGCTCACGCTGGATCACGGAATCCTCACCGCTGACCCTTTCTTCGTGCGGATGGCGACAGGGGGTATCAGCGGCTTTGCGCGGGTCAGGCATCAGGCGGGAACGCCGTTGCTCACATTGGACCTGAAGCTGCGCAATGCGCGGATCGAGGAGCCGATGGGCGATGCCGCCTCGGGCCCGCTCGCGGCGCAGCTCAGGCTCGAAGGGTCGGGACGCACGATCCGCGAGGCGCTCGCGCATGCGGACGGCACGATCGGCGTGGTCGGCGGCACCGGCGTGATCAACCGCCGCGCGGCCTTGTTCCTGGGCGCCGATGCGGGCCGAGCCATGTTCGAGGGCAAGGATCAGACCACCGGGCTCCGCTGCGCGATCGGGCATTTCAGGGTGAAGAACGGTCTCGCCACCGCCGATACCCTGATTCTGGACACAGCCGTCTCGCGCAGCGACGGATCGGGCACGATCGACCTCGGCACCGAGCAACTGGCGTTCAGCCTGCCCGGGCGGCCCAAGCTCGAGCATGCGGTGAGACTGGACGTGCCGGTACGGGTGGACGGCACCTTGTCCGAGCCCGATATCGAGCCGAAGACACTACCGCACACGATCGGCACCTTCTTCAAACTGATCGGCAATGCGATTGCAGGCAGCAATGGCACCCCCGCGCCGGATGCGGATTGTACGGGGCTGGCGGTTCAGGCCTTACACTGATCGTCATGCCGGACGTGTTCCGGCATCCACCCATCCAGGAGGAAATCCGGTGCGGCACGATGGACCCCGGAACAAGTCCCGGGTGACGGAGAAAGCTAAACCGCCTCGTCCTTCAGCGGGCGGGCGAGCAGCGCCTCGACCGCGCGCTTCACGTCGACCCTGCCTTCCAGCAGCGCCGCGACCGCTTCGGATATCGGCATCTCCACGCCCACGGCCCTGGCCGCCTGCACCAGCACCGGTGCGGTGAATGCGCCCTCGGCGACGGTACGGCGGTCGGACATCAGGCTTTCGGCGCTCTTGCCCTGGCCGAGCCCCAGGCCGAGCGAGAAATTGCGCGATTGCTCGGACGAACAGGTCAACACCAGATCGCCCAGCCCAGACATGCCTGCGAGCGTTTCGGGCCGCGCGCCGCGCGCGAGGCCGAAGCGGGTCATCTCGGCAAAGCCGCGCGCAATCAGGGCAGCGCGCGCATTCTTGCCGAGCCCCGCGCCCTCGACCACGCCACAACCAATCGCGAGCACATTCTTGACCGCCCCGCCAATCTCCGCGCCGACGACATCGGTCGAGCGATAGGGACGGAAGCCCGGCCGCGCGATCCGCTGCGCGAGCTTCGCCGCGACCGCATCGTCCCGGCATGCGAGCGTGACCGCGGTCGGCAGCCCCTTCGCCACCTCGCTCGCGAAGGTCGGGCCAGACAGGACCGCGATCGGCGCATCGGGGCAGGTCTGCGCCGCCGCCTCCGACATGAGCGCCATCGTGTCCGCCTCTATCCCCTTCGAACAGAGGATGAGCGGGCGCGTCTCGACCGGCGCCGCGCCGAGGATGCGGCGCATATGCTGCGCGGGCGTAACCACGAGCAAGGCCTCGCACGATGCGAGATCGCGCAGGTCGTTGGTCGCCTGGATCGCATGCGACAAAGGCACGCCCGCCAGGAAGACGGGGTTCACATGATCGGCATTGATCGCATCGACCACGTCGGGCTCGAACGCCCACAACAGAACCGGGCCGCCCGCCGCCGCGACCTGCGCGAGCGCGGTGCCCCAGGCGCCTCCCCCGATCACCCCGATCTTCATGCCTTCACCCCCGCTCCGCGCGCTTTTTCGGCCGACGGATCGAGCGGCCAGCGCGCGCGCGCGGGCACGTCGAGCGGATCGGTCAGGCCGGCAGCGTAGCGTTCCGCGCCGGCCCAGGCGATCATCGCCGCATTGTCGGTGCAGAGCCAGAGCGGCGGCGCCACAAAACGCAGATCATGTTGCGCCGCCAACCCCTGCAACGCACCGCGGATCGCCTGATTGGCGGCGACCCCGCCCGCGACGACCAAAGCGTTCACGCCTTGCGCCCGGGCGATGGCGCGCTTCGTGCGGTCGATCAGGCAGTCGATCACGGCTTGTTGGAAGGATGCGGCGATATCCTCCGCCGAATAGAGACCCGCGTCACGCGCGCGCAGCACCGCGCTCTTCAAGCCCGCGAAGGAGAAATGCGGCTCAGACGAACC
>JAEKMC010000056.1 GCA_019508115.1 Sphingomonas sp.
GCCATGCTGGGCTTGCTCGCGTTGGAAAGCGGCGTCGATCTGATGCTGGAGGCGGACGCGCAGCTGCGCTGGGAAAAATCGGTCAGGCTGCACGATCTGTTCGCCACGCGCCTTGCGACCCTCTGCCCGGAGTTCGAGCGCGTCACTCCCGATGCCCCCGAACAACGCGGCAGCCATATCGCCTTTCGTCATCCAAATGCGCTGGCGATCGTCCGTGCCTTGATCGAACACGAGGTGGTAGGCGACTTTCGTACGCCGGATATCGCGCGCTTCGGCCTGACCCCACTCACGCTTCGTTACGAGGACGTGTGGAGAGCGACGCAGATCATTGCCGACGTGATGGCGGCCGGAGCATGGCGCGAAACCCGCTTCCTGTCCGGCGGCATGGTTACATGACTGTTGTTGCATCGCCCCACCCCGCCGTGGCAGGGAGGCGCGACAGGGGAGAAGTTGCTTTATGGAAACGGTGTACGATTGGGTGACGGTGGCGATCTTCGCCGGGCTCATCGTTCTCTTCCTGCAACGCTCCTCGGGCACGGGCGAGCCGCAGGATTCGATCTGGCAATATCTCGCCGCCTCGGTCGGCTGCGCGGCGGCCAATTATCTGGGCAACCAGGCGGTCAAGCATGAGGGCGGGGTCGATTACCTCAACCACGGCCTGGCGATCGTCGTGCTGGTCGGCACGCTCGCTTATATCTGGATCGTGCTGAAGCCGCTGTCTGGATTCGGGCCAAAAAAATAGGGGTTCACCTCCACTTCGGACGGCATTCCGGCCGGAGGTTCACATTTTGTTCTTGCGATTCCGAAACGATCTGCCAGCATAGAGGGCGGAGAGAGGGGAGAATCAGCAATGGGCTTTTCGCATTCGTGGATCGCGGTTGAGGGGCTGGCGCCGGAGCGGGCGATCGGGGCGCTTGGTCTGGAAATCGAGGAAGAGCGCACGCCGGATGAGATGACCGCCGACGGGCTATATTTGGGCGTAGCGCCGAACGGTTGGCTGATCGCGCTCACTGACCATCGAGCCAATGCTTTCGAGGGCGCGCTGGCGGACCTGGCGAATCTTGGCCCAGCCGTCGCCTGCGAGGTCAACGAGCGGGTCATGTATTCCGAAGCGCGCGGCTATGAAGGGGGCAGCGAAAGCTGGCGGGTTATCTATGACTGCGAAGAAGGGCCTGATGCCCTGCGCGTCGATGGCAATCCGCCAGCACAGTTCGGCGAAATCCGGCGTAAAGCCGAGGCGGAACAGGAAGCCGCAGGCGGCGAAGATGCGGGTGTGGACATCTTGTTCGAGATCCCGGCGCTGCTCGCCCAATCGATCTGCGGCTTCATGCTGGGCGAGAGCGAGCCGGAAGGTTTCCATTACCTCAAGCTGCGCAGGATAGGTGGCGAACCGGAACGGCGCCCAAGCTTTTTCGCACGGTTGTTCGGACGCGGCTGAGGCGCGGCCCCAGCAGGCGTAAAGCCTGGAATTGACGATGGGAGGGGCGATGGGCGACGTAAATTATATGCTTGTCTGGGTTGCGGTTCGGGGCCTCTCGCCGGACAAGGCACTCGCCGCGCTTGAAATGGAATTCCTGGAAAGCGCCGAGGCCCACGACGTGCCTGGCTGGCCAGATTTCCTCAATCGGGGGGATTTTCACGACCACATTTTCATGGGCGATCTTCCGGAAGGGTGGCTCCTGCTGTTCGGCAATCTCGATGAGGAGCAGAAAGACCTTCTGCTACAGCTTGCCCGCTTTGGACCGGCTTTTGCTGGCGACATATCCCGCATCGGCAGCCACGCGGAAGGCCGCGCCTATAAAGATGGCAAGGAAGCCTGGAGCGTCGAGTACGACCTGGAAAGTCGTGGAGGTGGCGAGTTGCTGCGGGTGGAGGGGGAACTTCCGGCAAGCCTGGCCGCCATCGTCGCCGAGGCGCATGCGGCCGAAGCTGAGGGCCGGGGCAGCGACATTGGCGTCGATGTGCTGTTCGAGGCACCCGGCAAGCTATCCAAGGCAATATGCGGCTTTAGCCCGCACGAAGATCCACCCGAGGGATTCCGCTGGTCGATGCTCCAGCGGATCGGCGGCGAACCGGAGCCCACCGAGAGGCGCGGCTTCTTTGCACGGTTGTTCGGTCGCGGCTGACCGTCAGGCCTTCTCCCGCAAGCGGGAGAAGGTTTAAGTCGGCGGCCGATTCCACCTCAGCTTACAGCTGCCCGTGGCAATGCTTGTACTTGCGGCCCGAGCCGCAGGGGCATGGCGCGTTGCGGCTGACGCGGTTCTCCCACTCGGAAGGATCGCCCAGCACCGGCGCGTCGGGCTGGACCATCTGGAGCGGCGGGAGGCGCGTGGTCACGAGGCCGAGCGAGGCGGCATCGCGATCCGCGCTGTCGTCATAGCCGGTCAGCGGATCGATATGCGTGGTGGTGAAGATGTCGGGCATCTTCGGCATTTCGGGCGGCGGCGCGAAGTTGAAGCGGATGTTGGAGAGCGTGCGCGTCACGTCCTCGCGAATCACGCTGAGCATGCGCTCGAACATCGCGAAGGCTTCCTGCTTATATTCGTTGATCGGCGTCTTCTGTGCATAAGCGCGCAGATGGATCACCTGGCGCAGCGCATCGAGCGTCGACAGATGTTCCTTCCAGTGATGGTCGAGCTGCTGGAGCAGGACGCTCTTCTCGATATTGTGCCAGCTCTCCTGGCCGACTTCCTCGACCCGCTTGGCGAGTTCGGTCTCGGCCATCTCCTGGATCCGCGTCGCGAGCAGTTCGGGCTCGACCATCTCCTCCTGCAGCCACGCTTCCACGGGCGCATCGATCCCGAAAATGTCGGCCGCGGCTTCCTTGAGCCCGGCGACGTTCCACTGCTCGGGATAGGAGCCCGGCGGGCAGGCGTCGGCGACGATCGCATTGACCGTCTCGGCGCGCATGTCGGCGACGACATCGTCGACCGTGTTCGCATCCATGATGTCCGCGCGCTGCTCGTACACGACCTTGCGCTGGTCGTTCATCACGTCATCATATTCGACGACCTGCTTGCGGATATCGTAGTTGCGCGCCTCGACCTTCTTCTGCGCGGTTTCGATCGCCTTGGAGATCCAGGGCGAGATGATCGCCTCGCCATCCTCCAGATTCTTGTTCATCATCTTCGCGAACATCGTCTGCGGGCCGAAGATGCGCAGCAGATCGTCGTCGAGGCTGAGATAGAAGCGGCTGAGGCCCGGATCGCCCTGACGGCCCGAACGGCCGCGCAGCTGGTTGTCGATGCGCCGGCTCTCATGCCGTTCGGTACCGAGCACGAACAAGCCGCCGGCGGCGAGCACCGCCGCCTTCTCGATCGCGATCTCGGCGCGAATGCCCTCGGCGATGCTTTCATATTCGGGCGTGCCGGCGACCAGATCGGGATGCTCGGCGAGCATGCGCATCTCGAGATTGCCGCCGAGCTGGATGTCGGTGCCGCGGCCCGCCATGTTGGTCGCGATCGTGACTGCGCCCAGTCGGCCGGCCTGCGCCACGATAAAAGCTTCCTGCTCGTGATAGCGCGCATTCAGCACATTGTGCTTCACACCCTCGCGCGTGAGATATTCGGACAGCATCTCCGATTTCTCGATCGAAACGGTGCCGACCAGCACCGGCTGGCCGATCTCCTGCTTGCCGCGGATCGCCTTGGTGATCGCCGCGAATTTGTCGCCGATATTCTTATAGAATTCGTCGTCCTCGTCCTTGCGCTGGACGGGAACGTTGGTCGGGATCGAGACCACGTTCATCTTGTAGATCTGGTAGAATTCGTTCGCCTCGGTCGCGGCGGTGCCGGTCATGCCCGACAGCTTGGGATACATGCGGAAATAATTCTGGAAGGTGATCGAGGCGAGCGTCTGGTTCTCGGGCTCGATATTGACGCCTTCCTTGGCCTCGACCGCCTGGTGCAGGCCGTCCGACCAGCGGCGCCCATCCATCATGCGGCCGGTGAATTCGTCGATGATGACGACCTTGCCGTCCTTGACGATGTAATCGATGTCCCGGCGGAAGGCGACGTTGGCCTTGAGCGCCTGGTTGAGGTGATGGACCACCTGCGTATTCTCGAAATCATAAAGGTTGCTGCCCTGGAGCAGCCCGGCGGTTTCGAGCGCGCGCTCGACCCATTCGGTGCCGTCTTCGGTCAGGATGACCGAGCGGGCTTTCTCGTCATGCTCGTAATGCTCGGGTGCGACCGTCTTCACGATCGCGTCGACCGACTTGTACAGCTCGGACTTGTCCTCGGTCGGGCCCGAGATGATCAGCGGCGTGCGGGCTTCGTCGATCAGGATCGAATCCACCTCGTCGACGATCGCGTGCGCGAACGGCCGCTGCACCATCTGGCCGCGGTCATATTTCATATTGTCGCGCAGATAATCGAAGCCGAGCTCGTTATTGGTCGCGTAGGTGATGTCGGCTTCATAGGCCGCGCGGCGCTGGTCGTCGGTCAGATTGGGTACGATCACGCCGACAGTGAGCCCCAGGAACTTATAGACCTGACCCATCCAGTCGGCGTCGCGCGCGGCGAGGTAATCGTTGACGGTGACGACATGCACGCCGTTGCCGGGTAGCGCGTTCAGATAGACCGCGAGCGTGGCGACGAGCGTCTTGCCTTCGCCGGTGCGCATCTCCGCGATCTCGCCGCGATGGAGCACGATGCCGCCGACCATCTGCACGTCATAATGGCGTTGGCCGAGCACGCGCCGCGCCGCCTCGCGCACCGTGGCGAAAGCCTCGGGCAGCAGCTGATCGAGCGTCTCGCCCGCATCGAGGCGGGCGCGAAACAGGATTGTCTGGTTCGCCAGCTCCTCATCGCTCAACGCCTGCAAATCGGGTTCGAACGATGCGATCTTGCGCACCAGAGGCTGCATCGACTTGACGTAGCGGTCGTTGGACGAGCCGAACACGGCTTTGGCAATGCCAGCGAACATGTGGTGGTTTTCCTGTCTGAAATGCAGCGCGTCGCCGCGAGCGGCCGAACGCTTGATGATGGATATGGGTGCGGACCGGCCGGTCGGCCGGGGAAAGCGGCTTAGGAGGCGCTATTCGCGCCGGCGCTCGCCATAGGATTTGCGCGAAACGCGCGGGCCGGAAACCGCACTGGCGTGCCAGGTTCCAGGCGCGGCGAAGGCACCGCGCACCTCTTCGGGTACGGGCGCGGTCACCGTGACGGCATTGCCGGCCTTGGCGTGCGTCGCGCTCGTGCTCGCCACGATCGGCTGCGCCGAGGCAGCCGTGCCCACCACCGCGCCGGTCAGCGCGGTCAGGAAGGCAGAGAGGAGAAGCAGCAAACGCATCAGGCGTTCATGTAAGATATGGTGGGCCGCTCGTCTATCCTTGGCGTCGCTTCGGCGCATTATTGCTGGACAGTGATGCCGATCCGCTTCGTTCGAACGGTGCGGAGAGCAGTGCCCTTGCCATCGCGTACCACCGTGAAACCCTGATCGCCCATTGTTGTCGCCTTGCAGGCGGCGGCGTCGAGCGCGGGAACTCCGCTCGAGTAATCGGCCTCGCAGCTCACAACCTTCCCTTTTTCGTCGACCAGATAGCGTAGCGCTATCACAGACGAGGTCAGCCCGAGCGGAAGCCGGGGGAGCGTGAGGTCCATGTCACTGGGGGGTAGCCTATCCAGTCGCACATGACCGGCCGGGAAGGCGTCGTCAGGCATCACCCAGCTCATGCGATCCGTGCTGACCCCAAGCAGCGGCCGGCCGTCCACATCATGCGCCTGCGTGAAAATGCCACGTTTCAGCACGATTCGGCAGGTCGCATCATCCAAATCCTTGTCCCCGCTCGATTCGACGACGTCGCAATGTAGTGCCCGCCCGCCCGCCGAATAAATCTCGGTGGTGACGACGCCTTCGGCAACGTGCTTAACTGCCTCTGGGGGGTAATCGTCCCCCGTGATCCACGACCAATGTTGGATCGGCGAGGCCGAATTGAAGGTGCCGTGCTCAGCCTGCATCAAGCTCTTGCCACTGCCGGCAAGTGTATAATCAACCGGTACCAGAACGATGGCAGGTAGCGACGGATCGGGAGTCTTGCGCGGCCTTGTGCCACTGGGTTCAACCCAAAAAGTGGCGGTTTGCAGAACGTCTTTGCACACCTGTTCGTCAAGGTTCGGATAACCGCTGCCGACCTCGACACTGCACGCAACCGGCCTAAGTTGGGGGGAAACCTTAACAGCCGTGATGATCCGCACGGACTCGAAGCCGGGTTGAAACTGCCTCGGCAGAGGCGCCTGGAGAGAGGACAAGAAGACCCGAGGCATCTTGCCGTCAGGCCCGATCGGCCGATCGCGATCGAGAATGACTTCATACGCGCGGCGATCGATCGGCAGGTCGCTCACCCTTTGCGCGGTGCCCGGGATCATCCAGTTGATGCGCCCCGTGTCGATGCGCAACGGCTCGCCAGCTGGCACCCTGGCATAACGTTTGCCTTTGCCGACCAAGGCACAAGTCGCGGCATCGAGTTCCGCTGAACCGCTACTTCGGGAAACCACGCAATTCGCAACTTGTCCCGCCGAATTGATCGTTATTGCTACGACGGTCGAACCATGCTCGCCCCGCGCCGCCGCGCCCGCCGGATAGGGTACGAACAATTGCCCCGCTAACGCAGGAGCGGCTGACATAAGCGCCGTCAAGGCAGCCCATTGTGATGGTTTCATGCCCCTCCCCTTTTTCCTTCAAATCAAGTGTCTGGCCCATCGCAAGAGCCGAGGAAAGGCCCGTTTGCACAAAGGAGAGATCACCTTCGGGGAGGGACAGATAAGCCGGATATCATATCGGGGGCAGCGCCGGTGACCGATACACATGGCCCCAAATCGCTGCTAGGCGCGCCGGTATGTCCGAAGCCATCTCCCCCCTCGCCTCGCCCTTCCCCGCTTTGCCGCCGATCGAGGGCGTACGAATCGCGGTGACGCGCGCGGGGTATAAAGCGTGGGAGCGGACCGATCTGACCTATGCCGCGCTCGACGAGGGGACCGTGGTCGCGGGCGTGACCACGCAGAGCAAATGCCCTTCGCCGGAGGTCGAATGGTGCCGCAAGGCGCTGCCGCTCGGCCGGGCGCGGGCGCTGGTGGTCAATGCCGGCAACAGCAACGCTTTCACGGGAAACCGCGGCCGCGCGGCGGTCGAGGCGATCGCGGCACGCGTTGCGGGCCATGTCGGCTGCGAACCCTCCGACGTGTTCGTGGCGTCGACCGGCGTGATCGGCGTGCCGCTGCCGATCGACAAGGCCGAGGCCGGGATCGACGCGGTGCTGCAGGCGCCCGAGGCCGGCTGGCGCGACGCGGCGGAGACGATCGGCACCACCGACACCTTCGCCAAAGGCGCGAGCGCGAGCGCGGTCATCGGCGGCAAGAGCGTCACCCTGGTCGGGATCATCAAGGGATCGGGCATGATCGCGCCCGACATGGCGACGATGCTCGGCTTCATCTTCACCGACGCGGCGGTCGAGGCCTCTTTCCTTCAGACGATGCTCGACGCGGCCAACAAGCAGACCTTCTCGTGCATCACGGTCGATGGCGACACCTCGACATCGGACACGGTGCTGGCCTTCGCCACTGGCAAGGCCGGCAATGCGCCGCTCGCCTCGTTCGACAACGACGGTGCGGATGCGTTCCAGGCGGCGCTGACCGATATCTGCCGCCAGCTGGCGCATCTGGTGGTGCGCGACGGCGAGGGCGCGTCCAAATTCATCCAGATCAGCGTGGACGGCGCCGAGAGCGACGCGTCGGCGCACCGGATCGCGATGTCGATCGCCAATTCGCCTTTGGTGAAGACCGCGATCGCGGGCGAGGACGCCAATTGGGGCCGCGTGGTGATGGCGGTCGGCAAGGCGGGCGAACCCGCCGAACGCGATCTGCTTTCGATCCGCTTCGGCGCGACGCAGGTCGCGCGCCATGGGCTCGCGGTCGAGAATTATGACGAGGCGCCCGTCGCCGCGCACCTGAAGGGGCAGGAGATCGAGATCGGGGTCGATCTGGGCCTGGGCGAAGGCCACGCGACGGTGTGGACCTGCGACCTGACGCACGGATACATCTCGATCAACGCGGATTATCGCAGCTGATGAGCGCAGACTGGACCGGAGGATGCGCATGCGGGGCGGTGCGATACCGCCTCGCCTCCGATCCATTCGATGCAGGCTGGTGCCATTGCCGCACCTGCCAGTTGAATTCGGGCAGTCCGGCGATGGCGTTCGCGTCGGTGCCGGTCGGCGATTTCGCATTCACGCACGGCGAGGATCTGGTCGGGCGCTTCGATTCGAGTGATTTCGGCCATCGGCTTTTCTGCTCGCGCTGCGGCACGCCCTT
>JAEKMC010000057.1 GCA_019508115.1 Sphingomonas sp.
GGTCGCATATCGGCGAGGAAATCTTCAGCCTCGACGATTATCGCCGCCGCTATGCCCAATATAAAAGCGATCTCGATCTCCAGGCCGCGCATGCCAGCTGCGCCTGGTGGGTAACGTTCGACGATCATGAGGTGCAGGACAATTATGCCGGCCTTGTCGACAAGCATCTGACCCCGCCCGAATTGTTCGCCTTCCGTCGCGCCGCGGCCTACCAGGCTTGGTACGAATATATGCCGGTGCGCGCGACGTCGCTGCCCCATGGGCCTGATGTCCAAATGTACCGCCGCGCACGCTATGGCGACCTGGTCAACATGCATTTCCTCGACACGCGCCAGTTTCGCACCGATCAGCCCTGCGATGACGGCGAGAAGCCATATTGCCCGGCCATCGACGATCCCAAGGCGCAGATGATGGGCCTGCCGGAGGAATCCTGGCTGGCGAAAGGCTTGCGCGGCGGGGCCCGCTGGAACGGGGTCGCGCAGCAGGTGATGATGATGCCGGTCAACCGGCGCGTGGGCGACCAGACCCAGCCGACCTACAATCTCGATAGCTGGGCCGGCTATAATGCGCCGCGCGAGCGCGTGCTCGAAAGCTTCAGGGGGCTTGGCAACGTCGTCGTGCTGACCGGGGACGAGCATCAGAATTGGGTGGGTGAACTCCGGCGCAACCATGGCCAGGGCGATGCGGTCGCGGTCGAATTCGTGGTCACGTCGATCGCGTCCGGCGGGGACGGCAGCGACACCCGCCCCGGCATGGACGAGATCATGGCCGAGAATCCGTTTCTGAAGCTCTACAATTACCAGCGCGGCTATGCACTGTGCGAGGTCACGCCCGACTCCTGGGAAACCAAGCTGCGCGTGCTCGACAAGGTGACCGAGCGCAATATGCCGATCAGGACGCGCGCGACCATCACCGTGCCGCACGGCAGGCCCGAGCTCCATATCGCCTGAGACGCGAAAAGGGCGGCGCAGATAATCTGCCCGCCCTCAATCTCCTGCGATCCCGGCTTTCGCCGGGATGACGCTTGCCCTTACGGGCGGCGCGTCACTTGATCTTGGCTTCCTTGAAATCGACGTGCTTGCGCACGACGGGATCATATTTGCGGAAGGACATCTTCTCGGTCTGGTTCCGCGGATTCTTCTTGGTGACATAGAAGAAGCCGGTATCGGCCGAGCTGACGAGCTTGATCTTGACGGTGGTCGGCTTGGCCATGACCCAAATTCCTGCGCTATCTGAACCGCGCCCGTGAGCGCGCCAAAAAATAAAGCGGCGTCGCCGCCGCTCGATCGAGGGGGCCTTTGCCGATTCCACGCTCCAAAGTCAAGCGAGGGGAGTCGTTTGGCTGTCTTAATCGGACGGTAAGCATATTCCGTCATCCTTTGTGCCAGGAGAGTATAGTGAGGGGCAAGGTCATGGAGCCGCAACGGGCGCAGGCTGATCTCGAACAGGCGATCGTCGCGCTGGCGCGCGATCTGCCCAAGATGGCGATGGAGGACGCCTGCACGCGGCTCGATTGGCTGCGCCGCCAGGCGACGCTCGAAGGCTTCGTGCCGGCGGCGATGCTTGCCGACGGTTTCGCCAACGCGATCACGCGACAGGGGCGCAGCGCGCCTTTCCGGACCTGGCTCGATGCCTTGTCGGTCGCGGCGACCTGCGGGCGCGAAAATGCCGATGTCGGACCGCTGCTGCTCGCCACCGTCGGGGTTCGTTTCGAGGTTTAGGGTCCAGAGCCCTGAACGACAGGGCCGATCATTCTGATCAGGATTATCGAGAAGCCGATTCGCGCTTCGGGAGTTAGGGACATCGCCCTGCTACCAAGTTGCCGAATGGAGATTTTCGATGGCCGATGCCCCCGCCGCCCAGCTCGCCACCCCGACCGATTTGAAGTCGAACCAGCTTTCCAGCGTCGCCGAGGCGCTGAATTCGGCACTGGCGGATTGCTTCGCGCTTTTCCTCAAGACCAAGAATTTCCACTGGCACGTGTCGGGCCCGCACTTCCGCGATTATCACCTGCTGCTGGACGATCAGGCCGCGCAGATTTTCGGCGTCACCGATGCGATCGCCGAACGCGTGCGCAAGACGGGCAATGTCACGTTGCGCTCGATCGGAGACGTGAGCCGTCATCAGACGATCAAGGACAATGACGAGGATTTCGTCAGTGCCGCCGACATGCTGGCGGAGCTGCGCGACGATAACCTCAAGCTGGTCGAAAGCTTCCGCAACGTGAAGGAGCTTGCCGAGGCGGCGAAGGATAATGCCACCTCCGGCATCGTCGACGAATGGACCGACCAGGCCGAGGAGCGCGCGTGGTTCCTGTTCGAGGCCAGCCGCAAGGCCTGAGTGTGTTTGGAGGTGCGCCTCACGGCGCATTGCCGCACCGGCCCACACCCCCCACCCGACCTCCCATAGAATACCCTGTTGGGAGGTGGGGTGGGGCGCGCGGGCCGGTGCGGCCTTGAAACGCGCTCTTTCGCGTTTCGAGACAGCCTCCGATCTGCGGGAACGGCATGGTCTCCACGCCCGTTGAGCAGCCGGAAGGAGTCCTTTCATGCTCAGACTTGCGATCATTTTTCTCGTGATCGGCCTCATCCTGGGAGGCCTGGGCTTTGGTGGTATCGGCGGCGCGTTCGTCGAGATCGCCAAGATCCTGTTCTACATCATGATTGCGCTGTTCGTGATCTTCCTGGTGCTCGCGCTGATGGCGGGCAAGGCGGTCACCTGACGGCATTCGCCTTTGACAAAAAGGGGCAGGGCGGCACGATGTGCCGCCCTTTGCCGTTTTAGGCCGGTCTCATGCGCGAATTTTCCCAGCTTCTCGACGGCCTCGTCTACACCCGCTCGCGCAATGCCAAGCTCAAGCTGATCGCGGATTATCTGCGCGAAACGCCCGATCCCGATCGCGGCTGGGCGATGGCGGCGTTGACCGGAGCGCTCGATCTGCCGGGGGTCAAGGGATCCGCCATCCGCGCGCTGGTCGACGAGCGGATCGATCCGGTCCTGTTCGCGATGAGCTACGATTTCGTCGGCGACCTTGCCGAGACCGTGGCTCTGCTCTGGCCCAAGCCGGAGGGGATGCCCCCCGAAATCGATACCGGCGCGCTGCGCCTGTCGGCAGTGATCGACCGGCTGATGACGCTGGGACGCAGCGAGGCGCCGCGCGCCTTGGCCGGGATGCTCGACCAGCTCAATGCCGCGGGCCGCTTCGCCCTACTCAAGCTCGCGACCGGGGGCTTACGCGTCGGCGTCTCGGCGCGGCTCGCCAAGACCGCTCTGGCGCAGGCGTTCGGGCTCGAGGTCGATCAGGTGGAGGAGGTGTGGCACGGGCTCAGGCCTCCCTACCTTCCGCTCTTTGCCTGGGGCGAGGGAGCGGGCGCGCAACCGACGCCCGCCGACGTCCCGGTTTTCCGGCCGTTCATGCTCGCGCATCCGCTCGAGGATCTGCGCGTCGATCTTTCCGATTATGCCGCCGAATGGAAATGGGACGGGATTCGCGTCCAGCTCGTCCATGTCGGTGGCCAGACCCGGCTCTACAGCCGCGCCGGCGACGACATCACGGGCAGTTTCCCCGATGTGGCGGCTGCATTCGATCGCGCGGGCGTGCTCGACGGCGAATTGCTCGTGAAGGGCGAGGCGCAAGGCGGCGGGATTGAGCATGAGGGCGCGGCCAGCTTCAACGCGCTCCAGCAAAGGCTCGGCCGCAAGAACGTTTCGGCGAAGATGCAGGCCGATTTCCCCGCTTTCGTCAGGCTGTACGACATATTGTTCGACGGCGCCGAGGATCTGCGCGAGCTCGCCTGGACCGGGCGGCGCGCGCGGCTCGAGCGGTTCGCGGCCGATCTCGATCCGCATCGTTTCGATCTTTCCGCCCTGATCGAAGCGGATGATTTCGACGCGCTCGAAGAGATGCGCGCGGGTGCGCGCGACGCATCGATCGAGGGTGTGATGCTCAAGCGACGCGACTCCCCTTATGTCGCGGGGCGCCGAGCGGGGCTTTGGTACAAATGGAAGCGCGATCCGCTCACCGCCGATTGTGTGATGATGTATGCGCAACGCGGCCATGGCAAACGCTCAAGTTATTATTCCGATTACACATTCGGCTGCTGGACCGCGCCGCCCGAGGAAGGCGGCGAGCTCTTGCCGGTGGGCAAGGCCTATTTCGGCTTCACCGACGAGGAACTGAAATGGCTCGACCATTTCGTTCGCAATCACACGGTCGAACGGTTCGGGCCGGTGCGCGAGGTGGAGAAAAGCCTGGTGCTGGAGGTCGCATTTGACTCCATTCACGCCTCGAAGCGCCACAAATCGGGATTGGCGATGCGCTTTCCCCGAATTGCGCGTATCCGCCGCGACAAGCCGGCCCAGGAGGCCGATTTGATCGCAACGCTGCAACGGATGGTCTCTTAGGGCTATCCCTACTGTGGCGCAGCGGCCACAAGTAAAGCGCTGGGAACAAATATTTTTTGCCCCAGAAACTTTATGACCGACAGGAAGTTTCCTGTGGATCGTTTCAGACGCGTAAACTTCCATCTCGCCTTGAGGCTCGGGTCCCGCTAGAAGGTCCGCCAAAGGTGAAAACAAAGGGATGAACATGGGCGTAGCCGAATTTTCGCGCCAGATCTCCCGCAATGACCAAACTGACATCGTCGCCTATGGACGAGAAGTCATTGAAACTGAGGCCGAAGCCCTCAGTTCGTTGGTCGATGCGCTTGACGAGAATTTCGCACGAGCTGTCACTATTCTACTCAACGTAACAGGCCGCGTCGTCACGACGGGCATTGGAAAATCGGGATATATTGCTCGTAAATTTTCGGCGACGCTTGCGTCGACTGGAACGCCATCGCTTTACGTGCACCCGGTCGAGGCCGCGCATGGCGACCTGGGCATGCTGATGGCGGGCGACGCGTTGCTCGCTTTCTCCAACTCCGGCAGCACGGCCGAGCTTCAGCCGATCCTCGATTATGCCGGCAAGCTCGGCCTGCCGGTGATCGGGATTGCGTCCAAGTCGGACTCGCTGCTGATGCGCCAGGCGGAGGTCCAGCTGCTGCTGCCGCACGTCGATGAGGCCTGCCCCGCCAATCTCGCGCCGACGACGTCGACCGCGATGATGATGGCGCTGGGCGATGCGCTGGCGATGACGACGATGCGTGCGCGCGGCGTCTCGATCGCGGGCTTTGCGGCGCTCCATCCCGGCGGCACGATCGGCAAGCGCCTGATGCGCGTCGCCGCGATCATGCACCGTGAGGACAAACTCCCCTTCGTCTCGCCCGACACGTCGATGCGCGATGTGATCGTCACGATCACGTCGATGAGCTTCGGCATTGCGGGTGTGATCGACGAAAAGGGAGCACTGGTCGGCGTGATCACCGACGGCGACATCCGCCGCCATCTCGATGGCCTGCTCGAGGCATCGGCGGCCGACGTGATGACCTGCGACCCCGTCTGGGTGTCCCCGGGCGCCTTCGTCGAGGATGCGCTGACGCAACTCAACAAGCACAAGATCACGGCCATGTTCGCGATCGAGGATTCCGAGACTCGCCGCCCGGTCGGGTTGGTTCACGTCCACGATTTCCTCCGTCTCGGACTTGCCTGACGGCGCCGCGCGGACGGCGGTCATCGTCGTCCCGGCGCGCTATGCGTCGACCCGCTATCCCGGCAAGCCGCTGGCGCTCCTCAAGGGCGCCAGCGGCCTTTCCAAAACGCTGATCCAGCGTAGCTGGGAGGCGGCCGTCGCCGTGCCCGGCGTGGCGCGCGTGATCGTCGCAACCGACGATATGCGTATCGCCGACGTGGCGCGGGGTTTCGGCGCCGAGGTGACGATGACGCCCGAGAGCAGCCGCAACGGCACCGAACGCTGCGCCGCGGCGCTCGATGCGCTCGGTGACGCCGACATCATCGTCAATCTCCAGGGCGACGCGCCGCTCACGCCCGCGCCGTTCGTCTCGGCATTGCTTGCGGCGATGGCGGCGGATCCCGCGATCGAGGTCGCGACCCCGGTCCTGCGGGTGACGCCCGAAATCCACCGCCGCCTGCTCGCCGATCAGCGCGAAGGTCGCGTCGGCGGCACCACCGCCGCGATCGGCGCCAACGGTGACGCGCTCTATTTCTCGAAGTCGGTGATCCCGCATGTCGCGGCCTCGGCAGTGGGTGATCCCAGCCTGCCGGTGTTCCTTCATATCGGGGTCTATGCCTACACCCGCGCAGCGCTGCGGGCTTACTCAGCGCTGCCGCCGACACCGCTCGAACAGCTCGAGGGGCTCGAGCAATTGCGCTTCATCGAACATGGAAAGCGCGTGCGGGTGGTCGAAGTGGCCGCGCCGGGCTATGACATCTGGGAATTGAACAACCCTGAGGATGTCGGCCCGATCGAGGCGGCATTCCTGGCGAGAGGCCTGGACTAGACACATGACATTGCAATCGTGGGATCTCTGTGGCCGCCGCATCGGCCTCGGGGAGCCACTGTTCCTGATCGCCGGCCCCTGCGCGATCGAGAGCGAAAAGCTGGCGCTTTCGACCGCCGAGACGCTGCGCGGCATCGCCGACCGACTCGGCATCCTGCTGATTTACAAAAGCTCGTTCGACAAGGCGAATCGCAGCGCGGGCAGCTCGTTCCGCGGCGTCGGCCTGGAAGAGGGGCTGCGCATCCTCGAAAAGGTTCGTGCGGAAACCGGCCTGCCCGTGCTGACCGATGTCCATGACGTGCATCAGGTCAAGCCGGTCGCCGAAGTAGTCGATGTGCTGCAGACGCCCGCTTTCCTCGCGCGCCAGACCGACCTGATCGAGGCAGTCGCGACCTCGGGCAAGCCCGCCAACATCAAGAAGGGCCAGTTCATGGCTCCGGGCGACATGGTCAATGTGATCGACAAATGCCGGGCCGCCGCCGCGCGCGCCGGCATGGACATGCCGACGATGATGGTTGCCGAGCGCGGTGCGTCGTTCGGCTACCACAATCTGGTGGTCGACATGCGCGGCCTCGCCATCATGCGCGAGGCGGACGCGCCGGTTGTGTTCGACGCAACCCATTCGGTCCAGCTCCCCGGCGGTAACGGGACGAGCTCGGGTGGACAGCGTGAATTCGTGCCCGTGCTCGCGCGCGCCGCCGTGGCGGTCGGCGTCAGCGGCGTCTTCATGGAGACGCATCCCAATCCGGCCGAAGCCAAGTCGGATGGCCCCAATGCCTGGCCGCTCGATCAACTCGAAGAATTGCTCAAGACGCTGCTGGCGCTCGATGCGCTTGTGAAGGAGCGGGGTGCGTGAACGCGGAATCGGGCCGCATCGTCGCCGTCGAGGAGCTGTTCCGGTCGGAAGATCTGCTCGTCCGCCGTGTCGCGGGATTTGGCGGGCCGCTCTGCTACGTGACCTTTGCCTCCTACACCGACGACCGCACGCTCGAACGGCCCGGTTTCGGCGAGGAGCATTTCCGCGGACGCCGGATTGACGCGATCCATGTGCTGAGCCGTGAAAATCGCTGGTACCAGCATTCCGAATTGATGGACGCGCTCGCGGCGGTCGCGGCTGCGGTCGCGGGATACGAACGCGTCATTGCCTATGGGTCGAGCATGGGCGGCTTCGCCGCGCTCCATTATGGCGCGGCGTGCGGCGCGACGATCGGGCTCGCGCTCTCGCCCCAATATAGCGTTGATCCCGCGATCGCGCCGTTCGACCGGCGCTGGCCCGAGGATATCGCGCGGATCCGCTTCCGCCGCGATGGCGATCTCCCGATGCTCCCGGTCCAATATGTTGCCTACGATCCGCGCGATCCGCACGACCGCCGCCATTTCGACCTGTTCGCCGCGCGTTCGCCGACGATCGGCCTGCCGGTGCCGCATGGCGGACATCCGGTCGGCGCCTATCTGTTGGAGACCGGCTTGCTGCAGCCTCTGCTGGAGCGGATCCAGGATGGCAGTTTCGATCCACGCGACTATGCGAAGGAACTGCGCCGCCGCCGCGATCGCTCGGGCCATTATTTCTGCACGCTGGCGTCTCGCGTCCCGTCGCACCGGCCGCGCCAGAAGATCGCTCTGGCGCGGCGCGCGGTCGAGACGCAGAGCGACAATCCGCTCTACCGGAGCCAGCTGGGCAGCGCACTCGATGCCGCCGGTGATTTCGATGCGGCTTATCAGGTGCATATGGACGCCATCGCGATGGCGAATTCCAACATGTTCCAGACCCATCATCTGATGCGGCACCACGAGGCGCGCGGCGAATATGACCGCGCGCTCGAGATCGCCGAGCAACTGATCGCCGACCATCCCGAGGTGCTGTGGCTGCCGCTCGAGCGCAAGC
>JAEKMC010000058.1 GCA_019508115.1 Sphingomonas sp.
GCTGCATGCAACGCGGCGCGAAGGCAGTAGCCGCGCGCACCCCCGTCCAGGATGCCACGGGCTGCGGCTCGCGCCAACGCAGCGCGCCGACCGGTGGCGCCGCGAAGGGGATGCCACGGAAGATCTGGACCCCGTCGGCCCCGGCCCCGACGCCCTCGATCTGTCCGCTATCGACTGAGACGACCGGGCCCGCGGCCTGCACCGGCATCGTCAGCGCCCATCCCAGGGCAACGCCCAGTCCCAGCCGCTTCATCCGCTTCTCCCCTAAAAAGAACGGGCGCGGCGATCGTTCTCGCCGTGCCCGTCTCATTCACTTGCCCGTGGGCAGCCCATGCTCTTCCAGCATCGGGCCGATGTCGGGATCCTTGCCGTAAAAGGCGCGGAACATCGCACCATAATCCTGAGTGTGGCCGCGTGACAGGATCAGGTCGCGGAAGCGCTCACCATTTTCGCGCGTCAGCCCACCATGATCCATGAACCAGTGATAGGCGTCGTGCTCGAGCATCTGCGTCCACAGATAGGCGTAATAGCCAGCCGAATAGCCGTTGGCCCAGATATGGAGGAAGTAACTGGAGCGGTAGCGCGGCGGCACGTTGACCGTGTCCAGCCCCATCGTGTCGAGCGCCTTCTTCTCGAAGGCGTCGATATCCTGCTTGGGCGCGCTTGCCGGAAGGCTGTGCCAATCCATGTCGAGCAGCGCCGCTTCGACCGTCTCGCCCAGCGCATAGCCCTGGTTGAACTTGGCGGCCTTCTTGATCTTGTCGACCAGCGCCTGCGGCATCGGCGCGCCGGTGCGATAATCCTTGGCGTAATTGGCGAGGACCTTGGGATCGAGCGCCCAATGCTCGTTGAATTGCGACGGGAATTCGACCCAGTCGCGCGCGGTGTTCGCACCCGAGAGGGTTGGATATTCCTGTGACGCGAACAGGCCATGCAGCGCATGACCGAATTCGTGGAACATGGTGGTGGCGTCGTCGAAGGTGATCAGAGTGGGTTGGCCGGCAGCCGGCTTGGTGAAATTCGCTACGTTATAGATAACCGGTTTGGTTTTGAGCGCGTAGGATTGGCCGACGAAATTCGACATCCAGGCGCCGCCGGATTTATTGTCGCGCTTGAAATAGTCGAAATACATCAGCCCCAGCTCGGAGCCGTCCTTGTCGTAGACGGTATAGACCATCACGTCGGGCTGATAGACGGGGATATCGGTGCGGCGCTTGAAGGTCAGGCCGTACAGCTGGTTGGCGGCGTAGAAAACGCCCTTTTCAAGTACCGCATTGAGCTCGAGATAGGGCTTCACCTCGTTCTGATCGAGGTCATATTTCGCCTTGCGCACGCGCTCGGCATAACGCTCCCAATCCCAGGGCTTGAGTTCGAAATCCTCACCCCCCGCGCGGATCGTCTTCTGCAGCTCGGCGACCTCCGCTTTCTGCTCCTCGGCAAGCGGAGGAATGAGCTGGCTCATGAAAGCCTTGGCCGCCTGCGGGGTCTTGGCCATCTGATCCTGCAGGACATAGTCCGCCCAGGTCGGGAAGCCGAGCAGCTTGGCCTTCTGCGCGCGCAGCCAGGCGATCTGCTGGATCGTGGCGCGCGTATCGTTGGCGTCGCCCTTTTCGGCGCGCGTCCAGCTGTGGTTGAAGAGAGCCTCACGCGTTCCGCGATTGGCAAGATCCTGCAATGCGGGCTGCTGGGTCGTATTCTGCAGAGGCAGCAGATATTTCCCCTCGAGCTTGCGTTCGGCGGCGTCCTTGGCCGCGGCCGCGATCACATTGTCGTCGAGGCCGGCCAGCTTGGTCTTGTCGTCGACCACGAGCGCGCCGTCCTTGGCGGCGGCGAGCAATTTCTGCTGGAAGGCGGTTTCGAGTGTCGAGATCTGGGTATTGAGCTTGCGCAGCTTCGCCTGGTCGGCGGCATTCAACTGCGCGCCGGCATGGATGAAATTGGCGTGATAGATATCGAGCAGCTGGCGCTGCTCCGGCGTCAGCTTGAGGCTCTTGCGCTTCGCGTAGATCGCCTGGACGCGCGTGAACAATTTATGGTTCAGATAGATCGAATCCGAATGCGCGGTGAGCCTGGGAGCGTCGGCCTCCTGCACCTTGTCGAGCGTCGCGTTGGTATTGGCCTGGACCACGCCGAAAAAGGCACTCGTCGCCCGGTCTAGCAGGCGACCCGAACGCTCCATCGCGCCGATTGTATTGTCGAACGTCGGCGCCGCCCGATTATTGGCGATCCGCGTGACTTCGGCGGCCTGCTCGGCGATCCCGGCCTCTATCGCCGGCTGGTAATCGCCATCCTTGATCAGATCGAAACGGGGGGCCTGGAATGGGAGGCTGCTCGGCTTGGCGAAAGGGTTGGACGCCGGAAGAGCGCCCTGCGCCATCGAGGCGACCAGGCAGCCCGCGGCAGCCGAGGTCCAGAGCCACGTCATGACTTTCATTTTTCAGGAAATCCTTCGGAATATTGATCGGCCGAGGGCCGGATGACGCAGCGTGGAACGGCGCCACGATTTAATCAAGAGACCGAAGTTTGCGAAGGCGGACCGCGTTTGGGAATGCGCCTGGCGGCGCATTGCGGTACCGGCCCGCGCCCCCGCCCGGCCTCCCATTCAGGGTATGCTATGGGAGGTCGGGCGGGGTCGCGGGCCGGTGCCGCCTCGAAACGCGCTCTTCCGCGCGTTTCCAAGCAGACTCAAATCAGGACAGGAAAGGCTTGGCGCCCATCGGCACGATCACGCGGCCGAAAGTTGCATTGGTGACGATCCCGAAGCTGCCATAAAGCGCAAGCGCGCCGCAGACGAGGCCGAGCCAGCCGCCGAGATGGCCGAGGGCCGCATTGCCCTGGATCGCGCCGACGCCGAGCAGGCCGAACGTCACCCACAAAGTCAGGAAGATCAAAAAGATGACCTTGGACAGGCGGAAGGTGCTGATCCACAGATAGAGCGTCATCACGCCCCACAGCAGAAGCGCCGCGCCGATTGTGGGTCCGGCCGCCGAAATATCGATCCAGTGATTGCCCGCGAACAGAAGCAGCAAGGCGAACCACCACCAGAAAGCGCCATAGCTCAGGAACGCGGTCATCCCGAACGTGTTGCCGAGCCGGAATTCGAATGCCCCGGCGAAGATCTGCATCAGTCCGCCGAAAGCGAGCGCCAAAGGAATGACGACCGGCTCGCCACCCTTGGGCAGCACGCCCGCATTGACGAGACTCAGCAAGACCGTGGTCAGGCCGAACGCCACCAGACCAAGCGCGGCCGGATTAGCAGCAGGCAGAACGTCTTTGTCAGCCATATCAGTACCCCCTAACGCCGAAGCTGTTGACCGCTTCGATCCTGCGCCGAGGCTATGGTCGCGCTACTTCGCGGTCAATCTCATTCGCGTTCGCGACCGCGCATCAGGCGGCCGATATGCGCGAGGCTGGGCTTGGAGCCTGCCCCCAGCAGGCTGGCGCGGAAGACGCGGCCCAGCAGGACCACCTCGATCGCGATGAAGGCGGCGAGCGTGAGGCCGGAGCCGACCACCTCCCACAAGGGCACCCCCGCGCCCAATCGCGCGAGCATGGTGAAAGGCGCGTAGATCGGGATCCAGCTCATGATCCGCACGCCTATGCTCGACGGATCGCGCACCACCATCTGCGCGATGATCGCGAAGGGCACGGCAATGACCAACATCACCGGGCTGAGATAGGCCTGCGCGTCGCGGAAACTGTCGCTCATCGCGCCGATCGTGAGAAAGATCATCGAGATCATCACATAGCCGGCGAGGAAATAGTAGATCATCGCCAGCGCAACGCTCGGCTGCGTCAGCGGCTCGAGCGCGGGGCGCAATATGTCCGCGATCATGCCCTGCGTCGCGAAGGCGGCCGCAGTGGCGGCAAACACCCATACCGCGACCATGGTCAGGCCGACCGCGATCGTACCGATCAATTTGCCGTACATGAACTGGGCGGGGCTGACGCAGGCGAGCACCGCCTCGATCAATTTGTTGGAGCGCTCCTCGACCGTGCCCTGCAGCATCCACGAGCCCGACAGCATCAGCGACATGAACAGCAAATAGGATACGAGCAAAGGCAGGATCGAACGGATCATCACCTGCTCATGCCCCTTGCCGGGCGAGGGCCGGTTCACCGCGATCATCGGTGCGATCTGCTGCGCGGCAGCGGCCATTTCGGAGCGCACGCCCTGCTCCTCCAGGAAGTGTAGCCGCATCGCGCGCGTCAGCGTTTCCTGAAGCACGCCCATCAAATCGCCCGCGACGGGGCCATCGGACCAGATCTGCACAGGCGCGCGGCCGCTCGCGAAATCGGCAGGGATGTAAATCGCATAATCGATCGGCTGGGCGGCCGGATCTTTCGTCGCATGGCTGACCATCGCGGGCAGCACGCGACCGAGCGCGGCAGGATCGCTCGTTGCGAGCCGGGCCGGCGTGGGCACGATCTTGTAATCGGATTCCGGCGCCTCGAACGGTTTGGTGTCGGGCGCGGCAACGCGCCGCATCACCGCGTCGGCATGCTTCACGCCGCCACCGGCGACGAACGCCTGGACCTCCGCATCCGAATAATAATGGTCGTGATGCGCCCAGACCGCGCGCGGATCGGCGCGGTCGAGATCGTGGCTTTCCGCATAACGCGACAGCGACTGGAGCAGCTGGCGCTGATGGTCGAGTTCGATCCGCGCGGCGATGGCCGGCGCCGCCTGGCCCGACGGATCGATCAGCATCACGTTTTCGGTGTGATCCTTCTGCATGAAATGCGCCGTGATCGGCGCGACCGCGAGCGCGATCGGGATGATCAGCAACGTGACCCAGAAGCCGCGCGTGGCGGCGATCTGGCGGAATTCGCGCGCGGCGACGAGTAGGATGGGACTGTTCACTTTTGCTCCTCCTCGCCACCGACGATGCGGATGAAGACGTCGTGCAGGCTGGGCCGGCTCTGCTCGAACCGCCGGAGTGCGAAACCGCGCTCGGTGCAGGCCTGGAGCAAGTCGCCCGGATCGCCGCCCGGTTCCAGCCGCACGTCCCAACCGGTCCAGCCGTCATGTTCCTCCAGCCTGGTGGCGGAGGCGACGCCGGGCAGGCTTGCGGGCGTTTCGCGCGCGGTCAGCGTCAGCCGGGCGGGCAGGGTGGCGCGCGCCTCGTCCTGCGTGCCTTCGAATTTCTTGCGGCCATCCGCCAGCAGCAGCAGCCGGTCGCACAGACGCTCGGCATGCTGCATGACGTGGGTCGAAAAGACGATGGTCGAGCCCTTGCGCGAGAGGCGCATGATTTCTTCCTCGAGCAGGCCCTGATTGACCGGATCGAGCCCCGAAAAGGGCTCGTCGAGGATCAACAGCCGCGGCGCGTTCACGATCGCGGTGGCGAGCTGGACCTTCTGCGCCATCCCCTTCGACAGTTTCGCGATCTTCGTATTGGCCGAGCCGCCAAGCCCGAACCGATCGAGCAAGGCCCTGCCCTCGGCGCGCGCGTCGTTACGCGTCATGCCCTTCAGCCGCCCGAAATAGGTGATCGTCTCCAGCGCGGTCATCGTGCGGTAAAGCCCGCGCTCCTCCGGGAGAAAGCCCAGGTCCGCGCTATTGTCACGGCCGGGCGGGCGACCCAATATCTCGATCCGGCCAGAGGTTGGCCGGATGATGTCCAGCACCATGCGCAGCGACGTGGTCTTCCCCGCGCCATTGCCGCCGAGGAAACCGAACACCTCGCCATCGCGGACCGTGAAGCTCAGCGCGTCGACCGCGCGCTTGTCGCCGAAGTCCTTGGTCACGCCGTCGAGTAGCAATGCGGTCATAGTCTTCTCCCCGCCGGGGCATAGCCGCTACCCGTTGCACGGGGAATAGGCGCCCGTTAACCAAATATCCGGCGGTTTATGGCATTGCGGTTCCAATGCTGAGCAAGACAAAGAGCCCGATATCGTGACCGTGCGTCGCGCCAGCGGAAGCGTGCGCCAGGCATTTTCGGACCTGCGCTTCGAACTGGCCGTGATCGGGTTGCTGGTGATGACCATCGCGGCCATCTCCTTTGCCGGGCTGATCCTGCGCAATACGGTGGTGATCGGGCCGGGCGGCTCGATGCCCTTCACCACCGAATGGCATGGCGACGATATTCTCGGCGGGAATTCGACAATCGACGCCACGCTTGCGCGACCGCTCACATGGTCGTGCCAACTGCGACGGCGCTACCAATTTCCATATTGTTCCTACGTGCTGAAGCTCGACCATAATGATGGTCGCGGCATCGACCTCAGCCGGTTTCAGACGATCACGATCACGCTCGACTATCGCGGACCGGCGGACAGTTTCCGCCTGTATCTCAAGAATTTCGACAGCCGCTACAGCAAGGTCGAAGATGGCGGGACCGACAAGTATAACCAGATCGAATTGCCGCTCCATAATGGCCGGCAGACGATCCAGGCCAGACTCAGCGACTTGAAGGTCGCGGACTGGTGGCTGCAGGGGAACCACATACCCTATCGGTGGAGCCGGAGGCAGTTCGACAATGTCGTCGCGCTGGAGATCGACACCGGAAACAATGCAAGCCCGGGCCGGCACGTTTTCCGCATCGATCGCATCACGCTCGAGGGCAAGATCGTGCCCGTCGAGCAATGGTATCTGGGCATTCTCGGCTTCTGGATCATCCTGATCTGTATGTTCACGATCTCGCGCATCCTGGGATTGCAGCGTGACCTCAGGCGCCGGCGCCTGCTCGAACAGGTTGCGCGCGGCGAGGCCCAGTTGGCGCGGGAATCGGCACGGCGCGACCATTTGACGGGCTTGTACAATCGGCGCGGCGTGACCGAAGGCTATCAGCAGATGCTGGCGGAGGGTCTGGACAGGCCGGTCGCGATCATGATTGCCGATATCGATCATTTCAAGATGATCAACGACCGCCATGGCCATGTCGTCGGCGACGAGATGCTGGCCAAATTCGCCGACCTGCTGCGCAGGAACGTCCGCGATACCGACCTGATCGCGCGCTGGGGTGGCGAGGAGTTCCTGCTTATCGGGCATGTGAGCGACGCGCAGGCGGCGGTCGACATCGCCGACAAATTGCGGATCAAGATCGCGGCGGCCGAATTTCCGCACGGCGCGATGACCGCCAGCTTCGGCGTCTATTATTGTGATCGGCTGCCCGACAAGGTCCGCCCCGCGATCGCCCTTGCCGACCGGGCGCTTTATGCCGCGAAGGAAAGCGGGCGCAATCGCGTCATTTTGCACGAGAGCGGCGCGGAGAATCCCATTTCGCGCGCCGATTAGCCCAGTTTGCCTTTCGCGGTCGCGCTTCTAGGATGCTCTTGTCCTGGCGAGGAATTTCCGATGCCGAAGCCGCTCCCGATCCGTTCGCGCCTGCTGTTTGCAGCCTGCGCTCTCGCGCTCTCAACCCCTGCGCTGGCGGGCGCCAATCCGCCCGCCGAAGCGCAGGCGCTGGACCTGCTCAAGCACGCGATCGCGTTCCGCACCGTGGAGGGGCCCGGCAATCGGACGCCGCAATTCGCGGCCTATCTGAAACAGGCGCTGGTCGCCGGCGGCTTCGCGGCCGAGGACATCACGATCACGCCGGTCGACGACACCGCCTTCGTGGTGGCGCGCTATCGCGGGTCCGATCCCAAGCTCAAGCCGCTGCTCCTGTCGGGTCATATGGACGTGGTCGAGGCCAGACCCGCCGATTGGGAGCGTGACCCGTTCACGCCGGTGGTCGAGAATGGCTATATCTATGGCCGCGGCGCGACCGACATGAAGTTCGACGACGCGCTGATGGTGGCGACTTTGATCGATCTCAAGCGCCAGCATTTCGTGCCCCGGCGCGACGTGATCCTCGTCCTTTCCGGCGACGAGGAAACGGTGATGAAGACGACGCAGATGCTCGCGGCGCAATTTCCCGACGCCTACATGCTGCTCAATGCCGACAGCGGCGGCGGCAGTCTCGGCGAAGACGGCAAGCCGCGCTATTTCGCGCTGGAAGGCGCGGAGAAGGCCTATGCCGATTACACGCTGACGATCACCAATCCAGGCGGCCACTCGAGCGCGCCGCGCAAGGAAAATGCGATCTACGAACTGGCCGCGGTGCTGACCCGGATCGGCGATCACCAGTTCACGCCGCAGCTGAACGACATCACCAAAGCCTATTTCCTCGCCGTCGCGGGGCGTGCCGATCCCAAAACCGGCGCGGCAATGCGCGCTTTCGCGAACGACCCCACCGACAGGCAGGCTA
>JAEKMC010000059.1 GCA_019508115.1 Sphingomonas sp.
GGACCTTCATCGAGGGGCGCTGGAATTACCGCCCTTACCCTTATCATACATATTATTATCGCCGGTACGGATGGGGCCACGCTTATTATCGTGGCGGATATCGCCATCGCTGGTGAGCTGTCGGCAATGACTGCCTGCCAAACATGCACCCGTTAACCATAGCAATGCTGGCGGCCTTCCATTCGCTCGGCCAAAATTAACCAAAATTCTATGCAATTTGTTACCTTTAACTATCTTTCCATGTTGCCTTTCCGGAACAATCGGCGCATTAGATGAATGCGCCCCTGTTGGGCGCGGGGGAAAGTACAGTGCGTATCCGGGGGTTGGCTGCGATCGCAGCTATTGCAGTTTCGACAATCGCCGCGCCGGCGATGGCTGGCAAAAAGCCGCCCGTGTCGCTCGCTTCCTGCGGTCCGACCGACATCACCGCGTCCACCGTGACCATGCTGGCTTGCAACGGTTTCGACGCCGGCAATTTGCTCAACCAGGCCAATGCCGGCGCCGACCAGGCGATATTGCAATCGCTCGGCTATTCCGGGTGGGACGGCAAGATCAAGGATGTGGCCGCATCGGCCGACAAGCTCGGCGGCACGCACACGCTCAATTTCGGTATCCAGCTGACCGGAATCAGCATCGTCGGCGTCCATTATGGTGGCGGTAAGGGCAGTCCGGGCGCGGAAAGCACCGCTTTCTACGTGCTCGACGCAGCGCAGGGCATCAACCAGCTCCATCTGACATATAATGCAAGCTCGAACGCGGTCCTGTTCGTGACCGGCCTGCCGCGCCACGACGTCGGGTCCGTGCCCGAACCCGCAAGCTGGGCGATGATGCTCGCGGGCTTTGGGCTGATCGGCGGACAGTTGCGCCGTCGTCGCCGCATTCCCGCGATCGCCTGATCCTATTCTCCGACGCGACGATAGACTCTGTTCAAATAGCTGAGACCTTGGTCGGTTCGAGCTGATCAGCTTGAACCGATCAAGGTTCAGGTCAGGGTTCGCGCGCGGCCGGGCATGAGGCCGTATCGTTCGGGCGCCGGTCGTTGGCGACGTACGGCACGACGCCCCGATCGCCGATCGCGACGGTGATTTCGAACCAGAACAAGCTGCCCGCACCGGGCGTGCTGTCGACCAGCAAATGTCCCTCCATCAATTCTACGATGCGGCGGCTGATGCATAGGCCCAGACCGGTGCCACCCGCCTGGCGCGCCGCATCGTCGGCCTGCTCGAAGGGCTGGAAGATCAGATCCTGCTTCTCGAGCGGAATGCCGGGGCCCGTGTCGCGCACGTCGAAGCGCAGCACGATCTGGTCGCCTGTTTCCGACACGCGCGTCACGCCGAGGCTGACCGCGCCGGCTTTGGTGAACTTGACCGCATTGCCGAGCAGGTTGAGCAAGACCTGGCGCAACGCCTTGTCATCCGCGATCACGCCATGCGGCACGTCGGGCGCGATCCGCCAATCGAAGTCCAGGCCTTTCTCCTGCGCGCGCACCGCGATCATGTCCGCGACGCCGCGCACGATCGCGCGCAGCTCCACCGGATGCGGGGCCAGGTCCAGCTTGCCCGCCTCGATCCGCGACAGATCGAGTATATCGCTGATCAGCGCGAGCAAATGCTCGCCGCTTTGCTGAATGGTGCGCGCCGCAACGTTCTGGCGGTTGCTCAATTCGGCCACGCGCAGGATCTGGGCATAACCCAGGATCGCATTCAGCGGCGTGCGCAATTCGTGGCTCATATGCGCGAGGAAGCGCGATTTGGCGCGGCTTGCGCTTTCCGCTGCATCGCGCGCCTGCTGCAGCAACATCCCCTCGGCAATCAGCAGGCGCTGGCGCTGGGCATGGTCCTGCCGCATCCGCCGCATGCGGTGAACGAGGTATAATGCGGTGAAGCCCGTCCAGCAGCCGAGCAACAGCAGATACCAATGTTCGGGGGTGATCGCCCGCCCACCGACCGCGACGCTGTGCAGCTTGATCACATAGTTGCCGGGTGGCGCATCGGTACCCGTCTGAAGATCGATCGCGACCACATTGCCGCGTTCCGGCTTGCCCGCATCGCGATAGGGATGGAGGTTGATCCACCATTGCTCGATCGCGGCATCGCGCAGGTTGAGCGTCGCATGATTATGGCCCTGGTGGACCGGAAAATCGATCACATTGGGCTTGGTGCTGTCGCCGTGGACCAGATCCGCATACGGCACGCCCCAATTCTTGAGCGTGAGCTTCAGATATTTCGCCGGCCCATGATAATCGAGGTCGATCGTCGCTTTTTCGAACGCCGAAAAATCACGCCCCGCGCCACGATGGCCGATATCGATCAATATGCCCGCGCCGCAATAAGGATGAGCGAATACCTGGGTGAGGCGACAGCGCCAGGCGAGCGGATCGACCGGATCGGCGGCGATGACAGAGGTACCGCCGCCCGCATTGTCGGAATACCAATAGCGCCCATAGCGCGACTGCGTGGCGGCCTCGATCGCGAACTGGCGATCGATCACTACGTCCTTGAGCAGAACCGCCGCGAAGGTCGCGACGATCAGCAGAAAGGCGGCCAGCTCGAACCGGAGCGCGACGAAACGCGATTCGCCAGGGGCGTTTGACGGGAAACGATCCTCCGGCGGGAGCGGGGCAAGCGCGGTCATCGCCCCGCGTCGGCGGCCTGCGCCCTCATCTCACGATCCCGGAGCCCATGCCGGCAAGCTCTCATATTAAATCTTCCCTCACAAGCGAGGGCCGGTCGCGGCGTTTTCGGGAATCGCCGCCCGCTCCGAAAAACCGGCCGAGGCGGGCACGCGTCCGGTCCGAACCGGCCGATGACGGCCCGGTTCTGGCGGTCAGATTCCGCTTACGGAATGTTATAGTCCAGTAACATGGCAGATTTGTGCCAGACGGCGTGTCATACCCGTTCTAAATTGCGGGCTGAAAGGCAAAGGAAGCGAAGTTGCTTCCGCACGCTTGGACTGTGGATGTGCGGATCACCCTTGGCATAGCCCTCTTTCGACAGGGCTTTCTCCAGCTCCTTGACGCGCGAATAGTCCCCACTGCGTGCCAATTCGAATGCACGTTCCAGGATCGGCTTTTCATACATGTCACATAAACTGATATCGGTACCGATACGTTTCCGCCGATCGACGGTTAAATTTTTGTAACCTTGCCGGCGGTCAGCGGCCCGGCACGGGCACCACCTCGCCATCCTCCTTGACGAATCCCGTGGGCAAACGGTCAAGCAGCTTGAGCACCTCCTCCGACGGGCGGCATAAGGCGGTTCCCCTGGGCGTGACGACGATCGGCCGGTTCACCAGGATCGGATGTTCGATCATCGCGACCAGGATCGCATCGTCGCTCACCGCCGGATCGAGCAGCCCGAGTTCGGCCGCGGGACTGCCCTTATCGCGCACTATGTCGCGCGGACGCGCCGCCATGGCCGCCAGCAGCCGATCCAGCAGGTCGCGCGTCCATCCCGCCTTGAGATATTCGACGACATGCGGGCGGTATCCCGCCGCCTCGATCATCGCGAGTGCATTGCGCGACGTCCCGCAATCGGGATTGTGATAGATGGTGATGGGAAAGTCGGTCATCCTTCATTCTCCTCCCGATAAAGCCAGCCGAAACAGCCTACACCTGACAGCGCCCCCGCGACCTGTGCCACGACGAAAAGCGGCGCGCAGGAGGGCGCGATTCCGGCGAACGTGTCGCTGAGGCTGCGCGCGATCGTCACCGCCGGGTTGGCGAATGAGGTCGAGGCGGTGAACCAATAAGCCGAGCTGATGTAGAGGCCGACCGCCACCGGCGTGAAATCGGGCCGCTTGCGCTGGGTGGCGAGGATCGTGCCGATCAGCCCGAAGGTGGCGACGACCTCCGATACGGCCAAACCGGGGCCGGCGCGCAGCTTGTGCGAGACCTGAAACAGCGGCTCTCCGAACATGAGATGCGCAAGCCAGGCGCCCATGATCGCGCAGATCAATTGGACGCCGACGAACAGCATGGCGTCGCGGCCGCCGATCCCGCGGCCGAGCCACACCGCGAGCGTGACCACGGGATTGAAATGCGCGCCCGAAATCGGGCCGAACATGTGGATCAGCCCATGATGCCCGACCCGATCACGACCGCGAGCAGAAGCACCGTGCCCAGCCATTCGGCGAAGAGCCTGCGTTGGAGGCTCATCGGGCGAGTTCGCGCAGCATCAATGTGGCGGAAGACGGGCAAAGGCTGGTAAATTGGTCGCTCGCCCGGATCGCCAACGGGGCGGCATCGCGCGGAACCGCCTTCCACCCCCGCCGATGAAAGAAATCCGCCGCCGTCGTCGTCAGCAACCACAGGCGATCGGCCCCGAGCCTAGCCGCCTGTTCGATGAGCAAATCGACCAACTGCGTTCCTACGCCCATGCCGCGTTGTGCAGCCGGCACCACGACCGAGCGCAACAGGCGGTCCGTCCCCTTCCCCTCGATCACCCCGAATCCACTGCCATCCGCGAGGACATAACAGTGTCCGTCGCGGCCACAGACAGGCAAGTCGGCGGCAGCCAAAGCGGAGACGAAACGCGGATCGCCGTGATCACATCGCGCGAGGCGGTTCAGGGGCAACATTTTGCCTCCACGGCCAGTTCGGCAAGCGGCGCGCAGATTTCCGGCCGGCCCGCGCAGCAATCGTCCACCAGGAAACCGAGCAGGTTGCGCATGCCATCATAATCGGCCGAATAGAGGATCGCTCGCCCGTCCCGGCGCGACCGGATCAGCCCGGCATGCGCAAGAATATTGAGATGGGTGGACAAGGTGTTGGGCAGCGCCCCCACCTCGCGCGCTATGTCGCCGGCGCGCAAGCCATCCGGCCCGGCGCGCACGAGCAGACGAAAGACGGCAAGCCGGCTCGCATGGGCGAGCGCGGACAATGCCTCGACCGCGGTCGGGATTTGCATCAGCAGCACGCCGCCTGCGGCTTCGGCCCGCAACAGGCGACTTCGGGCGTTTCCGGCAGCACCTCGTCCTCGCCATAGCTGGTCGCCTCGCCATGGGTGAAGAAGCTCTCCCAGCGCACACCCGCCGTGTCGGTGACCCAGCTCTTGTCAGATTGCGCGTAACAGCAGGTCGTCGCCTCCTGATCGAAGGTGGTCGCCCCCGCCGCCTTGAGCCGTGCCGCGAGCACGCCGAGTTCGTCGCGGCTGTCGACCTGAATGCCGACATGATCGACGCCGGCGCCTCGCGCGCGCGCCGAAATGGCGAAGTTCACGCGCGGATCGTCCAGCATCCATTTGGCATAATCGCGCTTGGTCACCGTCGGCTCGGCGTCGAACAGTGCCCGGTAAAAGGCGATCGCAGGGGTCAGATCGGGCACGCTCACATGCATGTGCAGACGCTTCATTGGAGCATTTCCTTATTTGATTCGATATTTCGGATAATATCGAAATAAAGGAGAAAGGAAAGCCCCTCTGATCCTCGCCAACCGGTTATCGGCCCGGTTCCGGAGAGATCACATTCCTTCAAAATTCCATTGACAGGGGCAACAAAGCCACAGGCAGTACAGCCTCTTTATAAGGAGCAATGCACTCAATTATATCGCCATACGATACTATAGGGTAAAAACATCTGGCGAAGTCGAGCTCCCAATTGACAGCCTTTCCGGCGGGCGTAACCTTTTCGTCATAAAGCCGAGCTGACGTCTCCGGCCCATATAGTGTGGAGAGGGTGTCCGAACCGGCTAAGCTCAGCTCGGGGAGACATTATGAAAAGGGTTTTCCATAGCCACGTTACCAAGGCTATTCTTCTCACGACCACCGCAGCGATTGCGTCGCTGACCTTTGCCAGCGCAGTTCAAGCCCAGACGACGCCATCGCCCGCCGCCGCCACCGTCGCGGACGATGCGAAAGAGACGGTCGTCGTTATCGGCACCCGCCGTACCGACCGCACGCTCACCAACTCGGCATCTCCGGTCGACGTGATCAGCGCGGTCGAGCTTCAATCCCAACCGTCGGCGAACATGCTCGACAGCCTGAAGAACCTGGTTCCGTCCTTCTTCGTGCCGCAAAACACGATTTCGGACGCGTCGAGCTTCGTGCGCGCGCCGTCCCTGCGCGGCCTGCCGGGTGACGAAGTGCTGGTGATGCTGAACGGCAAGCGTTTCAACCGTTCCGCGCTGGTGCAGGTCTATACCGGCGGCGACACCGGCCTGTCCTTCGGTTCGCAGGGCTCCGACATCTCCGCGATCCCCGCGATCGCGATCGGCAACCTCCAGGTGCTGCGCGACGGCGCGACCGCGCAATATGGTTCCGACGCGATTGCCGGCGTGCTCAATTATGGATTGAAGAACGCCGATCACGGGCTCGAGATCGACGGCCGTTATGGCCAATATTATCCGGGCGACGGCAAATCGAAGCAGATCGCGGCCAATTTGGGCCTGTCGCTGTTCGGCGCGGGCTTCATCAACATTTCCGGCGAATATGATCGCGATGGGGGCACCAGCCGCGGCGAAACGCGCCCGCTGGCCGTTATCTTCGCGCAGCAACATCCCGATCTCGCCAGTCAGCTCCCCAATTATCCGGGACCGGCCCAGATCTGGGGTTCGTCGCCGTCGCACGGCTACAAATTCCTCGTGAATTCGCAGCTCGACGTGACCGACAGCAGCCACCTCTATGCCTTCGCCAATTTCGCGCACAGCTACGCCAACGAAAGCTTCAACTATCGCGCGCCGATCAGCGGCACGGCGCTCGACATCAATGGCGTGAGCCACGATCTCAGCGCGAACGGCGCCTTCAAGAACACCTTTTACCTGACCCCCTGCCCGACCGGCAACGCCACCTGCCCGGCAGGCGGCTTCGTCAAGGATACCAACACCTTCCTCTTCACGTCGCTTTATCCCGCCGGCTTCACGCCGCGTTTCGTGGGCAAAACGGATCAGGCTTACGGCACATTGGGGTACAAGGGCGCATTCGGCGACCTGACCTATGACGTGTCGGGAACGACCAGCCGCAACGCGCTTACCCTGTCGATGTATAACTCGCTCAACGCGTCCTACGGCCCGCAAACGCAGACCAGCTTCCAGTTCGGCAAGCTGATCCAGAAGGAAACCGACTTCAACCTGGACCTGAGCTATCCGATCGACGTGGGCTTCGCGAGCCCGCTGACCGTTTCGGGCGGCGCCGAGTGGCGGCGCGAGGAATACACACAGACTTCGGGCGACCTGCAATCCTATGGCGTGGGCCCCTATGCGCTAGCCCAGAACCTCTACACCCTGACCGCACCGGGCGTTTACGCGCCGGCAGGTACGAGTTCGGCCCAGTCGCCGGGCGCGAGCGGTTATGGCGGCACCAGCCTCCAAGCCTCGGGCAAATGGGCGCAGAAAAGCTATGCCGTTTATGGCGATCTCGAGACCGATATCACCAGCGCGCTCAGCGTCGGCCTGGCTGGCCGTTACGAGCATTACAGCACGTTCGGCGGCAAGGCGGTCGGCAAGTTCAACGCGATCTACAAGATCAGCGACGGCTTCTCGATCCGCGGCACGGTCGGCACCGGCTTCCATGCGCCGTCGCCCGGCCAGTCCAACGACGAGATCCTGACGACCAACTTCGTCGCGGGCAATCAGGTGCAGACGGGCACCTATCCCGTCTCCAGTCCGATCTCGCAATATTATGGCGCGTCGGTGCTGAAGCCGGAAAAATCGACCAACTTCGGCTTGGGCGTGGTCGCCAAGCCGATCCGCGGTCTGACGGTCACGGTCGACGGCTATTCGATCAAGGTGAAGGACCGGATCGGCATTTCGCAGAACTTCACGGTGACCGCGGCCGATATCGCCAAGCAGCCCGCGCTCGCTGCGGTGGGCGAAGGCGGCAACATCAATTATTTCACCAACGGCTTCGATACGCGCACCAGCGGCGTGGACGTGGTCGCCACCTATCACAGCCATGCCGGCCCGGGCGATCTCAACCTCACGCTGGCCTATAATTACAACAAGTCGAAGGTCACCAAATTCGATCCGGCGGTGATCAGCGATCCGCAGATCATCGACGTCGCCCATTTGGCGCCCAACCATCGCGTCAATCTCGGCGCGACTTATGCGATCGGCGCCTTCACCTTCAACGCCCGCGAAAACTACTATAGCTGGTGGCGCGATGAGGTGGACTATCCGGGCCAGGTGTTCGGAGCCCGGGCCACGACCGATTTCGACGTAAGCTATACGTTCAGCGAAACGGCGACGTTCACGATCGGCGCCAACAACATCTTCAACGCGCATCCCGAGAAGATCGCGATGAGCTCGTCCAACACCATCTACGCGCTGACCAACAGCACGGCCGATGGCCAGATCTATCCGCGTAGCGGCGGACCGTTCGGGATCAATGGCGGTCTCTGGTATGCCCGCGTAAGGTTCAAGTTCTGAACCGGATTCCTTCAGTTACTCGGGGGGCTTCGGCCCCCCGTTTCATTTGGAGAAGGGCATGCGCAGGTTGAAGTCCGTGATAGCGGCGCTGCTGATCACCGGGCTGGGGCTGGCCCCGCTGGACGCCGCCTCGCCGCTGCCGGTCGCGGCCGAACATGGGATGGTCGTATCTGCGCACCGGCTGGCGACGCAGGCCGGGCTGGACGTGCTGAAGCATGGCGGCAATGCGGTCGATGCCGCGGTCGCGGTGGGGTATGCGCTCGCGGTCACGTTCCCCGAGGCGGGCAATATCGGCGGCGGCGGCTTCATGACGATCCGCCTTCATGACGGGCGCAAGGCTTTCCTCGATTTCCGCGAGACCGCGCCGATGGCCGCGACCGCGACTTTGTACCAGGACGCGCACGGCAATGTGATCCCCGGCCTGTCGACCCGCGGCTACCGCGCGGTGGGCATTCCGGGCACGGTCGCTGGGCTCGAGCTCGCGCGCACCAGATATGGCACGCGATCCCGCTCCGTCTTGATGTCCGCGGCGATCCGTCTGGCGCGCGACGGCTTCGCGCTCGACCAGGGCGATGCCGATTTCCTCGCCGAGGGGATCGACGATTTCCGCAAGGACGCGCCGACCGCCGCGATCTTCACCGATCATGGCAAGGCGTGGGCGCCGGGGCAGACGCTGGTCCAGGCCGATCTCGGCCGCGTGTTGCAGCGCATTTCGGATAAGGGCGCGATCGCTTTCTATCAGGGCCCGGTCGCGGCACGGATCGTCGCGGCCTCCCGCGCGCATGGCGGGATCCTGACGACAGCCGATTTCGCACGCTATCGCGCACGCGAGATGGCGCCGCTGGAATGCGAGTATCGCGGCTGGCACATGATCTCGGCGCCGCCGCCGAGCTCCGGCGGGGTGGTGCTGTGCGAGACGCTCAACATCCTCGAAGGGTATCGGCTCGGCGCGCTCGGTTTCCATTCGGCGCAGGGCACGCATTATCTGATCGAGGCGTTCCGCCACGCTTATCACGACCGCAACCTCAATCTGGGCGACCCCAGCTTCGTGAAGGCCGATATCGGCCACTTCACCAGCAAGAATTATGCGGCCGAGCTGCGCGCTGGCATCTCGCCCGACAAGGCGACACCGTCCGACAGCCTGGGCGGCCCCGGTGGCGGGCATGAAGGGCAGAATACGACGCATTATTCGATCGTCGATGCGCAGGGGAATGCGGTCTCGGTCACCTACACGCTCAACGACTGGTTCGGCGCGCGCATCACGCCCGCCGGCACCGGCATATTGCTCAACGACGAAATGGACGATTTCTCATCCAAGCCTGGCGTGCCCAACATGTTCGGGCTGGTCGAAGGCACCAACAATGCGATCGCTCCGGGCAAGCGCCCGTTGAGTTCGATGACGCCCACGATCGTCACGCGTGACGGCAAGCTCGCGATGGTGGTCGGCACGCCGGGCGGCAGCCGCATCCCAAGCGCGGTGGTGCAGGTGATCATGAACGTGATCGACTATGGGATGACGATGCAGGAGGCGGTCGATGCACCGCGTATCCACGAGCAATGGATGCCCGATCGTGTCGGCTACGAGCGCAATGCGCTGAGCGCGGACACGATGGGGGCGCTGGAGGCCAAGGGGCACACACTGGAAGAGATACCCTATGGCAACCAGATCGCCGCGATCCTGGTCGATGCGCCGGCGGCGGGCGCCAAGCCGATCGGCAAGAACAAGCTCTATGGCGCGATCGACCCGCGGATAAACACCGGCAATGTCGGCGGTTATTGATCGATGAGCGGCTTCACCCACCGACTGGCGCAAATGGAGGATCTGGAGGCGTTGCGGGGCCTGATGGGCCGCGCGATCAGCCACCTCCAGACCGGCTTCCTCTCGCCCGATCAGGTGCGTGCGAGCCACAAGGTGATGGGGCTGGATACGCAATTGGTGCACGACCAAACCTATTTCATGGTCGAGAAGGATGGCGCGCTGGCCGGCTGTGGCGGCTGGAGCTGGCGTGCGACACTCTATGGCGGGGACGAGAGCGTGGTCGCGCGCGCGCCCGCGCCGCTCGATCCCGCGACCGACGCCGCGCGCATCCGGGCGATGTACACCGATCCCGCTTTCGCGCGGCAGGGCGTCGGGCGGCTCGTCATGGATCTGTGCGAGGGCGCGGCGCGCGCGCACGGCTTCCGCAAGGCCGAAATGATGGCGACGCTTTCGGGCGAACCACTCTACCGCGCCTGCGGCTACACCCCGATCGACTATATCCAGTCCGCCGCCATAAACGGGGTGCGCGTGCCCCTGATCCGCATGGGCAAGACGCTGGTCGCGTAAAGCGCGCGGCCTGAAGGTGACGCCGCCCACACGGCTCGCGGCCGCAATTTCCGATTTCAACCCGCCCCGAACCGCGCACGAATGACGGCAAGCCGTTCGCGCCGCACCGCGGACCGACACCCTTCTGTCTGGCAGAATCGTTCGGGATCAACACATGTCAGGACGGTCCTCAACCACAGGAGAGAAAGACCATGGTTCGTCTGATGATTGCCGGAACGGCTCTGATGGCTCTTGCCGGCGCCGCCGGCGCCCAGACCACGCCAGCCGCGCCGGACACGACCGCCGCGGCCCCGGCCCCCGCCCCGACCGATACCCAGCCGGGCATGGCATCCCCACAAACCCCGACGACCGACGCAACGGCGCCGGCGCCCGAGCCGACCCCCGATTCCAGCACCGCCAGCCCAGACGAGGGCAAGGGCAAGAAGAAGCACAAGCCGCACTGAGCCCAGCGCGGCATGAGCAACCGCAGCCCGGTGGCCCCCGGGCTGCGGTTTTTCGCACCGGGCCAAATCCAAGGCCAATGGCGACGCGATGATGGCCGATAGGCCTCCCGCTTCGCCCTCGCAGAGCCCCGCGCCCGCGCCATTCCCATGGTGCGGGCGCTTTGCGTTCAGGAAATCGCTTGACCTAATATGCATGATGATGAATATGCATGTCTATGCATACTGAGCTATTCGAAACGCTGGCTGACCCGACACGACGTCGCATCGTCGAGGTGCTTCGCGATGGCGAGCGGCAGGTGAACGATATCGTGCGGCAGGCCGGGATCCACCAATCGGGCGTCTCGCGCCATCTGCGCATCCTGCACGAAACGGGATTCGTGTCGGTCCGTCCCGACGGCCAGCGCCGCCTCTACGCGCTGCGGGCCGAACCCTTTCGGGAAATGGAATCCTGGCTCGCCGGCTATCGCCAGCTGTGGGAGGCCCGCCTCGACCGGTTCGGCGCCGCACTCGAGCAGAATAAACGTCGCAAGACCAACAAGGAGCCCGAACATGAGTGAAGACATGAGCAGTGCAGCAACAGCCGAGGCGCCGCTGACCCCGGTCGTGATCGAACGGACCTACAATGCCTCGGTCGAGGACTTATGGGCGCTGTGGGCGACCAAGGAGGGGTTCGAATCCTGGTGGGGTCCGGAAGGATTTCGCGTCGAGGTCCATGCGCTGGAGGCCGCGCCCGGAGGCGCGCTCCATTATGACATGATCGCGGATTCTCCCGAGGCGATCGCGGCGATGCAGGGCATGGGCCAGCCGCTAAGCCATAATACGCATGGGAAGTTCGACGAGTTCAGGCCGCATAGCCGGCTGACGCTTAAGCACGTCATCGATTTCATCGCAGGCGTCGAACCCTATGAAAGCCTGATCGAGGTGGATTTCGAGCCGCTGGGCGACCGCGCGCGGATGGTGGTCACGATCCACCCCCATCGCGACGCCCACTGGACCAGAATGGCCACCGAGGGTTTCCGCAGCCAGCTCACCAAGCTCGACCGGAG
>JAEKMC010000060.1 GCA_019508115.1 Sphingomonas sp.
GCACAACCTCCCATTCGGTTTCATGCCACGAGAATATGCCCGGATGCTGCTCTCCACAGCGCTTCAAAAAATCAGCTGCGAGCGGTTCGGCCACCAAATAGGTATTAACAGTCCCGCCGTCAGAGATCAGAACGTAATTGATCTCGGGACCATATGCGATCGCCTGATTTACGGGGATCGTCCATGGAGTGGTTGTCCAGATAACCGCAAACGTCCTGAGATGGCCTTTATCTAGCAAAGCCTGGATCGTTGGAGACTTTGTCTCCACAATCTCGAACGCCACATCGATCTGCGTTGAGACGATGTCCTCATACTCAACCTCGGCCTCGGCCAAGGCGGTCTTCTCCACCGGACTCCACATCACCGGCTTGGCGCCACGATAAAGCTGGCCGGTCTCGGCGAATTTGAGCAATTCGCCCGCGATCACCGCTTCCGACGCGTAGTTCATGGTGAGGTAGGGATTGTCCCACTCGCCCATCACGCCCAGGCGCTCGAACTGCGCGCGCTGCACCGCGACCCATTTGGCGGCATAGGCGCGGCATTCGGCGCGGAACTGGTCGACCGGCACCTCGTCCTTATTCTGCTTCTTGGCGCGATAGGCCTCCTCGACCTTCCACTCGATCGGCAGGCCGTGGCAGTCCCAGCCCGGGACGTAGGGCGCGTCCTTGCCGAGCAGCGATTGGGTGCGGACGACGATGTCCTTGAGCACCTTGTTCATCGCATGGCCCATATGGATGTCGCCATTGGCGTAAGGCGGGCCGTCGTGGAGGATGAAGCGTTCGCGCCCGGCGCGTGTCTTGCGCAGCTGCGCGTACAGATCGTCGCCCAGCCATTTGGCGAGGATCGCCGGCTCCTTGGCGGCGAGGCCCGCCTTCATCGGGAAGTCGGTCTTCGGCAAGAAGACGGTGTCGCGATAATCGCGCTTGGGTTCGGGGGTGTCGGACATCAGGCGTGCGCACTTAGGCGGCGGCGGGCCTCTTCGCAATCGGTGGCCATCTGCGCCTTGAGCGCGTCCAGGCTGTCGAACTTCGCTTCGCCGCGCAGGTAGGAAATCAGCTCGACCTCGATCGTGCGGCCATAAAGGTCGCCCTCGAAATCGAAGAAATAGGGCTCGAGCAATTCCTTGGGCGGATCGAAGCTCGGGCGGATGCCGAGATTGGCGACGCCGTCGACCACCTGCCCGTCATCCATCCGCGCGCGCACCGCATAGATACCGTAACGCGGGCGCAGATAGTCGCCGAGTTCGATATTGGCGGTGGGATAACCCAGCTCGCGGCCCCTCTTGTCGCCATGCACGACCTCGCCACGGATCGCGAAAGGCCGGGTGAGCAGCCGTGTCGCGGTGTCACAATCGCCCTCGACCAGCGCCGCACGGATACGGCTGGAGGAGATCACGCCCTCGGCATCCGTCACCGGCGCGACCGTCTCGGCGGTCAGGCCGTGCGTGCGGCCCATCTCGGCGAGCATCTGCACATTGCCCGACCGCGCCTTGCCGAAGGTGAAATCCTCGCCCGTCACCACGCCCGCCGCCTCGAAACAGCCGACCAGTTCGTCGGCGACGAACGATTCGGGGCTGAGCGCCGCCAGCACCGCGTCGAACCGCAGCACCAACGTCCCGTCCGCGCCCGCCTCCGCGAACAGGCGCGAACGCTGTTCGAGCGTGGTCAGGCGGAACGGCGCCGCGTCGGGCCGGAAATAAGAAGCCGGGTGCGGATCGAAGGTCGCGACCAAAGCCGAACGGCCTTCGGCGCGCGCGCGTTCGACCGCGCGCCCGAACACCGCCTGATGGCCGCGATGGAAGCCGTCGAAATTGCCGAGCGCGATCACCGCCCCGCGCAGGTCGGGCGGCAGCGGCGCACCGCTGGAAAAGAGCGTCATGATGCGCCGCGCTATAGAAAAGCCGCGCGCGCCTGTCTCCCCCTCTCCAACAGCTCTCCGTCATTGCCAGGAGCCCGGCGAAGATCTGGATCTAACGCCGTTCCAACGTCACGAACGAAAAAGCCGGTGCGTCGCCTTCGGCCGGGTGCCATTCCCGATTCACCTCGCGCCACGTCACCTTGTCCGGCGCGGGCACGATGGCATCGCCCGCGACATCGGCATGGACCTCGGTCAGCTCGATCCTGTCCGCCCAGTCGAGGAAAAGCGCGAAAATCTCCGCGCCGCCGATCACCGCGACCGCATCCTCCTCCACCAACCCCAGCGCACCCGCCAGATCGTGCACGACCTCCGCGCCGGGCGCGGACCAGCCGGTGTCCCGCGTCAGCACGATATGGCGTCGGCCGGGCAGCAGGCCGGGCAGGCTTTCGAAGGTGCGCCGGCCCATGATCATCGGCTTGCCCTGCGTCACCGCCTTGAAATGCTTGAGGTCGGCCGGAATATGCCAGGGCAGGCGATTGTCGCGGCCGATCACGCCATTCTGCGCGCGGGCGAGCACCAATATGATCTGGGGCGTGGTCATTTCGGTCAGGTACAAGCTCCGCCCGCTTCACGCGAGAGGCGGATCGGGTTAGTCTGGCGCAAATGGCCGCGCTCGACCCGGATCTGCTGCTGCGCGCTTACTCCGTCGGAGTCTTCCCGATGGCGAGCACGCGCGATGCGGACGACGTCTTCTGGGTCGAGCCCAAGAAGCGCGGCGTGCTCCCGCTCGATGGTTTCCACCTTTCGCATTCGCTCGCCAAGACGATCCGGTCGGATCGCTATACGGTCACGGTGGACAAGGCGTTCGGCGACGTCGTCTCGCATTGCGCGGAGGCGACCGCGCGCCGGCCCGACACCTGGATCAATCCCGATATCGAGGCGGCTTATGCCGAATTGCATCGCCGCGGCTACGCGCATTCGGTCGAAGCCTGGCAAGACGATCAGCTCGTCGGCGGCCTCTATGGCGTGCGGCTGGGTGCGGCCTTCTTCGGGGAGAGCATGTTCAGCCGCGCGCGTGACGCGTCCAAGGTCGCGCTCGCGCATCTCGTCGCGCGCCTCAAGGTCGGCGGGTTCAAGCTGCTGGATTGCCAGTTCCTGACCGAACATCTCGCCTCGCTCGGCACGATCGAGGTCGGCCGCGACGCCTATGTCGCGTTGTTGGATTCGGCGCTCGGTTTGGGCTCGGCCGCCGTTCCGGGCGATGGTTCGCCCGCCGACTTCTTCGCGATCGGACGCGACGCCGCGCCCGACGACGTCGCCGCGACCGTTGCCGGGCCGATATCGGGGTGGCGCATCGTGCAGCTCTTGGGCCAGACGTCGTAGAGCGGATCCTCGACGACGTTCAGCGACGGGCTTTCCTTATAGAGCCAGCCCGAGAAGATGCGGTGCCAGCTGCCGTCGGGCGCGCGCTTGTCGGCCTGGACGAAAGCGCCGGTCAATTGCTCGGGCTCCCAGTCGGCGGTGGTCTCGCACGCGCGCAGCCGTATGATCAGATCGCCCCAGCGCACGCCCTGGCCGGGATGCAAAGCCGCGTCGCGCGACAGGCCGTTGCGTTTGTTGAGCATGCCGATCACTGCGACGCGTTCCGCCATCGGCGTCTCGCTCGTCACGGGCGGCGGAGTCGGCGCAGCCTTTTTGACGGGCGCAGCCGGAGGCGCGCTCTCGGTGCTGTTGCCTTGCTCGATATCGGGCGAGAGCGCCGCATTGGGATCCGCGGTCGCCTGCCCGGTCTGCGACACCGCGGTCCAGGCGATCGCACCTGCGGCCGCCAGCCCCAGCGCCAGCATGCCGGCGCGGCGCGGGATCATGGCTTCGTCGCGGGCGCGCCGCCGGTCGCGGCGCCAGACGAGGTTGAAGCGTCGCCCGCCGCGGGGGTGCTGGGCTTGTTGATGAACTGGCCGATCAGCGCCATCAGGTCCATCGAGCCCTGCGTATCGGTGATCGTGTCGCCGCTTTTGAGCGGAGTCGGGCTGCCGCCCGGGTTCATCGCGATGAAGGTCGATCCGAGCAGCCCCTCGGACGTGATCGACGCGCTCGTGTCCGACGGCAATTTCGCGGACGGATCGAGCGCAAGGTCGACCTTGACCTGGTAGGTCTGCGGATCGAGCGACAGGCGCGTCACGCTGCCGATCTTGAGGCCCGCCACGCGCACGTCGGTGCCCGCGGTCACGCCGCTCGCATTGGGAAAGATCGCGCTGACATGCGTCGAGCCCGATTTCTCCCCGCCGCCGGTGCGGTCCCAGGCGAAGATCACGAACCAGACCGCCAGTATCACCACCAGCAGTCCGACGATCGCCTCGCCGATATTCTCGCGGAAGAGCGCTTTCATCGGATCAGTTCGGGCTCCATGCCTCGTAATCGCCGGTCGCAGCGGCACGGTTGCCGCCCCGCTCCAACGCGCCGACCGGGCGATAGGCGGCGCCGGTGCCGGTCAGATTGGGTACCGGATCCTTCACCCACGGTTTCGGCGTGGGCAGGTCGGCAGGGATCGCGTCGGTCTGATGATGCAGCCAGCCGAACCATTCGGGCGGGACGCGGCTCGCATCGTTCGCGCCCGAATAGATCACCCAGCGGCGCGTGCGGCCGGCGAGCAGCTTTTTCGATTCGAAATAGGCGTTGCCCAGGCCGTCGGTGCCGACCTTGCCGCCGTTGCGCCAGCTGAACAGGCGGGTGCCGATCGTGGCGCCCTCCCACCAGGTGAAGATGCTCTTCAGAAAACCCATGCTGCGCGCTTAGCCGCGAAGGGCCGCGCCGCGCAACCGCGTATGCGCCCATCAGCGCCGCGCTTTTTATAGGCGGCCCCTGCCCCAAGGCGGCAAATCTGGCGTGGCGCAAGAATGCTGTGCTACGGCGCCGGCGATGCGTCGCCTCTTTTTCCTGTCGATCCTGCTTCTCGCATCGCCGATGTCCGCCGCCGTCCCGATCGAGCCGGCGCGCGTGCTGCACGTCTATCCGCACGATCGCACCGCCTTCACGGAAGGGCTGCTGATCCGCGACGGCTGGCTTTACGAAAGCACCGGCTTCGAAAATCACAGCTTCATCCGCAAGAGCGTGCTCGCCACCGGCAAGGTGGTGCGGAGTATCGCCATCCCGTCCCAATATTTCGGCGAGGGAATCGTCGACTGGGGCGATACTTTGCGCAGCTTCGTATGGCATGGCGGGCAGGGCTATATCTGGAAGCTGAAGACGCTTCGCCAGGCCGGTTCATGGACTTATAGCGGCGAGGGCTGGGCGATGACCCGGGACGACCGCAACATCATCATGTCCGACGGGACGCCCGTCCTGCGTTTTCTCGATCCCGGGACGATGCAGGTAGCGCGCCGCCTGACCGTCACGCTGGACGGCCAGCCGCTCTCGATGATCAACGAGCTTGAATATGTGCATGGCGAGATATTGGCCAATATCTGGCAAACATCGTTGATCGCACGCATCGATCCGCAGAGCGGCCGCGTGAAGGGCATGATCGACGTCAATGCGCTCTGGGCGAAGGCCGGCACGTCCGATCCCGGCGCCGTTCCCAACGGCATCGCCTATGACCGGCAGACAAACCGGCTTTACGTCACCGGAAAATATTGGCCGTATCTGTTCGAGATACAGCCGCCCGCGGTCCACTGACCGTATCTCGGCAGCCCGTTAGGCGGGATCGACAGCCAGCGGATAGCGGATACAAAAATCCTCCCGACATTTGCTGGGGAGGATCTCAGAGGGGCGTCGATGCGCCTTTAGTCGATGACCTCGATCACCACCGCCAGAGGGCCTTTGCGGCCATCGGCGATCCGTGCGCGCAGCGGCTGGTCGGGCTCCAGCTGCGCGACGCCGGCCCGGCGGACCGTCTCCATATGGAGGAAGATGTCGATCCCGCCCGTCTGGCGGACGACGAAGCCATAGCCCTTGAGCTGGTTGAACCATTTGACCCGCACCGGCTCGAACGGACCGGCATCCTCCTGGAGCTGGGTCGGATCGACGCGGTCGGCATTGCGGCGCGCGATCAGATCGGCATCGGGGCCGGTCGCGGTCGTCAGGTCGAAGCTGACGACACGGCGCGCCTGCAACCCGCGGTCGCGCTCGACCACTTCGCACACTACGCGCGTACCCTCCGGCAATGTACGGCGATTGTGATCGCGCAACACCGAGAAATGGAGAAGAATATCGCCTTCACCATTGTCGCCAATGATGAATCCAAAGCCGCGCGTGGCGTCGAACCACTTCACGCTTCCGGTCGCTACCACGGCTGGCTGCTGATCAGCGGCATCGTGCGCCACCGTGCCCAACCCTTCTCCCTCGATGCCGTCAGTTGCGGCAAGCATCGCCACTTCGGCACTCTTCATGTTCTGAAACCCTAAGTACGAATGATCCAAACTACCATTTTTGGGAAATTTCGGAAGACCAAAACGGCAGCCGACTCACTTTTGTTCATGTCAGGTCAAGCGAGGCGCCCGGCTCAGCAAAAGCGACAAGCCGCGCAATATCCGGCGGGTGGCCCGCGCGCAGCATCGCAGCAAAATGGCGTCGACATTGATCCATATCGGATGTTTTACTTCCGAAGGGGCCGATATGCTTGCGCCGAGCGAAAACCAGCGCCGCGTCGAGCGCGCCTTCCCGCGCGGCCGCGCGCACCGGGGCTGCGGTTTCCGAGTCGATTCCCGCGCCGCGCAGCGCGTCCGCGATCCGCTGCGCGCCATAGCCGCGCCGCATCAGGGCCGCGCCGCGCGCCTCCGCGAACAGCGCATCGTCGACATAGCCCAGCTCCGCGCAGCGCTCGACGATCGCATCCAGGGGTGCCTCTTCCTCCCCTTCCCAGCCGCGTTCCGAGAGCTTGCGCGCGAGATAGGTTCGCAATTTGTGACGTGTCGTGGCATATTTTCCGAGATAAGCGAGCGCGAGCCCATTCAGGGCCGTCAGGTCCAAGGCTTTGGGGGCGCGGCCCGAAGACGCGAATTTGCGGCGTGACATGCGCCATCTTTGTGCCACAGTCGGGCCGGAATTTGAACGCGGCCCGCCGCTTACGTATAAACTTTATTCTGGCCCCTTAATGCGGGCGCGTGAGAGGAGACGTTCGAGGGTGCAAACGGCGTGTGCGGAGACGAATTGGACGCCTACGCCGAGCGATGATGCCCGTCCCCGGCGTTTCGCGGACTTTGCCACGCTTGGCGAGGCGCTGGACTATGCCGCAGGCGGCACGCGCGGACTGAACTTCCATGATCCGCGTGGGAACCTCATTCGCGCCTACCCCTTCGCCGAATTGCGCGCGGATGCGCTTCGTGCCGCCAGCCGGCTGATCGCACGCGGAATCGAACCCGGCGCGCGGATCGCGATGCTGGCCGAGACCGGCCCCGATTTCGCCTCCGCCTTCTTTGGCGCGATCTATGCCGGCATCTGGCCGGTTCCGCTGCCGTTGCCGACCTCGTTCGGCGGCAAGGACGCCTATATCGACCAGCTCGCGGTGCAGCTGGCCAGCTCCGATCCGACACTGTTGCTCTATCCGCGCGAGCTGGAAACGATGGCGGAGGCCGCCGCCGGCGCGCGCGGCGTGAAAGCGCTGAGCTATGAGACGCTCGCCGAGGCGGACGCGCCCGCGCTCGACCTGCCCAAGGCCGATCCCGACGCGATCGCCTATCTCCAATATTCGAGCGGCTCGACCCGCTTCCCGCACGGCGTCGCGATCACGCATCGCGCGCTCATGTCCAACCTTGCCGCCCACTCGATCGGCATGCACGTGCAGACGGGCGATCGCTGCGTCTCGTGGCTGCCCTGGTATCATGACATGGGATTGGTCGGCTGCCTGCTGTCACCGGTCGCGAACCAGGTCTCGACCGACTATCTCAAGACCGAGGATTTCGCGCGGCGCCCGCTCGCCTGGCTCGACCTGATCAGCCGCAATCCCGGCACCACTCTCTCTTATTCGCCCACCTTCGGCTACGATATCTGCGCGCGCCGCATGTCGAGCCAGACCAAGGCGAGCGACCGTTTCGACCTCAGCCGCTGGCGCGTCGCGGGCAATGGCGCGGACATGATCCGTCCCGACGTGATGCAGGCGTTCGTCGATGCGTTCGCCGAAGCCGGCTTCGACGCCAAGGCCTTCCTCCCCTCCTACGGCCTCGCCGAAGCGACCCTGGCGGTCTCCATCATGCCGCCGGGCGAGGGTATCGTCGTCGAACTGGTCGAGGAGACCGAGCTTTCGGGCGGCGGATCGGCCACGGTCGGACGGCAAGGTCTGGTGCCGCGGCCCGTCGGTGATGGTCGGCTATTTCCGCGACCAGGAAGCGACCGATGCCTGCCTGGTCGACGGATGGCTCGACACGGGCGACATGGGCTACATGTCGGGCGGCTACATCTACATCGTCGGGCGCGCCAAGGACATGATCATCATCAACGGCCGCAATCATTGGCCGCAGGATATCGAATGGGCGGTGGAGCAGCTGCCCGGCTTCAAGGCGGGCGACATCGCCGCTTTCGCCATCACCACCCCGGGCGGCGAAGAGACGCCCGCGGTTCTGGTCCAGTGCCGCACCACCGATCCCGACGAGCGCACCCGCCTGCGCGAGGAAATCCGTGAGCGCGTGCGCGCGATCACGGGCATGAATTGCGTGGTCGAGCTCGTCCCGCCCAAGACGCTCCCGCGCACCAGCTCGGGCAAATTGAGCCGCTCGAAGGCGCGCAACCTCTATCTGTCAGGCGAAATCGAGCTGTACGCCCTGGCCGCCTGACCCGTCGCCCCGGCGGAGGCCGGGGCCGCTGGAGACTGCAGCCTCACCTCTTCGTCGTCATGCCAGCGAACGCTGGCATCTCAGGAGGCGTGCATTCCGCCTCTGCCTCCCGAGACCCCAGCTTTCGCTGGGGTGACGACAATTATGAGTTGGGATCTGCGTAGCTTCCCTGCTGCTTCTCCAGCTCGCGCTGACGCTTGGCATCCTTCTTCGCCTGCTTGCGCTCGCGTTCCTCTTCTTTGCGGTCGCGGCGCCCGCGATTGCGGTCGGCTTCGGCCTGGCTGGTCGTCATCTTGTCGACCGTCCAGCCCGCCGCATGCACCGGCGCCATCACGATATGCGAGGCGGTCGAGACGCAGCCGGCGAGCGGTACTATAAGAGCCAGGGCCAATAGCCGCTTCATTCGCCAATCTTTCAAAACCTTGAGGGGTGCCCCGGATAGCTAAGGCACGCTTAACCATGCCTTACCTCTGGTGCCACAACAGACGAAGTATATGCGCGCACCGACCATGAAGTCGCCATCGTCGGCGCCGGCGCATCACCCATTCTTGAGCACGCCCACA
>JAEKMC010000061.1 GCA_019508115.1 Sphingomonas sp.
AGTCCTGGCCTGGGGCGCAACCGCGACCCGGATCGCCGCCTAACGCTTGATCCGCTCGACCGAGAGGCGGAAAGGAAAGCGGTTCACGAGCCTGGTTCCGTCCGGCGCGATGCCGGCATCGGCGAGGATCGCGCGCCATTCATCCTCGCGAAACGAGCGCGCAATCGAGAGTTGCCCGTCCTCGCGCACGATCCGGTGCACGCCCAGCAGCCGGGCCAGCAACGGAAAGCCGTGATATGCGAAAGCGTGGCGGCGCAGATCGCTGACCAGCCAGCCGCGCAGCGTACGCGCCTCCATGAAATGGAGGAAGTCGTGGAGCTGCTGATCGGTCATATGATGCGTGACCTGACTGCTCACGACGAAATCGAACGCCCCCGGCAAATCGAGGCAATCGCCGGTCAGATACTCGATCGGCAGGTCGCTCGGCGTCTTCGCGCGCGCGATGCCCGCGCTCCGCGGGTTGATATCGATCCCGACCAGAGAGACCGAAATACCGCGCCGCCGCGCCCAATAAGCGACGCGGCGCAACAGATCGCCCTCGCCGAAACCGACGTCGAGCAGGCGGAAGCGGACCAGCCCCTTCGCCGCGTGATCGAGATACGCCAGCAACGGATGCGCGGTGAACGTCCAGCGATTGACCCGCGCCAGATCCCGCAAGACCCGTGCGTACGTCGCTTGATCCAGTTCGGCCGAATCCATCTGCTCTTCATCGCGACAGCGCAGCGCGAGCCGGCTCATGAAATATGCTGCCTTGGCAGGCGCGCGACGAGCGCCGCCAGCACCGCGTCCGCCATCGCCTTGTTGGCGCGCGCGTCGGGGTGGCCATCGCCCGGGATCGACCAATGAGGGTCAAGCTCGACCCGGACATAAGGCAGTCCCGCCAGCACGCGATCGCGCAGAAGACGCTCGGTCGGCTGTTCGGGAGCGAATTCGGGGACCAGGATCAGCGGAATTGCCCCTCTTGCCCGCGCTTCGCCGACGATCGCCGCCAAGCTGCTGTGCGTCATCGCGATACCCGTGTCGATCTGCGCGGTTGAATGGTAAAGCAGCACATTCTTGAACACCCGCTCCAGCCGCCACGCCGGTCGTGCCGGATGCCAGCGCAATGCGGTGTCGAGATGGGGGCGATGACTGTCGAGGCTGCGCTCCAGCAATGTCGGCGCGAACAGCGCGACCACCACAGCGGGGTGCGTGAAATGGGGAAGCTCCTGGCGCAGCCGCATCAGTTCCTGATCGGTCCCATAGCCATTGACCGCGACGTTCACGCTCTGGAGGCCGCTGGAGGCCTGGATCCGGCCGGCGGCGGTTTCGGGCCAATTCAGCCGGAAACCGAACATGATCGATTCGCCGACGAACAGGATAGACGGGCGGCGCGGATCGAGCGGATGCGCCGCGTCGGCGATGCGGCGCCCTTCGTTGTCGAGCGTATAGCGGATGGTGCGTCCCTGATAATGTTCGCCGCCGACACGCGCGGGGATATTAGCCCAGCCCAGCAGCGGATCCGCGCGGCGCAAGGGTTCCTCGCTTTGCGCCCAGCGCTCGATCCGCGCCCAATTGCCCGTGCGCAGGATGAGCTCGCTCGCAAGCAGGGCGAGTACAATCGCGCCCATTATCGCCAGGATGTTGAGCGACAGATCCCCGCCTCGGCCGGCCCGGAAGGCACGCCCGACACGCTTCCGCACCGGCAGCACCAGCGCAGCACCGACCGCGAAAGCCAGCGACCGCTCCACGATCCACCACAATATCTGCTCGCTTCGTTGCAGGAACAGATGCGGAAGCAGATGACGGTCGAGCCAGGCGCGGTCGGCCATCACTGCGAAAAGGACCAGCCCGACGCCGACAAGGGCGGTGACCACTTCGGCCAGTCTTGCATGTCGGGCATGCGTTGAATCGACGGAAGCGGCCTCGCGGGCTGTGGGAAGGCCGGTCGAAGCCATGGCCGGCCCTGCTATTCGACCACGACGGTACCGGTCATCCCGAAGCTGCTGTGCATGAAATGCGAGCAATGGCTCTTGTAGGTGCCGGGCGCGTTGGCGACGAGGTGAATGTCGGCGGATTCGCCGCCGCTCAATTCGACCTCGCCATTCTTCACCTTGGCGCGATCCTCGGGCGCGATCGTCGACGACGCGAAAAACTCCTTCGCCACGAAATCATGCCCGCCCGACGCGTTGTTGACCAAGTGCAACACGTAGGGGCGGCCGTGCGTCAATCTGAGCATGGAAGGATTGAACTTGAAGTTGGACATCTCGACGGTCAGCGCCTGCGGCGTCTGGGCGGTGGCCGCCCCGCTCGCGAAAACGCCAAGGAGCGCGCTGAAGAGGATGGAACGGCGCATGAAAATCTCCTGGCTTTGTCTCACAAACGGGGCGGCACCACCCTCCCCTGCTCCGGCGCCGCTGGGGAGGGGCGCCGGTGAAGGGCGGTCGTGCGCGCTGCACGCTCCACTTTGTGCCCATGAGCGACCGTTTCGTTCTGTGTTGGCGATGAAACGTTATTTTTGGCCGATGAAACGTGTTATTTGCGGATCACTTGAACCGCCACGCACCGGCGGCGCACTAAAGGCGCGAAAGGAGCATCGCCCTTGAGTGACGTTAGCGTCGCCCACAGGCAGACAGGGGAAATCGGAAACGTCGCGACCCCGGAAGACCTGCGCTTGTTCGCGGGGGTCCGTGCGCGCGAGCTCGACGCTTTCGAAGCCCTCTATCGCCTGTATCATCCGCGTCTTGCCCGCTTCCTTTTGAACCTGCTTCGCCGGCCGCAGCTGGTCGAGGAAGTGCTCAACGATACGCTGTTGGTGGTATGGGAGCGGTCGGACACGTTCCGCGGCGCGAGCAAGCTTTCGACGTGGATCTTCGCGATTGCCTATCGCAAGGCCATGAAGGCGCTACGCCGCCTGGACGAGCCGGTGGAAGATCGCGATGCCGAGATGCGGCCGAGCGACGGCGACGCGCCCGACGCACCGCTCGGGCGCCATCGCACGCAGGAGGCTCTTCTGGCGGCGTTGGCGAAATTGTCGCCCGACCATCGCACGGTCGTCGATCTCACCTACTTCCACGAGATGGGGTATCGCGAGATTGCGGCGATCATGGATTGTCCGGTCGACACGGTAAAAACCCGCATGTTCCATGCCCGCCGCCATTTGCGGCGGCTGATGGACGGCGAATTGGCGGATTGGTTGTGACGATGGCGCGTATCCTTCCCTTCACCACGGATCCGCATCGCGAAACGCGCGATCTGATGCCGTGGCTGATTACCGGCCGGCTCGAACCCGAGGAGCAAGCGCGGGTCGAGGCGCATCTGGCGGCCTGCGAGGCGTGCAGTCGCGAATTGGCCGGCGAACGCGCGCTCGCGGGCGAGGTCGCGGAATTGCCGATCGCGACCGGCATCGGCTGGGCGGCGATGCGCGACCGGCTCGATACGGCGGCGCGGCAGGCCGCATTCGTCCCCCTATCTCCTCCCGCGCAGCGTCGTTGGACCGTGCGCAAGATCGGCACGATGCTCGCCGCTCAGGCCGCTTTGCTCGCCGCGGCGGTCACGATCACGCTGCGGGTCGAGGCGCCGACGGCACCCTATCATGCGCTGGGATCCGCCCCGGCCGTCATGGGCGGGAACGCCATCGTCATCTTCAGGCCCGACGCGCGCGAGAGCGACATAAGCCGGCTGCTCAAGGCGAATGACGCGCGATTGGTGGACGGCCCGACCGCGGCCAATGCCTATGTACTGCATCTTCCCGTCGCCGGGCGCACGCAGGCGCTCGACCGGTTGCGCGGCGATGCCGCCGTGGTGCTGGCCGAACCGCTCGACGCGGCGGCGCTGCGGTGAAAGCCGTCAAGCTTCTGCTTGGCCTGTGGCTTGCGGCTCTTGCCCTGCTGTCGCCGGCGATGGCGGCGAACGGTCCCGATACCGGCCGTCAGATATTGGTGATGCTGAAAATGCCGCCCGATCATTATCGGCCGGGATCCGCTTATTCGGGCAATTACGGCGCCGCCTCGACCCAGGGCGCCCGCAACCGCATCGCCGCCCGGATCGCGCGGCGTCATGGCTTCACCCTGGTCGACAATTGGCCGATGCCGATGCTGGGTGTGGATTGTTTCGTGATGTCGCTGCCCGACGGGCTCACGCCGGAAGCCGCCGCCGCGCAAATCTCGCATGACGCGGATGTGGCTTGGTCACAACCGCTCCAACTCTATCATGCCCAGGCGTCGGCACCTGCGGGTGATCCTCTGCTCGCCGCCGAGCCCGCCGCCGCGCAATGGCACCTGACCGAGCTCCACCGTCTGGCGACCGGGCGCGGCGTCAGCGTGGCAGTGATCGACAGCCGGATCGACGCCGCGCACCCCGATCTGGGAGGGCAGATATCACTCAGTCAGGATTTCGTCGGCGGCCATGGCACGGCGGCCGAACTGCACGGCACTGCGGTGGCAGGCGTGATCGCGGCACGGGAGGGCAATGGCGGCATCGTCGGGATCGCGCCGCGCGCGCGCCTGATGGCGTTACGCGCCTGTTGGCAACAGAGCCCCGCCGCGACGGTGTGCGATACGCTGAGCCTCGCCAAAGCGCTGCAGTTCGCGATCGATCATCATGCGCGCGTGATCAACCTCAGCCTCAGCGGTCCGCGCGACATGCTGCTCGGGCGGTTGGTCGATATCGGCCTGGCGCGCGGGCAGAAAGTCGTCGCGGCGTTCGATCCAGCGGTGCCCGACGGCGGCTTTCCGGCATCGCAACCCGGCGTGATCGCGGTCGCGAACACCAATTCCACTGGAATTCCGCAACAGATCTTCCTGGCGCCGGGCCGCGACATACCGACCACCGCGCCGGGAGGAGGCTGGACGTTGGTGGATGGAACCTCTTATGCCGCTGCGCACGTCAGCGGCCTTCTGGCCTTGATGAACGAGCGGCAGTCGGCGGGTGCGAATGCGCTGGTCCGCGCGCGTGGAGGGAGTCTGGATGCGTGCGCTTCGCTGACGGCGGCAACCCATATGTGCAGCTGCGATTGCGCCGACGCGCGCCGGGCTGCAGCGGATGAGCATCGCTAGGCTGAGCGGGCCGACCCGCCTTCTGCTCGGTTCAGCCTTGGTCCTGCTCGGCACCCCGGCATGCGCGGAGGTGGGCGCGACCGTGACGCTCGCCACCCAGGACCGTTTTCGCGGCTATTCGGTCAGCGACGGTTATCCGGCTGCTACCTTCTCGCTGTCCTATGACGATGCCGCCGGTCCTTATGTCGAAGGGTCGGTCATGATTGCAGGCAACCCGTCTAACGGAATCGAACGCTCGCGCTTCGAGGGTAATGCCGGTTATGCCGTGCGATTGAAGGACGGCCCGACCCTGGATGCCGGCATCGTCCACGCCGAATATACGGGCTATCGAATCTACGGCAGGCAGGCCGTCTTTACCGAATTCTATGCGGGCCTGATCGCTGGCCCTGTTTCGGCGCATCTCCATTATTCGCCCAATTATTTCCAACGCGGCGTTACGACCTTTTATGCCGATGTCGATGGATCGGCCTCGCTGGCGGCGCGCCTTCGCCTTTCCGCACATTATGGCATGTTGTTCCAGATCGAGGGCAACCATGAACCGGTGGGCTCCCACATACGGGATTGGCGCATCGGGGCTTCGACCGACGTTAAAAACCTCACATTCGAGGTGGCGCTGGCGAGCGGGTCGAACAGGCGCGGCTTCTATGGCGTGGTGAGAAACGGCGGAGCCGCCTTGCTCTTCTCGGCGAGCGCAGCCTTTTAGAAGGCGATCGCGAGCATTTCCCTGACGATCAAGGCAATTCCCCCCGTTTCGGCTTCTGCCTCGGGGACATTCCTATTTCTTCCGACCCTTCTCGGCCCATGCCGAAAGTTTAAGCCGTGTGGCCGCGCGAATTTCCGCATCCATGCTCTGCTTCATGATCTCCAGCGCCCAGCGCCGGCGCTCGCGCGTCTGCGCCGCCACCGCATCCTCCGGAATCCAAAGTCTATAATCCCGCATATGCGCGTCGGCGGCGGTGAACAGGACGCAAATGTCTGCCGACATGCCGGTCAGCACCAGCCGGTCGACGCCGAGCTTGGGAAGGAGCACCGGCAGGTTGGTCGCGTAAAAGCCGGAAAATTGCGGCTTGATGATGAAGTAATCGCCGTCACGCGGCGCCAGCTTGGCGACGAGTTCCTGTGCGTCCTTGCTGCCCAATGCGCGCTCGACGAGCCGATAGCGCTCCGAATGCCATTCGCCGAAATTGTCGTTCACATAGATTATGGGCAAACCGATGCGGTCGGCGGCGTCGCGCAGTTTGAGGATGGTGGCGACGACCTCATTGACTTCGTGCCGCATAGCCGAAGCACCTGCAAAATCCATCGGCGTGATCATGTCCAGGATCAACAACGCCGTATGTCCCGACGGGGCGTCGCGATACGGTGCAACCGCTCGTTTTGGTGGCTTCGATTCCGCAGTCATGGCGACTGAACACGGCAACGGCCTCTTCGTTTCCGACGGAGGGCCAGGACCTGGGATTGCAAGGCCTGGAGGAATGCAGTCCAAAAAAAAGGCCGCCTCGCGGCGGCCTGAGGATAGGAGAGGATGCCTGAAAGGCGTGCGCCCTTTTGCAAAGGAGCATCGGCTTCGCAACTGCAGCATAAGCCCGCAAAGATGCATTCGATGCAATCCGGACGTTTGCATAACGCAAGCGTCACAACCGAGCCGGCGGCTGCCGCGTGGGCCGATTCGGCGGCGCCTCCGACCTGTGAATCGAGCCTGTCCTTCGAGTAGCTCGCCCGGAAAAGATACAAGGCGGAATGGAAACGGTTTAAGCGCGCTTGATCGGCCATCCATCCGGACCCCATCCAATTGCGCAGCCAACCGTCGACTGATATAAATCAGACAAATAAAAGATGGGGCGGATGTTGGAATGCGCGAAAGCGAGAGGGCCAGTAAAGGCCGCACCTATTCCAAAACCGGCTCGCGCAAATTGCTCCCCGTTAATAACGGCAGCCGCATTGAGGCGGACTCGCAATTGATTGCGCCCATACCAATCCAGTTCCGGCGGGGTGATCATCCCTAATCGCGCGGTACCACCTGGCCCCGATCCCGGTATGAGACCGCCGACGGCTCAAATTGCCCCAATCAAGAAGGAAAAATAATGATCCTGCGTTCGATCCTCCTCGCCGGCGTCGCCTGGGCCGGCAGCGCGCTGGCCGCACCCATGGCAACGGTCGACCGTAACGGCAGCCTAGTGGCGATCGAGCCTTATGCGCCCAACGTCGTCCGCGTCACGATCGCGCTGGATCATGGCCTTTCCGATGCCAAACCGGGCTACGGCATCGTCGCCAAGAGCGATGCTGCGGGCTGGAACCACACCACCTCCGCCTCGGGTGATACGTTCAGCTCGAGCGCGGTCAGCCTTACCGTCAATGCCCAGCCCTGGCCGAGCGCGCCAAGCCAGGCCCAGCATTATTTCGCCTCGTCGCTGCCCCCTGTCTCGATCGCGCTCAATGACGCGTCGGGCCAGCCGATCGTCTCGATGACCGGCTGGGACATGGCGCCGCACGATGTCGCGGGCGAACATACGTTTCGCGTCAGCGCCGGCTTCTCGATCACCCCCGACGAGCATTTCTATGGGCTCGGCCAAAACCAAGAGGGCACACTCGACCTGCGCGGCCGCACGATCGACTGCCGCCATTATTATGACGCCGCCGCGGGCGAGCAGGTGTGCGTGCCGGTGCTGGTCAGCTCACGCAACTATATGATCGTGTGGGACAATCCGTCGGCAACCACCGTCTCGCCGGGTATGAATAACGGCACCCGCATCCAGTCCGAAGTGGGCGAGCGCGTCTCCTTCTTCCTGATCACAGGCAATAACAGCGATGATCTCTACAAAGGCTATCGCCTGCTGACCGGCGTCACGCCGCTACCGCCGAAGGCCGCCTTCGGCCTGATCCAGAGCAAAGCCCGCTATGAGAGCCAGGCCGAATTGATGGGGATCGCGAAGGGCTATCGCGACCGCGGCTATCCGATCGACGTGATGGTGCTCGACTGGTTCTACTGGACGCGGATGGGGCAGATCGACATCGACCATGCTTACTTCCCCGA
>JAEKMC010000062.1 GCA_019508115.1 Sphingomonas sp.
GGACCAGGTCGGTGACTCGCGTCGGCCCCGCCGGCACGAACTTGGGTGCCACCGGTTCCTGCACACGCAGTTGGCTGTTCGTGTACACCTCGGTGCGCACACCTGGCCCGGGCGCGCGCAGCAGCATGGGTTGAGACACGGCAGTCTCAGCGGTCACGGTCACCTTGGTTTCACCGACGACCACGGCCACCGGTGAGATGCGCACGTCGCCACCCGCCACCAGCGTGCCGGTGCGTTCATTGATGACGACGCGTGCGTGGTGATCAGGCTCGACGGACAGCGCCTCGACCTGGCGCACGAATGTCGGCACACGCGTGCGGTAACTCTGTGGCACCTGCACGTCGATGGCGCCGGCGTCTCGCACCTCGGCGAGCTCGGTGCCGAAGCTCTCGTTGATGCGGTCCGCCATACGGCCAGCGGTGCCGAAGTCGGCGGAGTTCAAGACTAGCGACAACAGCGGCTGGGCATCCGGCTCTTCGGTGAGCGCCACTTCGACGGTGCCGCCGCCGCTGACCAGACCAGCGGTCGGGTGGTTTTTCTGCACCTGGTTGCCCTGCGCGTCGTGGCGGTAGCCGCCGACGGTCAACGCACCCTGTGCCAGCACGTAGACGCGCCCGTCCGCGCCTTTGAGCGGCGCCATCAGCAGCGTGCCGCCTTCGAGGCTGCGCGCATCGCCCACGGAGCTGACGCTCACATCCACATGGTCTCCGGGGCGGGCGTAGGCGGGCAGGCTGGCAGTCACCATGACGACGGCCACGTTGCGGCTGGCAACGTCGTCGGACGCGATGTTCAGGTCGAAGCGGTTTAGCAGGTTGGACAGTGTGACGCGCGTGGCCTTGCTGCGGGTTCAGGCGCACGGTCTGAGCGTGGGTAGCAGCGGCGGCGCTCAGCGCCAGAAACAGGACGAGGGCTGTGCGCATGTCAGATTCCAAAGAGGCTCAGCAGCTTCTGCCACCAGCGCGGGCGCTGCATGTCGCCGAGCACTCCATCGCCCACGAAGGCCAACTTGGCTTCAGCCAGCCGACTGGACAGGACGACGTTGTTCTCGCTGATGTCACGAGGCCGCACCCGCCCCTCGGCGCGGATGGTCTGCTTCTCGCCATTGATCTCAAGCAGTTGCTCGCCACCGACCAGCAGGTCGCCGTTGGGCATCACTTCGCGAACCAACACGGTGATCTGCGCAAGCACGCGACCGGCGCGTTGCGTGCGCCCGGTGCCATTGAAGTCGTTGTTGGCCGTGGCCGCGGCACTCTTGTTCCAGTTGGGCAGGCTGATGCCCATGCCGACGCTTGAGTCGCGGTTGGTGCCGGTATCGGCGGACGACGTGGCCGACGCGTTCTCGTAGACCATGATGGTCAGCACCTCGCCGATCTCGAAGCGGCGCCGGTCACTGGTCAGCGACTGGAACTGAGCATCCGAGTACAGACTGCCCTTCGCGCGAGCCCGCGGCGGCGGCGAGGTGGGTGCAACAAGGCGTGGAACCTCCTTGACTTGCTCCGGCTGCTGGTTCACGACAGGCGGCGCCATCAGCTCCGCATCCTGTTGCGCCCAGGCGCCGCTCGACAACAGGCATCCCAAAAAAAGTGCGAGGCGGCTCATTCGCTGTCCACCTTCACTGTTTGAGCATCGGCTAGCCGGCCCTCCAGCGCGATCGGGCGTCCCTGGACCTGAACGCGAGCACGCTCGCCCACGCGCGCTGACGCAAGCAGCTGCGCCGGCATTCGGACCTCCATGGCCCCTTCAGTCAGCACCGCCGTGACGTGGTCGCCGCGAACCAATGCGTCCGATGGCAGCAGCTGCGCCGCGGTCACGAACTCGCCGGCACGAACGGCCTGACGCAACCGACCGACCGGGCGAGCGTCTTCCTGTGCGGGAGTCACCGGCATCCCATCCGGCCAACGCCGGCTCTGCACTTCGACGTCGCCGTCTTGCAGCAATCCGCCTGGCGACAGATCGTGACGGCTGACCCAGGCGGGAGTGCTCCACGCGACGGTCAAGGGTACGCGTTGCACGTAGGCCGCCGCGTTGGGGGCTTGCACACGCACGGCCCAGCTCGTCGGCCCGCTGCGTAGCGGAGCGTCCTGGGGTGGGGCGAGGGCCAGCCGCGTTGCATCCGTGGCAACGGTGACGCCGCTCGAGCTGCTGCAGCGTACGTCGGCTTAGGCGCGCTGCGCCACCATGAGCTGAACCATTTCCTCGACCAACTGCACGTTGGAGGCTTCCTGGTAACCCTGCTTGAGCCGGCCGGCCCCCGCTTCGCCCGCGGGTGACAGCATGGCTTCGCCGGATTTGGCGCTGGCCTGCCACACGCCGTCGCCCATGGGGCTGAGCCCGCTCGGGCTGGCGAACAAGGCAATATCGATGCGGCCAAGGGCGGTCGTGCGACCGGCGTCGTCAACACCCTGCACCTGACCGTCTTCACCGATGGCGATGCGTCGCACGTCGGTCGGCACATGGATGTGCTGGCGCAACTGCAGACCATCGGTCGTCGTCAGCATGCGGTCGGCACTGATTTCGAGACGAGCGCTGCGCACGAAGGCGGGGCTGCCATCCGGCAGCTGCACCTCCAGGAAGCCATCGCCCTGGATCGCTAGCGCCATCGCATCGTCCGTCTTGCGCAGCTCGCCGGCGGTGAACGAACGCTGGATGGCGTCGATCTTCACGCCGGCCGGGCTGGACAGTGCATCGCCCTGTGCGCCTGCCATCGAACTGGACGCCATCAGGTCGCCAAAGCGCAGGCTGCTGCGCTTGAAGCCCGGCGTGCTGGCATTGGCCACGTTGTTGGCAATGCTGTCGAGTTGGGCGGTCTGGGCTTTCATGCCCGTGGCCGCGATGTAGAGCGCGTCGTTCATATCAAGTGCCTTCGCCCAGGCGACGGATGGCCGTGGCCTGCATGTCGTCGGCCGCCTGGAACAGACGAACCATGGTTTCCGCGTGCCGCGTGGTCGTCATCAGGTTGACCATCTCCTGGCTGGGCACGACGTTCGATTGCTCCAGGTGGCCGGCCTTCACACCGGTCGTGGGCGATTCGGCATCCCACTGGCCGCTGTCCGCGGCATAGAGGCCCTCACCCAGCGGCCGAAGCGGCTGGCCGGTCTTCACACTGACGAGGCGCAGCACCTCCAGCACCTGGCCTTGCACCTTGAGTTGACCTTGTGCGTCGATCTCAAGGCCAGTGCGCTGGTCCGCGCGCACGCTGACGGCGCCGCGTGTGCCCATCACTTGGTGGCCGCTGACGGTGCGGAGTTCGCCGGACGGGTCGAACTGCAGGGCGCCTTGGCGCGTCAAGGCCTGGCTGCCGTCTGCCAGTTCAAGCAGCAGGTAGCGGCCTTCAGGCAGCGCTACGTCGAGCGGCTGCCCTGTCGAATTCAGTTTTCCCGCGCGGGCGTCGGTGCTGACGGCGAGGTCCGCCGCGAGCGCCAGTGAGTCGGCGAAAGGGCGCTGCACCGCGAGCTGGCGCTTGTAGCCCGGCGTGCTGATGTTCGCGACGTTCTGGCTGATCAGCTTGAGCCGATCCAAGTCCTGACGCAGGCCGATTGCGGCAATCTCCAGCGTGTTCATGCAGTGCCTTCCTGGGTGGGCAAGTTGAGGCTGCCAAATGCCTTGAGGGGGATCAGGTTCGGTACCTCGGTGACGGCGATGACGCGCATGTGCGGCAGTGCGCGTTCGGTGAGACTGCGCAAATGCCGTCGCAGATCCGGCGCGCACAGCAGCACGGGCAGCAGGTTGCTGCGGACCATCTGCTCCGCCAGCGCCACGGCGCGGGTCAGCAACTGCTCGATGAAGCGGGGATCGGTGGCGGAGTCGGCCTGGGTGCTCTGGCGCAGCCGCCGCTCGACCTCCGGGTCCAGCGTCAGCACCTGCAGGGACTGAGCCTCCCCCATCAGTTGCTGGCAGATGGCTGCACCCAGGCGCTGGCGCACGGCCTCGGTCAGCAGTTGCGCATCCTTGGTGTTGCGCCCAGCATCCGCCAGCGTCTCGATGACTGATTCGACGTGCACCAAGCTGACCTTCTCGCGCAGCAAGGCCTGGAAAACCTTCTGCACGTCGACCACACCCAGCACCGTGGGAACGACCTCTTCCACCAGCCCCGGCTGCGCTTCGCGAACGCGGTTCAGCAGACGGTCCGTTTCGGCGCGCGTGACAAGGTTGGCACAGTGCTGGCGCAGCGTCTCGCCGACGTGCGTGATGAACACAGTGGGCGTATCGACGAGCGTGTAACGCGCGGCGCGGGCGCGCTCTCGCTCGGCCTCTTCGATCCACACTGCGGGCAGGCCATAAGTCGGTTCACGCGTCTCTATGCCCTTGATATGCTTGGTGTCGCCGCTCGGATGGATGGCCAGCAACCGGTCTTCATGCAGCTCGCCCTTACCGTACACGACGCCGTAGATGGCCAGCTCGTAGGCATTGGCGGCCAAGCGCGCCTCGTTGACGAAGCGGACCGATGGCAGCAACAGCCCGAAGTCCTGCGCGAATTGTTTGCGCAGCGCGGCGATGCGCTGCATCAGCACGGAGTCCTCGCCTTGTGCGGAAGATGCCAGGGCGCTGCCGATGCGCACTTCTATGGCATGCACACGCGGCAGAAGATCCTGGCCTTGCGGCTTCTCTTCGGTTTCGGCAGGCACGACGATCACCGTGAGCACCGGAATCGTGGGAATGCCCGGCAGCATCAGCATCACCGTCAGCGCCGCGACCACCAGCCAGATGGCCTTCGGGAAGCTTGTCAGCTGCTTCATCACCTCGGCGCTGAGGCTGTTGTCCGAAGCAGAGCGTGTCACGATGATGCCGGTGCCCACCGAGATCACGAGCGCCGGGATCTGCGTGACGATGCCGTCGCCCACCGTCCGCGCCGTAGAAAGCGGCCTGCCGCTCCAGCGTCTTGCGGCGGCGCTGCGCCTCGGCCTGGTCGATGAAGCCCATGTTCAGGTCCGCATCGATGCTCATTTGCTGGCCTGGCATGCTGTCCAGCGTGAAGCGCGCCGCCACCTCCGACACGCGCTGTGCACCGTTGGTGACGACGACGTACTGCACGACGACCAGGATCAAAAACACGATCAAGCCGATGACGAAGTTGCCGGCAACGACGTAGGACCCTACGGCGGCGATGACCTGGCCGGCGCTTGCATCCGTCAGGATGAGCCGTGTCGCGGCCACGTTGAGCGCCAGCCGGAACAGCGTCGCGATCAGCAGCAGCGACGGAAAGGTCGAGAACTCCACTGGCCGGTGCATGTAGAACGTCAGCATCAGCAGCGTGAGCGCAAAGCCGATGTTGGACAGGATCAGGAAGTCCAGCAGCCCTGCAGGCACCGGCGCGAACAGTACCGTCAGCACGCCCAGCACGATCGCGACAAGCAGGATGTCGGCATGCCGACCGAAGAGTTGGCGCAGCGTGTTCATGCGGCGCCCTTCATCTGGCGTGCCTCGCGCAGGCTGCGCAGCCACACCAGGATGCGCGCCACGGGTGGATACCAGGCTTCGGGCACATACCCGTCCTGCGCCACCTCCTTGTACAGCGCCCGAGCCAGGCGCGGGCTGTGCACGATGGGCACGCCGGCCTTGTTGGCGGCGCGGCGGATCTGCCTGGCAAGCACACCTGCGCCTTTGGCCACGACCAGCGGCGCGGGCGTCACGCCATGCTCGTACTTCAGCGCGATGGCCACATGCGTCGGATTCGTGATCACGACCTGCGCCTCAGGCACCTTGCGCACGGCGCGGGCCGCCTTCAGAAACTGCAGGCGGATCTCGCGCTGCCGATTGCGGATGCGCGGATCGCCTTCGCGGTTCTTGTGCTCGTCCTCGACCTCGCGCCGGCTCATGCGCAGGTTGCGCAAGAAGTCCCAGCGCGAGAAGAGCAGGTCCACCAGCATGAAGGCGAACAGCACCGCGCAGAGCTTGGCCATCAACCCGCCCACGGAGTCCGTCAACCGGAACAGCAGCGCTTTTCCCGGTAGACCCAGCAACTGCAGTGCGTGCGGCAATAGGGCGTGCAGCGCGAGATAAGCCACACCTGCCATGGCCAGCAGCTTCAGCGAGTTCTTGATCGCTTCGTACAGCAGGCGCACGGAGAAAAGCTTCTTGAGCCCCTGGACGGGATTCAGACGCGTGAAGTCCGGCTTGAGTGGCTCGGTAGAGAAAATCAATCCGCCGCTCTGCAGCAGTCCGACCAGCACGCTGCACACCGCCACCGCGAACAGCAGCGGCGCCATCACTCCGAGTGCTTGGCGCAGTTGCTGACCGATGAAGCTCGCGGCGGCCGCTGGATCGCCCGTCATCGCCGGAACGCCTGAGAGACTCTTCGCCAGCAGCGACGCCATGCCGCGCAGGGCGGTTGGCAGCGTGGCGTAGACCATCAGCATGGCCGCGACGAGGACGGCCAGAGTGGCAGCATCCGGGCTGCGTGCGATCTGTCCGCGCTTGCGCGCCTCCTCCAGCTTGTAGGGCGTGGCCTGCTGATTGCGATCCAGATCCTGTTCACGACTCATGGCGCCAGCTCCTGCCAGAACAGGAACACAGAGGCGTAGACCCGCCTCAGCACCGGCGCCATGCCTGGCGCCGCCACGGCCAGCATGCCCAGCCCGACCATCACCTTGACCGGCATGCCAACGAACATCACGTTCATCTGCGGCAGCACGCGCGACATGAAGTCCAGTACTAGCTCGAGAAGCAGCAACAGAAAGAGTGCCGGCGCCATCACCACGATGGCCAGGCTGAACATCGAGCCCGTCACCTTCAGCAACTGGACCGCGTTTGGCAATTGCCAGATGGCGCCCGGAGGCACCCATCGCGCTGTCTGCGCGATGCCGCGCAGCAGCGCTTGATGCCCTTCGCTAGCGAAAAACACGCTCAGCCCCAGCATCGACAAGGCCACGCCGATCATCGGCGCATTGGCCCGTGTCACTGGGTCCAGCACCGTCGCCATGCCGAAGCCCATCTGCAGGTCCAGCAGTCGTCCTGCGATCTGCAGCACTGCGAAGGCTGCATGCAACGACAGGCCCAGCAGCGCGCCCAGCGTGGCTTCACTGAGCATCTGCAGTGTGAAGGCCCCCAATCCAGCGGGAGCCGTGGCACGCAAGCTCAAGGCGCCGCACAGCGCGCCGGACAGTGCCAGCGTGAACAGCACCCAGAATGCGGGTGGTGCTTTCGCAGCCTGTGCAAGCGGGCTCAGCGCCAGCAGCGTGCCGAGGCGAGTCCACAGCAGCACCGTGGCGACGGCCCAGGAAAGGTCGAACTGCGGCATCGATCTGACCTAGACCAGGCGCGGAATCGCCCGGATGAGCGCACTGCTGTAGGCCGTCAGTTGACCCAACATCCAAGGGCCGGCCAACACGAGCACGGCGACGCTGGCCAGCAGCTTCGGGATGAAGGTGAGCGACATCTCCTGGATCTGCGTGACCACCTGGAAGATGCTCACGATCAGTCCCACGATCAGCACGGTCAATAGCAGCGGCGCCGACACGACGAGTGCCTGCCATAGCAATTGCGCGAAAAGGTGAAGCGATACATCCGGCGACATGACGCCGACCTCCCTGGCCTTGATGTCTTTTTATTTGGACTCTTCCAGCTCCCGTGAACTGGAAGGCGCGATTGTTCCAACGAACATGCGGCCGGTTTAGTGCCGCCGCCCCCGTGCCTCAGGGGGTTTGTTACTTATTCAGGGTTGGCGCAATCCCTTGGTTTCGAGCAGCGGACGTTAGCGCGAGCGCGGCATCATGCGCGCCATCAGGCTTTGCATCGTCGGGCTCTGTGTGGTCGCCAGGCCCATGAACCGCTGGAGAGCAGGTCCGAGCACGCGCGAGTCAAGTTGCCCCCCACCCTGCTGCAAGGCTACTCGCGCCACCGTGACATTGACGCCCTGTGGATCCAGTCGTGTGCCGGTGCGCAGATGGCGCTCCGCAGCTTCGCGGTCGCCGCGCAGGGCGGCAAGCAAGGCCAGGCCTCCATGGGTTTCGCCAAAATTGGCATCCTGCGCCAACGCAGCCTGCAAGCTGGCCTCGGCGCCGATCAGGTCCTGATTCAGCATCTGCATCCATGCCAACGCGTGCCAACTGCCGAGGTGGCTTGGTGTCGCGACGGTGGCCGCCTTCAGTGCAGCCACCGCGCCGCTCAAGTCCCCGGTATAGGCCGCGGCCAGACCCAACCCGAGGTGAGCACGACCCAGCGCCGGTTGCTGATGAGCCCCTTGGCTGAGCAAGGCCTTAGCCGAATCTGCACGACCTCGTGACAGTTCGATGAAGCCGGCCGCAGTCGCCAGTTCAGCGTTGCTTGCCAGCTGATCGGGCGCCGCGCTGGCCACAAGCTCAGCCGCGGCGTCCAGTTGCTCGGCATCCAGATGCAATGTGGCCAACGCAGCCAGGCCGATGGTCGGCAGGTTCGGGCCACGAGCCTGGCGCCAAGTTTGCGCTTCAGCCAAGCCAGACTGCAAATCACCCAAGTGATGCAGAGCCCGCACGCGGAGCAGTCGCACCGTATCGCCTTCTTCCGTGGACAGTGCGGTCGCATCCAGCGGAGCCAGCGTCTTCACGACGGCGTCCCAACGCCCCAATTGCGCCTCGCTACGGGCCAGCTCCTGCAGAACGGCCGGGTGGGCATGCCCCTCCCCCACGAGTGCCGCAAGGAGAAGTTGCGCCACTTCGGCCTGGCCAAGGGCGCGCTCGGCGACCGCCAGCCGGTAGCGCGCCTGGGCATCCTCGGGAACCAAATCCAGAAGCTGCGCCAGCGTGGCCTTGGCGTCGTCCCAGCGGCCCAATTGCAGCTGCAAGTCGGCCACATCGCCCAGCAGGTGAGCGTTGTGCGCATCCCCGGAAAGGTAACCCTGCAAGCGGCCCAAACGGGCCTGAAGCGCCGCCTGTTCGGCGGTGTTGTTAGTGCGGCTTTCCACGGTGGGTATAGGCAGTGATGAACAAATGGCTGGGCTCAACGTCGGCATCCTGCGCCGGTGCAACCGTGGGAGCGCCTTCGGGTTGAGGCACGGCTACCGGAGCTCCGGGCGAGCGACCGGGCAGATGCTCGATGGCATCGATCACCCGTCGCATGTCGGTATTCAGCGCCTCGTTTTCCTGGTTCTGCGTCAGGCCGGTATTGAGTTCAGTCAGCGCGGCATCGAACTCATCGGCCACAAGATGCAACATGCCTCGGTGGAAAGACACCAAATACGCCTGAGGATGGTTGGCGGCCAGCGAAGCCAGGGGCGCCCACGCCGCTTTTGCGGCGTCGATCTCCCCCGATGTGACGTGAAGCATGCCGAGCTGAAAGCGCGCGATGACAAAGTCAGGCCCAACTTCGGCAGCCCGCGCCATGCTCGCCTTGGCATCCTCCATCAGCCCCAACTGCGCATATTCGCTACCAAGCATGAAGAGGGCCTGGGGCGACGCGTCCGGGCGGCTGCTAGCCTCCTTGAGATAGGCCAGTGCGTGGCCGGAATCCTCTCGGCGCGAGGATTCCAGTGCCAGGGCGAGCAACTCGCCCTGTGATAGGGATTTGAGGGTGTCGGACATGGTGTGGCGTGCCGCGGTCATCGGGCCGGCGTCGGCCCGGGGCGCGATTGTGTGGCCAAGTCTGGGCGGACCCAGACGCCCAAATGCGGGATTAGTGCCATGCCGGCCTTAGGGGTCAGACTCTATTCGATGACGTCTTTCAGCCCGATGACGCTCGTGGCTGCGTCGAGCTGGCCTAGTTGCGCGGCCAACTGACCGAGCTGAGCGAGCAGCTGCCCGAGGCCGAGCGCCGGGTCATCTTTCGGCACTACTTCCAGCAGCAGCCCTTCGACGACATCGCCGCCGGCATGGGGCTGACTAAGGGGCGCATTTCGCAGTTGCACCATGCCGCGCTGCGGCGCCTGCGGGAGCGGCTGCGGCAGCTTCACGGCAGTAGCGTGATCGGCTGACGGTCTGGGTGCTGTCTCGGTTCAGTCGGCCAGGGCTTGTAGTTCCTGCAGGGCGTCGGCAAGCAAGGCGGCGCTGCCGGTGTCCTGCTCGATGGCTCGGCAGGTGCGCTCCACCAGATCACTCAGCGCGGGGTCGAGTTGCAGCGCGCTGCCCAGCTCGTCCAGCAGCGCGGCTTCGACGAATAGGCGCAGCGCTTTGGCCGGGGCCAGACTGCCGCCCTGGGCGCGGGTGGCCTGGAGTTTGGTGCGCAGGCCTTGTAGGGCCGAGACGGCAGCGGGCTCGGTCGCGCCGGCCTGGGCGCCGGGGCTGTGCGCGAGGCTTGCGGCCTTGGTCCCGGATCGCGTCTCGCGGGCCTGCGCCAACTCGACCTTGAGCAGGCGCAGCGCGTGGGCGAGGGGGAAGATCGGGGAGGTCATGATGATGCGAGCAGGTTGACCGTATTGTGGCGATGTGGCCGGGCGTGCGGAGGGGGGGGCACGCGTTTGAGAGTGCGCAGGCCAGCGGCCCGGGCATTCAGAGGCCGAGGGGATCGGCCGTTGGGAGCGAACTCGTGCCGCAGCAGCCGAAGCGCCGGGCGGAGGTTCGCGGGTGGAGGTCCAGCGTCGTGAGCGACTTGTGGCCGACGGGGTCGGGCGCCCTTGGGGGCGGACCTTTCCTGTCGGTCACCGGATGCGGCTATGCACACCCAGTCGCCCCACGGCGGGGGACTTGTTGCGCCAGGGCTGGGCCTGGCGGCGCCCCGAAGGGCTGTTTGACAGGCCGCGACGAAGCGCGGCTGTTGAGCATCGCCCCGAAGGGCTCAGCGTGGGGCTGAGTCACCACGGCCCTAGCTAGGGCCACGGTGGTCAGGTTGCTGCTTGACGGCAGCTCGTTGTCTTGCGCTGCTAGTTTGCCACGGCGGTGTACGGCTCGAAGGCCAGTCACGCTGCGGAAGCGGCATTGGGGAAGGAGTTTGCAGGGGTGGCTGACCACGGGTGTGGTCAACGCCCTCGGGGTTCAGTTCAAGACCCGCCCCCCGAGCCCAGTTGCTCCTATCGAGCCCGAGGCACACCTGAGCGACGATCATCGTGGGACTCACCAAGAAGGATGAGATCGAAGGTCATGAAGAGCGCGGATGCCATCTGTCCAACACGCGCGCTGTCTTTCGAGTATGGGGCTTCGTTCTCAAGAATCTTGGCCGCGAGGTAGAGGTCGTTCACGATCTGGCGGGGCAGTTGATCTGCCCCCTTTAACAGGCGCGCCAACTCTCTAGATGCTTGGTCCAGGCGTTCAAAGGCATGCTGTTTGATTTCCTTCGTGGACTGCAGGGCCGTAATCAACTCCGAAGAGCTACTCCGTAGCTCTGCTGCTACACCTTCAATGCTGCTCATCAGTTGCCATCTCCGAATCTAAACGTACTGACCCCGCCCGTCAGCAAGCTCCGAGCCACGATGGGGGACAAGGGGACTTGGCTCAGCGGCGCAAGTGGGCTGTAGATGGCCTGCGCGGGGATCGATTGGTACACAGACACTTCCTGCGCCCAGATGGCGCGATGGTAGGCCAGTGAGTCGGACAAGTTCGTTCGAGCGACGTTCTGCCAAACCTCAACTTGGTTGGCCGCCGGCACACGACTGAGATTCACCGCAACCAAGCCGTTTCCACCGCTATATCCCTCAACTGCCACACTGAGATCGCGCGTGGTCGAGATCCACGGGCTGTTCATCTGTGCACCTCCGCGACCAGGGCCTGCGTTCAGCACATGTTCAACGGCAGTCCAATTGCCGTTGGGCGCTTTACCGGAGAGCCCCATGCCGCCTTCCAGAGCTCGTGCATCGGCAACGTTCAGAGCGCGATACGAGGTGTTGCTGAGGACACTGTTTTCTGCCAAGCGCAGCCCTTGGCCTAACGAGGCAACGCCACCCAAGAACGGGATGCCTTGATCGACGCCCTGAGCAATCTCGCGCGAGCCCGTGAGGTCATATGTGCCCTGATACGTCAACGTGGTGCCGTTCCCACTACCAAAGATGCGGCGCAAGCCCGTCCCAATGTTGTCGCCACCGTGGAAGGCCAGCGGCACGGCCACCGCAGTGCCCACACCCGTCGAGGTAAGCCCAACAGCCCCTACCACCTCCAGCCCCCCGCCGACGACCTGCACCGTGCCTTGTGCCGCATCGGATCCACGGAAGGCGTACTTGGTCATGCCCCAGCCCATGCTCAACTTGGCACCCACCGCGATGTCGCTCGTAAAGATGTTGCGCATATTGGCGATGTAACCGGGGTCCGCAGTGATCTTTCCAAGTGTCGATTGGCCTGTGATAACGACGGGCTCTTGCGGCATGGGGTGTCCGGAGCCGTCGCGTGCCAAGTAAGCGTCGGGGAGAACAGCGTCTACGGGTTGCGGCGCTGCCGATGCCGCCAATCGGTCACCGACGACCAAGCGGTCCAGCTCGATGTCAGATGCGCTGCGACCAGCGTCGGGGTTGTAGGCAGTTTTCACAAACGAGCCGCTGCTGGTCCTGACCGTGAAGTCGGCCAGTCCGTACGGATCTGCTGCGGCCTCCCTGGCGGCAACGTCTTGCGAGAACGTCAGCGGCCTGCTCCCCGTATTGGAACTGGGCTCCGCCAGACTGCTCCCAATCGCATTGCCAAGAGCATCAACCCCGTGGCGAAGTCGTAGCCCTATAGGCCGCATCGCCAGCATTGACGCGGGTTGGCGGGCGACGGCATGACCGAGCATCGGGCCATTCTGGCCGGTGAGCCCCGAGGTGCGGTTTGAG